>NZ_FXTB01000010.1 GCF_900182605.1 Saccharicrinis carchari
CCTGCCACTTCTACATCCTGCATTCTCCTTCAAAAAACAAATATTACATCGGGTATACCTGCGATGGATTGGTGTCGCGTTTGGAAAAGCACAATATGCATCATAAAGGATATACGGGTCAGGCGCGGGACTGGGTGCTTGCGTATTCAGAAGAGTATGCTACCAAAACGGAAGCTTATGCTCGCGAACGTGAGGTAAAAGGCTGGAAAAGCAGAAGCAGGGTTTTAAGATTGATACAGGGTGATTAGTCTGTTTGCCTGGGTGCATCCCGTGGATTTTACCACGGGAGGGTCGGGGGTTCGGATCCCTCATCGCCCACGGAATAGGAGGGAGTTATAGAAATATGACTTCCTTTTCTTTTTTAAGTAAGCTAAAGCGTTTCATGTCCTGCCACTTCTACATCCTGCATTCTCCTTCAAAAAACAAATATTACATCGGGTATACCTGCGATGGATTGGCGTCGCGTTTGGAAAAGCACAATATGCATCATAAAGGATATACGGGTCAGGCGCGGGACTGGGTAGTTGTGGATTAGGGCAATATAACAGACGGCATTTTCATTGAAATACGCCTCTTCTCATCTACAAAAAAATCCCCCTGCACTTGTATTTATCAAGCAACTACATTCACTACCCCCTTTGGGAAAGGGGGAATATTCACAGATACTCCAGGCATTATTTTTCAATCGTGCAAAGCATTATTCCATTATTGAGCCATATTAACTCCCCGCATTTTAAAGGCGGGGAGTATGTTATGAGGCTCGAAAAAGCAGACGGGGTGGTTGTGGATTAGGGCAATATAACAGACGGCATTTTCATTGAAATACGCCTCTTCTCATCTACAAAAAAATCCCCCTGCACTTGTATTTATCAAGCAACTACATTCACTACCCCCTTTGGGAAAGGGGGAATATTCACAGATACTCCAGTCATTATTTTTCAATCGTGCAAAGCATTATTCCATTATTGAGCCATATTAACTCCCCGCATTTTAAAGGCGGGGAGTATATTATGAGGCTCGAAAAAGCAGACTGGGTAGTTGTAGGCTTTGTCTTACTGAACAATTATTTCATCTATAAACATAAAAACGCCTTGATCTTTAATTTGATGATATGGTGCTTTAATACGCAGGTACTTGCATTGGATGGGATTAAAGCTTACTGTAATCTCTTCGTTAATCACTTCCGGCGTTATGGCGATGTCACCCTTTCGTTCAGATGACCATGTTCCGGCTGTTTCAAAATTTTTGCCATCTATTGAAACTTGTATTTCCATTCCCTTGGGCAGATAAATGCCGGAGCCTGTTTCTTCTATGCAGCTGAGAGCCACTTTTTCAATGGTGGTGGCTTGCTCGAAGGTGATGGTAGCTTCAAAATCCTTGTTTAAAAAGCCTAACCATTTTCCATTGCCCCATTTGTTACCGCCAAAATCAGCGTTTACCAATGTGCTTCCTCCTTGTGCGGCATACCTCTCGTTGGGTGTGGAGTGTAGTTCTATCTCGCATCCAATAGCTTTGTGCAATCTGGCCTCTCTTATTTCCGGCTTACCCGTTGCTTTGCCATCTTTTATGCCAATTGCTTTTACGGTAACTGCCTTGTCTAAATAAAATGGCTCCGTGTATAATGTTGCGGTGGTTAAATTGGGTTCGCTCCCATCGGTGGTGTAATAAATATCGGTATGCAACTCGGTGTTCAATGTTACTTTCAACTGCCTGCTATCTTGTTGCAGTTCAAATCGGATCTCCGGGCGCAGAGCGCTCGTGGCATAATTAAGCCCCATCGCATCATAGCGCTTCAGCATACTGTTCATCTTATTCCGGAAATGCGGCCAGCTTTTTTGGGACTTTCCGCTCCAGGCAATCTCGGCCAAAGCTGCTATGCGCGGGAATAGCATGTATTCGATACGTTGTGGCGTTGGCATATATTCGGTCCATAAATTGGCCTGCACGCCCAATACATTTTGCGTGTATTGTGGCTCCAGCTCTTCCGGTACCGGCTCCAGCTCGTATACCTTTTTAAGGGGGGCAAAACCTCCAAAGGCTTTTGGTTCTTGTGCGCTCAGGCTTTGATAATGATCGAAGTATAGATGCGACCCCTGGGTGAGTACCGTGGGATGATTTTCCCTTAGAGCATCTGCCGTTCCATCGTGGCCTCCCCAATACATGATGGATGCCGAGGGCGACAGTTCGCCTTCTAATATCTCGTGCCATCCCATCAGTTTGCGGCCTTTGTTTTTGAGGTAGTTGTCAAAGTGGTTCACAAAATGACTCTGTAATTGCTGGGCATCGTAATTGTTGGCTCTCATCATCTTCCCGCACTTGGCACAACTGTTCCAGTTGTCCTTGGCTACTTCGTCGCCACCAATATGTATGTATTCCGAGGGGAACAGCTCAAGCACTTCGTCAATCACATCCTCGAGCAGTTGATAACTTTTGGGGTTAGCGGCACAATAAACGCCCGTATTCTTTAATGCTTGTCCTTGCGTATTTGTACACAATAATTCCGGAAAACATTGCATCACTACCTCGGAGTGGCCGGGCAGTTCAATTTCGGGCAATACAGTAATAAAGCGGTCTTGGGCATAGGCAACCACTTCGCGTATTTCTTCCTGTGTGTAAAAACCGCCGTATTTGGGTTCTGTGTCGCCTTTGCGCCAGACCTCAAAATCCTGCCAGGGGCGTTTACCTTCTTTAACTTTTCGCCAGGCGCCAATGTCGGTCAGTTCGGGGTGCGATTTTATTTCTATGCGCCAGCCAATTCCATCGGTAAGATGCCAATGGAAAACATTGAGTTTGTGCATGGCCATATAATCGATGTACTTCTTGATAAAATCCAGAGGCATAAAGTGCCGCGAGACATCAAGATGCAAACCGCGCCAGGCAAAGCGTGGTGCATCCGTTATTTTGACACCCGGAATTACAGAGACCACGGATGAACCTGTTTCGCTGTGCGCAGGCAACAGTTGACGGATGCTTTCTGCAGCATAAAACAATCCGCTGGGGCCGCCTGAACTTATGGAAATATTTTTTTTGTTGATGTCTAGTATATAGCCCTCCGGCGATAAGGAATCCAGAGCTATATCGTAACGCATTACAATTGACGGTTTAATTTTCTCTACCTCAGTATCCCATTTTATGGGCAGTTCAGTTTTTAATATTTCCTTCAGGTGTTCAGCAGCCGGCAGCATAGTCGAATCTGAAATAACGATGGCCGTATTTACGGCAAGCATAAAATCACCCTGGGAATCGGTATTTATTGATAAAGGCTCTGGAATTAAATGGATAGGCGAATGGTTGCCTGTTGGCGTGCAAGAAAAAGCAACTGCCATAATAACGATAAGGCTTAATTTGTGGATCATGGACATAATTGTGAATTGTGATTTGTATTTTAGACAGCTAAGATAAGTTTTAAAAATAAGGTGCAAAAGCTTGTTGCAACTTACTACTGCTTTATTGCTCCCTGAGTAAAAAATACCAGTCGTAGATGGTGGAGTTTTGCGCCTTTTCTGTTCTTTACTAAACCATGTTGCTTAGTAATAATGCAACAATTATCCGACGCAACAAACGCCAGCTCACTACTCACTACTAATTTGCCACAATGTACTACGCTAACCGTTCTCCACTCCATGCCTCTCGCTTTTACCTACTAATCATCTTCCATCTTTTCCCCGTACACTGAATACCGCACATCAAATACCGTCCTAAACCTTTTTTGCTCCCATAAAATATCCTCTGAAATGCCTGTCTAAATGCTTGCGCATAGCATTACGGAATTTATTGGGTGTGCCGGTTTTTAGTATATCCACCAAGTCGCTGTGCGAAACCCATTTTTTATCGGAGCTGGGGCTGTTAATCAGCTCCGAGTCGTAAACATAACGGAACGAGGGAAGTAGCAGACTTTGAAAATCCATCAGGGTCTGGTTGCCTGACATCTCATATAATTTACCGTGGAATTTTATCTCGTGTTCTATTTCAAAGTGAATATCTTCCGGGGTGTTGGGTTCGGCTTTGACTATCTCCTCCAGCTCTTCGATGTCTTCTTTTTTTAAGCGTTGGAATATTAAATCACCCATACCAATTTCCAATACCAGACGAATCTCGAATACATCCTTTAAAGTTGCCTGATCCAATATGTTGGGGATGAAACTCTTTTTTAATTGGTGCAACAAGTTAGGGCTTCTTATGATGGTGCCTTTGTGCTTAATAGATTCAATCAGACCCAGGCTCTTCAGTCGACCCAGCGATTCCCGTATTACGGTGCGCGAAACGCCGAGCATTTGGGTCAGCTCCATCTCCTTGGGGATGGTGTCGCCGGGATTCAATTTTTTCGAAATCAATAAATCTATTAGAGCTTCCTCTACTTTGTCCACAAGGCTGCTCGAATCTATTTTTGGGATGTTTAATTTATTACTTAGAGGCATAGAATAAAATATCAAGATGTTTAAAAGTGTTACAAAAGTGTAAAAAAAATTTGTACAAAAAAATTTATTTCATACTTTTGTTGCGTCTTATGTCCTACATAAGGCAAAATTTATAGGTGAAATAAAAGGAGAAAAAGTTAGTTATAGTTAATTAAATCAACAATTATGAAAATGAGACTATTGAAAAAAAGGATAAGCTTTATCCTGCTGCTTCCCTGGTTGATAGGGAGCGGACTAATCGCTCAAAGCCTGATTACAGGTACTGTGATAGACCAGACCGGAGAGCCAATTCCTGGTGTAACCGTATTGGTTAAGGGTACTACATCCGGCACAATTACCGATTTCGACGGAAATTATTCAATTAATGCTAGCCCGGAAGAGACCTTAGTGTTTTCATTTATTGGGTTTACTTCTCAGGAAGTACTGGTGGGTGATCAGCAGAAGATTAATGTTGTGCTTCAGGAAGAGCTGAAAAGATTAGAAGAGGTGGTGGTAACAGGTTACTCAACACAATCGCGTGCCGAGATGACCACATCCATTGCAAAGTTGGATACTAAAGTGCTCGAAAGTGCTCCGCGCTCGAACGCGGCAACAGCGCTGCAGGGTACTATTGCCGGTTTGCAAGTAACCCAAACTACCGGTCAGCCGGGATCTACGCCTACTTTGGTAGTGCGCGGTGGAACCGATTTTGACGGATCAGGTTCACCTTTGATATTGATTGACGGTGTTCCCGGGTCGTTCTACGCCTTAAACTCCGACGATATTGAATCGATGGAGGTGCTTAAGGATGCCGCATCAACTGCCATTTATGGTGCCAGGGCTGCCAACGGTGTAATTTTGGTAACCACAAAAAAAGGAAAGTCCGGAAAATCAAACATTACTTTCAGATCCAAATTTACAACCAACTATCGCCGCGACGATCCCATGGAGTACCTGGGTGCGGCCGACTATATAAAATTTAATCGCTTGGGGGTAAGGGCCGCTCAGGATGTAATGGGTTATGCATGGCTCGATCAGTTTGTTACAGGAGCTCATGCCGCAGCAACAGGTAACAACACTACCAATTCAATTTATACCACCATGGTGTTGTCAGACGCCAACAGATACCTCTTAGATTATGAAGGTTGGCAAACCATGGAAGACCCTATCAATCCGGGTTCAACCCTGATTTATCAGGAGAACAAAATGAACGAATTGTTTTATCAGGATAGCAATGCCCAGGATTACAGTCTGTCTTTCGACGGCGGTAACGATAAGGGAACCTATTATCTTGGTCTTGGTATGTTGGATGATGAAGGATTGGTATTTGGTTCTGCTTTTAAACGTTATTCCGGAACCTTTAATGCTTCCTATAAATTATCTGATAACTTCAAGGTATCATCTAATATTATCTATGCCCACTCCAATCGCAACTTACCTTTCGATACGGATTACAACTTATTTCAGCGTACGGCAGGTCTGGCGCCTACCTCTCGTATTTATAACAATAATCCGGACGGGAGTCTATCCGACGAGTATCAGCCGGGTACCTATGTAGGTTTTGGTAATCCGCTTTACTATCGCGATAAATTTGTTCGTTCCAACATTGAGCAGCGTCTTACAGGGTCGGTTCAATTGGATTATAAGTTTTTAAATGACTTTACAGCAACGCTTCGGGGTAGCCACTTTGCAATTAATAACTCTAATGAGTCGTTTAATAAAGCATACCTTAGTTCGGGCCGATTAAATACGGATAGAAGATCTGCTGTTTCACATCAAAGGACAATGCGAAATCAGGTTACTGGATTGTTGAGTTATAGAAAACGATTCAATGATGTACATAATGTAAATGCACTTGTTGGGGTAGAGTATTTCAGAGAGAATACATTTAGCATGAACGCGGCAACCCGTCTTTCGCCAACGGATTTAATTTATACCATGAATGTGGGGTCTGAAGCTTCAGGTATTCCATATTCATTTAGATCGGGCTATGAGATCGCTTCTTTTTTTGGTCAAGTAAATTACGATTATGACTATAAGTATCTGTTGGGTTTAACTTTCCGCCGCGATGGAGCCACCCGATTGGGGAACAATAAATATGATTTTTTTCCCGGTGTGTCCATAGGTTGGAATATACATAACGAAGATTTCTTTAGAGACTCTAATGTGAGTTCTATTGTAAACAGCATTAAACCTCGCCTCAGCTATGGTGTAAACGGTAATATTGAAATACTATCTAACTTTGGGGTGTTCGGAACTTATGCAACCACAACAGTATACGATACGCAATCGGGTTATGTGAACAACAGGTTACCATTGCTCGATTTAAAATGGGAGCGTTCCACAACTTTTAATATGGGATTGGATATTGGCTTTTTAGACAGTCGTATTACCCTTATGGCCGACTATTTTGTCAGAGATGTTAAAGATAAACTGGCTAATTTAACGCTACCGCTTTGGACAGGATTCTCCGGGATAACAACCAATAACGGAACCCTACGGAATAAAGGATTGGAGCTGCAGTTGAATGCCGATGTAGTAAAAACGGATGCACTAACCTGGAATATGGGGCTTACCTATTATTCAGTACGTAATTTTGCCAAAGAGCTACCCTTTAATGATGTGGAGAAGAATAGGCAAGGTGGAACGGAGATCTATGATCCTGCTACCGGCGATACCAAGTATGTCGGTGGTTTGCAAGAAGGAGAACGCGTAGGGTACGACGTGGTTACTGCCTATGTATTCGATGGGGTTTATCAAACACAAGCCGATATCGACGAACATGCCGGCAGGGTAGTTGAGTTTGCTACCCAAAAGGATACACGCTTCCTGGGGGATGCACGCTGGAAAGACTTGAATGGCGACGGTGTGATAAATTACCTGGATAGGAAAGTAATAGGTAGGGTAACACCTGATTTTACCGGTGGTATAACCTCCGATTTAACTTATAAAAACTTTAACCTTTTTGTTAAAACCGATTTTGCTGTAGGTCATTATATTATCAATGGCCGCAGGGTTAAAGGTATTGCCCAAACGCAGGGTAACCAGAACGGGCCGCTCGAAATCAGAGACTCGTGGACAGCTGACAACCCAACATCTAATATTCCGATTTTTACTTTGGTGGATAGGCAAAGAAACCACCTGGCAGCGGGAGGAGACCAAGGCTCCCTTTCGAGTAGTAGTTCAAGAATGTGGGAGAAAGGTGACTATTTTGCCTTAAGGGAAGTAACCCTAAGCTATAACCTTAGTGGAAAAGTTGCCAACGATGCTTTCCGTAATGTAAGATTGTATTTGACGGGAACTAATCTGGCCTACTTCAATGGATTCTCCGGAAGTTCGCCTGAAGCTCCGAGTGGTGGAATAGATTACGGAAGATTCCCATTGCCACGGACCTTAACCTTGGGTGTGAATGTTACCTTTTAATCATAAAATACTGAAAAGATGAAGAAAATAAAATATATCATATTATTTTTGGCTGTCACATTGCTTGGCTCGTGCGAGCTGGATATGCAGCCTGAAAGCGAATTGACCTATAATGGCTTCTGGGATACCGAAGAGGCGGCCAGGGCAGCCCACATCGGGATAGTTTCCAAGTATCGCGATTATGCCTATACATTGTGGCGGATGGGAGAAATTAGATCCGACGTTTGGGGCGGTAACACCATTGAATCGCCATCAGAAGTTGATTTAATCAACAACAATATTAGTGCAACAAATGTACCCTTTGGTAACTGGGCTAATTTTTACGGATTGATACATTATATCAATGATTTTTTAAAGAATGCCCCTAACGTAGCCTTTAAAAACGAAGGCGATTTAAATCACTTGTTAGGACAGGTATATGGTATGCGTGCCCATGTTTATTATACGATGCTTAGGGCATGGGGCGATGTACCTATTAATACGGAGCCGCTATTGGAAGTGAACCTGGAAACATTAAAAAAACCGCGCTCACCTAAAAGTGAAGTAATGGCTCAGGTTAAAGCAGATATTGCAAAATCACTGGAATACTTTGGTACGGATAATAGCATGTGGAACGAGAAAAACGTTTATTGGTCAAAACCAGCTACCTTAGCTTTAAAAGGTGATGCTTACCTATGGTCGGGAAAAGTATTGGGAGGCGGAAATGCCGATTTTACTGAAGCGAAAACTGCATTGAATGATGTGAGTGGTCATGCCTTGGTGCCTTACAATGAACTATGGGGGCAAGGGAATGAATTTAACAATGAGTTTATCTTTGCCTTTGATTATCAGCAGGATCAGGCCGATAATTTTTACGGTTCGTTTACGGCCAGAGCAGTTGATATTGCACCTTTAAGTGATGCTGCAGGTCAACCTTTAGGGGATTTGGTTGTGAATGGTGCCAGTAGGTTTGGGCCAACAGATAAAACAAATATTTTATTGGATGATATGGACGACCAAAGAAGCAACACATTTATTAAAATGTACACCGATGGTGCCGTGCATATTCCTTTTGTACCTGGTGAAGCAAGTTATAGCGGAGCTATACTTAAAAAGTTTTTGGGCATTATTGGCGATGACGGTTCAAGGTTTAACCACAATAACGTGCCCCTGTATCGTTATGCCGATGTGCTGCTTATGTTGGCCGAAGCAAAAAACAACCTGGGCGAAGATCCATCCGCTGAGATAAACGAAGTACGGGAACGCGCTTACGGCGATAATTTCAGTGGTAATGAATATGTCAATGCCTCACAAGAGGAAAATACCAAAGCCATCCTGGAGGAGCGATACAAGGAATTTATTGGCGAAGGAAAACGCTGGTGGGATTTGGTAAGAGCAGGCGACGGTATTGTTTTTGACGAGCTTGACGCACTTAGTGGGGCTGAAGCTTACAAAATTTATTATCCTATATCAGAAAGTATGTTGGCCAATGATGACCAGCTGGTACAAACAGAAGGTTACTAAGCTATTAAAATTAGGTAATAAGTTTTTTGTTTATTACTTATTATAAGCCATCTGAGTTGGATGTTAAATGTGTAACTTTATTGGCTTATCTCATTCCAATCTATTCGGCCTTCCCTTTTTGGGGAGGCCGAATAACTTATTTTTAAAAATACATATTATGCGATTATCCTTTCTATCCCTTTTAATCTTAAGCCTGTTGCTGGGGGCATGTACCGCAAGCAAAACGCTCGACGACAGTAAAGAACTAACGGTGCAAACCCTGCGGGTTCCCGTGCTGGTCGAAAAAAGCGAAAACAAACTTTTAGAGTTCAACATCCAAAGCGATAGCGTTGCCGCCTTGAATGCTGTAAAGATATCTTTTGCCGGGGCAACCCCCCTGGGACAGTTAAAAGAGCTAACGCTTTTATACCATGATGGGGAGCAGAAACAGGCATTTGGCAAAGCCGTTGTCAATAATCAAGCAATAATCATAAATGGTACACAGGCCTTAAAAAACGGCGACAATAAATTTAGCCTTTCGCTGAGCGTTAACAGCGACATCAGCATAAGCGAAAAAATATTCATCAAAAATATCGAATGTCATTTCGACAACGAAAAAATGGTAAGCCAATCCTTTACCGATGATAACGCCACATGGCGATTGGGCAATGTAACACGCGCCGCCGGACAGGATAACTGCGATACCTACCGCATACCCGGTCTCGTAACTACAAGTGCGGGTACATTGATAGCTGTGTATGATAACCGCTACAACAACAGTAAGGACTTGCAGGAAGATATTGACATTGGCATGAGCCGTAGCACGGATGGTGGCCAAACCTGGCAGCCCATGCAGGTGATTATGGATATGGGCGAATGGGGAGGTAGATCCGAGAGGCTTAACGGAATAACCGACCCCAGTGTATTATACGATCATACCACCAATACCTTATGGGTAGCCGCCTTGTGGCTCAGTGGATACGACCATAATCAAATGGCCTGGTGGGCTTCTCAGCCGGGTATGAAACCTGACGTAACGGGGCAGTTTATGATTGCTAAAAGCACAGATGACGGCCTTACCTGGTCTGATCCTATAAATATTACGGAGCAAATAAAAGATCCGGCCTGGCAATTGTTGCTGCAAGGGCCTGGTCGGGGTATCACCCTGGAAGATGGTACGCTGGTGTTTCCGGCACAGTTTAAAGCCGATATTGGCGAGAAAGCCTTAGACGGTGGACAATATACTTGTCATTCCACCATCGTGTACAGTAAGGATCAGGGGCAAACATGGACCATAGGCACAGGTGCCAAATCCAACACCACCGAAGCGCAGGTAGCCACCCTGAGTGATGGTACCCTGATGCTGAACATGCGTGACGACCGCAACCGCAAAGATAAATCAGAAACCAACGGAAGAGCCGTGGCCACAACAAAGGACTTGGGGAAAACCTGGCAGATACATCCTTCATCCAATAGTGCTCTGCCCGAACCCAACTGTATGGCCGGCTTTATCAGTGCGCCTGTAAAAATTGACGGTAAAACACAGCATGTGCTGTTTTTCTCCAATCCCAATAATAAAAAGCACCGGACCAACATGACCATTAAAGCCAGCCTGGACGATGGCATGACTTGGCCCTATGAGCTGGAGCTAAACCAAACCGGCGGTTTTGGGTATTCCTGTCTTACTATGGTTGATGATAATACGGTAGGAATCCTGTACGAGGGTGTAAAGGAGCTGTTTTTCCAGAAAGTACCCGTCACGGATATTATTAACGACATCAAATAAGATGCGTGTTAAAAACTGTCATGCTATTAGTACTCGGGATAAATACCGTGTGCTAATAGCATGACAAATTTAGTTCCCGGCCCAGCGGCAGGCAGGTAAGCGATATATAAATTTTCGAATTTATCAGTCAAATGCATCTTAAAAGACATGGTTGAAGGATAATGGTCGTTATTATTATGCAACACGTTTAATGGGATCGGGCAGTGCGAATAGTCATCTGTTTTAATTTAATACAATAAAAATTGCTCCATTGAAAAACCTGATTTTTTTATTACCCCTCTTCATATCACTTCCCTTGTTGGCGCAGTATAATGCTCAATTTGAAGAAGGACTAAAGGAAACGCACGACCTGTTTAACGCTTCAACAAACCCCGAAGTGTCCTGTTACAGAATACCAACCATTGTTACGGCACCCAACGGCGATTTAATTTGTGCCATGGACGAACGGGTGCCCTCGTGTAACGACCTAAATAGGAATAAAGATATCAACATTGTTGTAAGGCGTAGCAAAGACAACGGAAAGACGTGGAGTAAAATGGAAACCATAGTTGACTTTCCGTTGGGTAAATCCGCCTCCGACCCTTCCATGATCGTGGATGAGGTGACCGGGGAAATCTTCCTTTTCTATAACTGTATGGATTTGGACAAAGAAAGGGATGTGTATTATATGCACGTGTCAAAAAGTACCGACAATGGTAAAACATGGAGTAAGCCGGAGGATATTACCTCGCAGATAGCCAAGCCCGGTTGGCACAAAGATTTTAAATTTATTACTTCGGGCAGAGGTATCCAAACCCGCGACGGACGACTGTTGCATTGCATGGTCAACCTAAACAGCGGACTGCATGTGTTTGGTAGCGACGATCATGGCCAATCCTGGTTTTTTATCGATACCCCTATCAAACCGGCCAACGAATCAAAAATAGTGGAGCTGGCAGACGGACGATGGATGATCAACAGCAGGGTAAACGGAAAAGGCATGAGGTATGTACATGTTTCGTCCGACCAGGGTACTACATGGGAATCGCGAGCTGAACCGGCATTGGTTGATCCGGGATGCAATGCGAGCATAATACGCTACACGGCTATTGAGGATGGCTACCAGAAAAATCGTTTGCTTTTTGCCAATGCAAAAAAGAAAAAGGGAAGAAAGAAAATGACGGTACGTATCAGTTACGATGAGGGTCTTACATGGTCCAAAGGAAAAACAATTTATAAAAAAGGGTCAGCGTACTCCTCATTAACTAAATTAAAAAATGGCGACATAGGCCTCTTTTTCGAGAAAGATGGATACAAGGAAAATCCATTCGTGAGTTTTAGCCTGGAGTGGTTAACCGATGGTAAGGATACTTACAAAAAACCAAAGCGAGATCAATAATTCGACCCCAAGCTTTACGCATTAACCTTGTATTGTCTTTGAAATGATGAGAATTATATCGTTTTAATTAGTGACATACTTTAAACAATCATCTACCATGAAATATAAGCATACGTTCATTTTATTTATCGTTTTCCTTCTTAGCTTTTCCCCATTTATGGTTGTCGCTGAGTCTTTTCCCCACCTACTTCCCACACCCCAAAAAATTAGCTACGGTTCCCATTGGGTTACGGTGGCTGATGTTTCCATATCCTCCAAAAAACACAAGGAGCAGCTTGCATCATGGATAGGCGATATAGGATTGAATGTAAAGCGTAAGTCCAAAACAAAGTTGCGTCTGAATTATGTGGACAGGATCCAGGGAACCACAGTAAATCAAAACGAGGCCTATAAATTAACGGTAGCCGATGGCAAAATAAATATAGAAGCTGTTTCGGAACAGGGTGCCTATTGGGCTGTTCAAACACTCCGTCAGTTATTAATTGCCGCCGCGGATGGCTTTATGCTGCGCGAATGTGAAGTAGTGGATTGGCCGGCTTTCCGTGTCCGCGGTTTCATGCACGATGTGGGGCGGGGCTTTTTACCCTTTGAAGAACTGAAAAAACAAATCGCCTTGCTATCGCAGTTTAAAATCAATGTGTTCCACTGGCACCTCACCGAAGATATTGGCTGGCGCCTGCAAAGCAAAGTTTATCCCGAATTGACCGATAGCAGCAATTTTGAACGCTTACCGGGCAAGTATTACACCATTGAGCAAGCCAAAGAGTTGGTGAAATTCTGCCAGGAGCATCAGGTACTGCTGATACCCGAAATTGATATGCCCGGCCACAGTGCTGCTTTTACCCGTGCCTTGGGTCATGATATGCAATCGCCCGAAGGCATGCAACTACTGCGACCATTGATTGACGAAATAGGTGATATTTTTGCCGATGTGCCCTACCTGCATATCGGTACCGATGAGGTACGTTTTAGTAACCCCGATTTTGTACCGGTAATGGTGGCCTACATCCGCGCTCACGGTAAAAAGGTAATCAGCTGGAACCCCGGCTGGAATTATAAAACCGGGGAAATAGACATGATACAAATGTGGAGCTCAGGCGGAAAGCTGCATCCGGGCATCCCGGCCATTGACTCGCGACTGCATTACATCAACCACTACGATACCTTTGCCGATTTAGTGGGCTTGTACCACAGCAGTATTGCCAAAGCAAAACAAGGCAGCCCCGATATAGCCGGTAGTATTGTTGCCCTTTGGAACGACAGGCACGTAGATTCCGTGGAGGAAATTTTGGCTACCAATAGTTTTTACCCCAGCATGCTCACCCTTGCCGAAAGTGCATGGAAAGGCGGGCGGGAACAATATTTTTACGATCGAAGCTTGCAGATTGGAGCGGAGGGAAGTGCCGATTTTACATCCTTTAAAAATTTTGAAGACAGGCTGCTGCATTATAAACACAGCACGTTTAAAGACGAACCCTTTCCATATATCAGGCAAACTAATGTTAAATGGCATATCACCGATGCCTTCCCCAATGGGGGAGATTTGGCTAGCGTGTTTCCGCCTGAAGAGGAGCTGAAGTTACAATACGAATACGAGGGCAATACCTACAAAACACACCAAGCCATCGGTGCAGGGATTTATTTGCGGCATGTTTGGGGTACTTTGATTCCTGCTTTCTATTCCGATCCCAAACCCAACCATACGGCTTATGCCTACACCTGGGTATATTCGCCCCTTAAACAGGAAGCAGGCCTACAGGTACGTTTTCAAAATTATTCCCGCTCCGAAAAAGATCTGCCACCGCCACAGGGTAAATGGGATTATAAAGAGAGCCAAATATGGCTGAACGACATTGCCCTGTCCCCGCCCGTTTGGGATAACGATCACGCAGAAAAAACCAACGAAATAGCCCTGCGAAACGAGAATTGGGAGGGGCAAAAACCGCAGCTGGTTACCTTGCAAAAGGGATGGAATAAAATATTATTGAAACTGCCCGTGGGCCAGTTTACAACAAAGGAGGTGCGATTGGTAAAATGGATGTTTAATGCGGTCCTCGTCACCCCCGATGGCAATAAAGCCCTCGATAACATTGTGTATTCGCCCAAGCGCGATTATCGACCGTAGTTATAAAACCTTATGGGTTTGATATTGTAAGGAAAGATGTGGGCTAAAGCCAAACATGTGTAACAACCCATATTGTGTGTTGTAATTTTCGTAATTTATAAAACAAATCTGAAATCACGCTTTCTGTTTTTTATAATTAGGCATGGCATTCATGTCGTGTATTCGTTTCATCAAGCACATCGGTTTTAACCGAAACATAAAATAGGAAAGATTTTTAACTCCGCCTTTTTAGGATGGGGTATGTGGTAGTAGGCAATCGGCTTCAGCCACTACTATTAATAGCGCAATCTGTATTGTAAATTGATATTTTAATGCAACAATCATTATCATCAATAACATCATGATAAAACAACTATCACAATTTCTCACCACTATTGCTATTTGGTTCCTCGGCGTCACTTTATGTGCTCAGCCCATCAAGGTGGCGTGTGTGGGCAATAGCGTTACCTATGGCTATGGTATTGAAAATCGAGAACAAAATAGTTATCCCGCGCAACTGCAAGGCTTGCTGGGCAATGATTATGTAGTAGGCAACTTTGGTAGGAGCGGCGCCACCCTTTTGCGCAATGGGCACCGCCCCTATATGCAGCAGCCGGAGTTTGAAGCGGCAATGCAGTTCCATCCCGATGTTGTCATTATATCTTTGGGGCTCAACGATACCGACCCGCGCAATTGGCCTAACTACCGCGACGAATTCATTTCCGATTACATGGCTTTGATCCAAAGTTTTAAACGTTCCGATGGCACTACTCCCGAAGTGTGGATTGGGCGGTTGACACCCATATTCCATACCCACCCCCGTTTTAAATCGGGTACGCGCGATTGGTTTTGGCAAATACAGGAGACTATTGAGGTGGTGGCAAAAAATACGGGCGCCCGCCTTATCGATTGGCACACCCCGCTTTATGCCCGCCCCGACCTTTTTCCGGATGCGCTGCATCCTGTTAAGGAGGGCGCTACTATCATGGCCAATTTGGCCTATCAGCATCTGACGGGAGACTTTGGTGGCTTACAGCCCGCTGCTATATTTAGCGATCATATGGTGTTGCAACGAAATGCCACCATCCCTGTTTGGGGAACGGCCAATAGGGGCGAAAAGGTACGTGTAAAGCTGAACGGTAAGCAACGTTCATCCATTGCAGGTGCTGATGGCAAATGGCGCGTAGAATTACCGGCAATGGCTGCAGGCGGTCCCTATGCATTAATCATAGAGGATAGCTCCGAAAAACTGGTTTATAAGGATGTAATGTTTGGGGAGGTTTGGCTTTGTTCAGGGCAATCCAATATGGAATTTCAGTTACAGCAATCGGCAAATGGTGACAAAGCCCTAAAACAGCAAATCCCTCAAAATATACGCTTGTTGCATTTTAAATCCTTGGCAGCCACAAACAATACGGCATGGGACAGCACTATCTTAATCGGAGTAAACAATTTGGAATATTTGCAAGGACAATGGGCTGTGGCCAACAAAGAATCCTTGCCGAACTTTTCGGCCATTGCCTGGTATTTTGGCAGTGAGCTGGAGGCTGAGCTAAACGTGCCCATAGGATTAATTCAGATGGCCGTAGGAGGTTCGCCAACCGAAACATGGATAGATAGAAAGACCATAGAGTTTAATCCGGCACTGGTAAACATGCTTTACGATTGGAAAAACAACGACCACATTATGATGTGGTGCCGGGAGCGTGCCGCAATCAACATAAAACAAGCATCGAATAAAGGTCAGCATCATCCTTATCAACCCGCTTATCTTTATGAAGCGGGTATCCGGCGTTTGGTTGGATTTCCGATAAAAGGTGTGCTCTGGTACCAGGGCGAATCGAATGCCCATAATGTGGAGCTGCACGAGGTTTTATTCCCTGCCTTGTTAGATAGCTGGCGAAGGGCATGGGACCGTCCAAATCTGCCTTTTTATTTTGCCCAACTATCGTCGTTGAACCGGCCTGGTTGGCCTCGTTTCCGGGACAGCCAAAGGCGCTTGGCTCAACAAATACCCCATACCGACATGGTAGTTACCAGCGATGTGGGCGACGAAACGGATGTGCATCCCACCCAAAAGCAGCCTGTTGGCGAACGCTTTGCCCGTTTGGCATTACATCAGCTCTATGGGAAAGAAGAGAGACCACACGGAAATATTAAGATTAAAAACGTGCATTCTCACAAGGGAACTTTAAGGATTAGCCTTGATAATACAAAGGAGTTACGTACTTTCGACGGTGAGCCGCTGAGGGAATTGCAAGTAGCCGGTACGGATGGATTGTTTCATCCTGCTAAGGCTACATTGAAAGGTAATGCGATTATAATAGAAAATAAAGAAGGAGATATTAGCTGCGTGCGATACGGATGGAAACCTTATTCGCAAGGTAATCTGATAAACGAGGATGGGGTGCCCATGTCAACGTTTCAGATTAATTATCCATTTTAATTAAGTACCATTTATGGTTTTAAGAAAAACCTAAAGGATGTGTGCCGGCCCGGTCTTTGACGCGATAGCAGATTAGTGATTTTAGATATACAAAAATTATAATTGAAATATATTAAATATAGCATGAAAGCAATATCCCATAAATTTCTTGTCGCCTTTTTGCTGGCCTTTCTTTGTCAAATTTTCGATGCGGAGTTATTGGCGCAGGACAATAGGTTCAGTACTTATTATCATCAACGCAAAACCCTGTTTGAGGAATTACCCAACAGCAAAAAAGAAATCATATTTCTGGGCAACAGCATAACCGACGGTGGCGAATGGATTGAGCTGCTGAGCAATAAGCGGGTTCGCAACCGGGGTATTAGCGGCGATGTTACCGAGGGTGTTTTATACCGTTTGGCCGAAGTGACCGAATCAAAACCGGCCAAAGTATTTTTACTTATCGGCGTAAACGATTTGGCCCGAGGCATCAGTAAGGACACTATCGTTGCGAATATTGGCGAAATAGCCATGCGCATAAAAACGCAATCGCCAAAAACAAAGGTATATGTGCAGAGCATTTTACCCGTGAACCCGGTTTTTAATAAGTTTAGCGGTCATTGTTCAAAAACAAACGACATTATATGGATTAACGATCGCCTGCAAGACTGGTGTGCAGATCATCCGGCAGAGTTTGTTGATTTGTTTGTGCATTTTAAAAACGAAAATGATAACCTGATGAACGAAAAATACACTAATGACGGCCTGCACCTTACCGGGGCAGGCTACATGTTATGGGCCCAAATAATAAGACCTTTGTTATAGGTGACTATTGGTTGTGAACGATACTGTTTAAAACAATAAGCAGGGAATTTAAAACCTAAGGGAGTATGCTGTATCGGAAACAGCTAATGGGGAGTCACCTACAAAAGGCTAACTCCTTTGGAGTTTTAAAAAAAAATGAAGTCGATTAAACATTGGAGGAGTTGCCATTGAATAACACCGGGTTTTAACCCGGGGATTCTCTAATAGTCTTATCCCGACGCATTACAAACCAAATAAAAGCTGCATTGTGACTTTGCGGCGGAACGGAGAACAAAAGTAACAAAATCAAAAATATCAGGATTACATAGAAAAACAAAATACATTTTAACAAAAAAATACAAGGATGAAAAAGATGGAAGGATTAATTGCGGCACCGTTTGCCCCAATGCAGGCCGATGGGAAATTGAATATTGATAAGATACCTGCTTATTTCCAATTTTTACAAAAAAACGGAATTACAGGTGCTTTTATCAATGGATCGACCGGCGAAGGTGTTTCTCTTTCGCATGATGAAAAAGTGAAAATTACCGCAGCCTGGACGGCTCAAAATAAGGACAAAGCATTAAAGGTTATCAATCTGGTAGGCGGAACTTCGTATGAAGAAAGTATTGCTAGTGCTGTATCATCTGCAGAGCTGGGCGTTGATGCCATCTCCATTTTAGCTCCTTACTACTTTAAGCCTGCCAGTGGAAAGCAGTTGGCTGAGTTCTGTGCCAAAATTGCAGAGGCGGTGCCCCAGCTTCCGGTTTACTTTTACCATATTCCGGTACTTACGGGCTGTAATGTGTCGATGTACGAGTTCCTGCAAGCCGCAGATTCCATGATACCTAACCTTGCCGGCATTAAATACACGCACGAAGATTTTATGGATTTCCTAAGCTGTATGAGTTACCGGGAGGGAAAATACGATATGCTTTGGGGACGTGACGAAAACCTATTGCCGGCTCTGGTACTGGGAGCCCGAGGTGGTGTTGGAAGTACCTTTAACTACGCTGCACCGCTCTACCACCAGTTGATTAAAGCTTATGATAAAGGTAACTTTGCTGAAGCACGTCAGTTGCAACAGCAGTCGATTGATATGATTCGTTTGTTGGGCAAATACGGCGGTATTGCCACCGGAAAAGCCTATATGCGCTATGTAGGAATGGAGTGTGGTGAATTCCGCTCGCCGGTGCAAAACATGACAAAAGAAGCTTATAAAGCATTTGAAGCCGATGTTCGGGCATTAAATATGGAAGCGTTATTTTCAAAAATTTAAGAAAAAAATCATGGGTGTGGATTTTAAAAAATTAGCATTACAATACCGGAAGGAACTTTTGGAAAAGGTGATTCCTTTCTGGGAGAAAAACTCAAAGGACGAAGAGTTTGGAGGATATTTTACCTGCCTCGACCGAGAAGGGAAAGTGTTTGATACCGACAAGTTTGTATGGCTTCAGGCACGTGAAGTATGGATGTTCTCCTCCTTGTACAACCGGGTGGAGAAAAAGGCCGAATGGCTCGAAATGGCAGAACATGGTGCCCGTTTTTTGATGGACAATGGTCATGACGGTCAATTGAACTGGTATTTTTCGCTTACCCGCGAAGGAAAACCCCTGGTGCAACCCTACAATATTTTTTCCGACTGTTTTGCAACGATGGCATTTGGGCAATTGTATCGGGCTACCGGTAAGCAACAATATGCCGATGTGGCCAAGCAGACTTTTGATAATATCCTGGCACGACAAAATAATCCCAAAGGGCAATACAACAAGCTGGTTGATGGCACCCGTCCGCTAAAAGGTTTTTCGCTGCCTATGATATTGTGCAACCTGTCGCTCGAAATTGAACACCTGCTGCCCGAAGAGTTGGTGGAGCAAACCATGGACAAGGTGATTCACGAAGTGATGGAAGTGTTTTACCAGCCGGACACAGGCTTGATTTTGGAAAATGTGAAACCCGATGGAAGTTTTTCCGATTCCTTTGATGGGCGACTCATGAACCCCGGACATGCCATTGAAGCCATGTGGTTTATCATGGACCTGGCCGAACGCCGTAAGGATGATGCACTAATGCAAAAGGCGGTGAAAATAATGCTCGACACCTTAAAGTACGGCTGGGATGAAGAGTTCGGTGGAATATATTACTTTTTGGATATCAAAGGGCACCCACCGCAGCAATTGGAGTGGAATCAGAAATTGTGGTGGGTTCATATCGAAACTCTTATTAGCCTTATTAAAGCGTATAAACATACAGGGAATAATGAATGCCTGCAATGGTTCCAAAAAGTACACGATTATACCTGGTCGCACTTTGCCGATCCGGAACATGATGAATGGTTTGGTTATCTGAACCGCCGCGGCGAAGTTTTATTGCCGTTAAAGGGTGGAAAGTGGAAGGGTTGCTTTCATGTGCCTCGTGGACTTTATCAAGTATGGCAAACGCTGGAAAAACTAAAATAATGAAACCGGCGTGGCCGGAGCAAATAATTAGGTCATTCAGAATGATGATTGAAAATTGTGCTGGTTATCACGGTTTTGCTAATTTATAAACAGATGAGAAAAAATCAGAAACGGAATAAACAAACTGCCAGGCTGACATATAGCTTGACAAGGAAGATGGCACTTGCCTTTCTCTTAATGTTTGGCCTTTGGGGTGGAGCGATTCAGGCCGAAGAGCAAATTAATAATATTCAGCAAAACACCCAAAACCTGCTGGGTGATGTGGAACAGATTGCAGGCCCCGAAGGCGTGGCAGGAGCTTTTGTAGGGGTGCATAATAATGCCTTGATACTTGCCGGGGGATCAGCTTTTCCCGAGGGAAAACCCTGGGAGGGCGGTCAAAAATATTTTTCCGATGCTGTCCTTGTTTTTGAACGGGACGTGGATGGGCAAATACAACAAGTGCAACATGCTCAATTGCCTGATGCCATTGCCGAAGGAGCTTCTGTTATGCTGCCCGAGGGCTTGTTGTGTCTGGGGGGTCAAACGCCTTCGGGCATAAGCAAACAAGTGGTTTTGGTTAGCTGGATAAACAATCAGATCCAATTAAAGCAATTACCTGAGCTGCCTGTTGCCGTAAAAAATGCGGCAGCAACAGTTATCGGCAATACCGTTTATGTGGTTGGGGGCGAAAGCGCAATGGGTGCCAGCAATCAGTTTTTAAAATTGGATGCGTCTAATTGGTCCGCCGGGTGGCAGACTTTAAATGCATTTCCTAAGCCGGTGACCGGTGCATCAGCCGTTGCCCAGATGGATGGGGAAGAGGTGAGCGTTTTTGTTTTTGGTGGTCGTGCCAAAGCAGCGGGAGCCAATACCACGCAATTCTACGCACAGGTGTATTGTTATCGTCCCTCTGCTGGAGCGTGGAAACAACTGCGGGATATCCGTCTTTCCGACGGACATTCAATTCCTCTGGCCGTTGCTGCCGCCAGTCCGGTTGGTGCTTCGCATGTGATTTTGGTGGGCGGGGATTCCGGCTCTACTTTTAACCAGGTTGAGGCAGCAATAAACCGGATGCAAAACGGGGATGATCAGGCTCGTGCTACACGGGACTCGCTGTGGATTAACCATACCGGGTTTAACTCAAAAATTTTAATTTACAATACCGTTACCGATGTTTGGTTCAACGCGGGAGCCTGGGAAGGAACACCTGTGGCTGTATCTACTTCGGTTTGGTGGGACGGTTCGCTGCTTGTACCCGGTGGTGAAATTAAGCCTGCTATCCGAACTCCCATGTTGCAGGAATTCCGGTTTTCGGTAAAGCCGGTTTTCGGATGGCTTAACTATTTGGTACTGGGTGTTTATTTTATCGGCATGTTGTTGCTTGGATTCTATTTTATGAAACGCGAAAACAGTACCGATGATTTTTTCAAAGCAGGTGGACGAATCCCCTGGTGGGCTGCAGGTATCAGTATTTTTGCAACTACGCTCAGTGCCATTACCTTTATTGCCATTCCGGCCAAATCGTATGCTACCGATTGGCGTATGTTTATGTTTAATTTGGCCATTATTGCTATAGCTCCCATTATTATCCGCTATTTTTTACCTTTTTTCCGGCGTTTTAATTTCGATACGGCATACCAATATCTCGAAGCACGCTTCAATCGTTCGGTGCGTTGGCTCGCATCGGCTTTGTTTGTGTTTTTTATGGTGAGCCGGATTGCGATCGTACTGTTTCTGCCTTCGCTGGCATTGAATGCGGTAACCGGATTTAATATTTACCTCGCTATCACCGTTATGGGCGTGGTTACCATTATCTATTGTACCAGTGGTGGTATGGAGGCCGTTGTGTGGGGCGATGTTATCCAGGGATTCATTTTGGTTGGAGGAGCATTTATAGCACTGGCCTTTATGTTGGCCGGGGTCCAGGGGGGCTTAGGTGGGTTTATAGATATTACTGCCGAACATCATAAGTTCCACACCTTCGATTTCCGATTCGATTTTACCCAACCCGTGTTTTGGGTAGTGGTGATTGGTGGCTTAGCCAATACCCTGATTTCGTATACCAGCGACCAGAGTGTTGTGCAACGTTATATGACCACCAAAGATGAAAAAGCAACCGCGAAGAGTATATGGCTCAACGGGTTTCTGAGTATTCCGGTGAGCATCATTTTCTTCCTGCTGGGAACAGGTTTGTACGCTTATTACACCTCAAATCCCGAACACATGGCGGTGGTCAATCCTAATATCGATTCTGTTTTTCCGCAGTTTATTGTGGCCCAAATGCCAGCCGGTATTGCCGGATTGTTGATTGCGGCCATCTTTGCTGCTGCCATGTCCACCTTATCGTCCAATATTAATTCGGTTTCGGCGGTAATTACTTCAGATTTTTACAAAGTGCTTGCTAAAAAGATAACGGTACATCGAAACATGGCGGTAGCCCGTTGGTCCGGCATTATTGTGGGCGTGCTCGGTATTATGATGGCCCTGATGCTGGCTACCTGGAATATTGCCTCGCTTTGGGATCAGTTCAACACCTTCCTGGGATTACTGACCGGAGGACTCGGTGCATTGTTTGTGATGGGTGTTTTCTTTCCTCGCATTTCGGGATATGCTGCCCTGGGTGGTGTGGTAGGCGGTTTTATTGTCCTCCTGATTGTACAAAACCATTCTGCCCTTTCGTTTTTATTGTACGGTTTTGTGAGTATGGTAGTTACGGTAATTGTGGCTTTGCTGCTAAGTCTTGCAATGCCTAATAAAAAAAATACAGCCGGTTATACCTGGCAAAGCCGACAGGGTAGGGCATAGGCTGAGTGCTTCGCCAGGTGGGTGCTGGCGCTGAAGCTCCAGCGTAAATGTAAGGCTTTGGGTTTTCAGTACTATTCTTTTAAAAAATAACCACATTGGGCGCAATGGATGCACAAAGGACACGAAGAAACATTGGGAACGTTGTGTTGTCCTTGTGCACCTTGTGGTTATATTTGCTAATAATGAAAGATAAGTTATAGGATAATCCAGTCTTATATGTTGGTTTTGGGGGTCTATTTCAATAAATCGGGTCTTCGCTGCCTGGTTCTTTCATAAGCCTGTTGTTCTTTCCAGGCTTCAATTTTTTTTGTGTCACCCGATAAAAGGATGTCGGGTACTCTCCAACCTTTAAATTCTGCCGGGCGCGTGTAAACAGGTGGTGCCAATAAGTTGTCCTGGAACGAGTCGGTTAAAGCTGATGTTTCGTCGGATATAACGCCGGGTATCAAACGAATCACCGCATCTGTTATTACGGCGGCAGCCAGTTCTCCTCCGGTTAAAACATAATCCCCTATTGACAGCTCCATTGTGATGTAATGGTCTCTTATCCTTTGGTCAACTCCTTTGTAGTGGCCACACAATATCATCAGATTTCCTTTTAGGGATAGCTGATTGGCTATGCTTTGATTTAGTGTATTGCCATCAGGTGTAGTATATATTATTTCGTCGTAATTCCGCTCTGCCTTGAGTTTTTCAATTAAAATAGCTATGGGTTCAATGCTCATTACCATGCCGGCTCCCCCACTAAAGGCATAATCATCCACTTTTTTATGTTTGTTGGTTGAGTAATCCCTGATGTTGTGACAATGGATTTCTACTGCACCCTTATCCTGTGCACGCTTAATGATGGACTCGCTAAACGGACCTTGAAACATTTCCGGAAACAAGGTTAATATATCTATGCGCATATGGTATTAATTTTAAAGTGCAAATATAATCATTTGCCGATGGCATAAGTTAAAATACAGTTCACCAATAAGGATTAATCAGCTAAATAATTTGACGTTTTAGGGATATGTGATATATTCGTACAATAATTAAATCAATTGTTTCTTGCATGTGCAAGAGATGTAAGAACCACGAACTTAAATGCTGATGGAAGCTAACGATCTGAATAAAGCCGGTAACGAGGAAAAAGAATTGAAAAAAAATGATGCAACGCCAGTTGACAAACTGGAAGAAGCGACTTCTGTGCCTGAGAAAAACCCTAAAGATACGAAGGATAAAGCCACCGATAATGAATCGGGCGCGCTAAAAGATAGTACCGTTGAAGTGTCAAATGCAGGACAAAATGATAATGAAACGCCGAATGCTGCTACCCCGGAAAAAGAGGAGGATGGCCAAGCCAAATCGGACAATGCAGCAACTAAAGATGGGGAAGATACGAGTGATGAAACAGCTGCAAGCGTTGTTACAGATAAGGAAAGCGTGGCTGGTGAGAACCTCAATGATACAGAAAAAGTAAAAACCGTTACAGGTGGAGACCTAGAATCGGTAAAAGAACAAATTGTTGTGCCTGAAGAAGAGCAAGCTAAAGAAACACAGGCATTGGTAGAGGAGTCACAAACCCTACTTGAGAATGCTCCAGAGGAAATAACCGGTGAGAAAACGGTTGAAACAGTTGAAGGAAAAACGGGTGCAGACGAAGGAGCATCTGAAGAATCTGAAAATAAACCCAAAGGGAGCCCTATTCTAGAAAAAGAGACTTCGGCCAAAACTACGAATGAAGAAACTAAGCCGGATACAGCTGAAAAAAAACCTGAATTGGATAAGGTAGATCTTTTGTCTCTTTCGCGCGAGCAATTAGTAAACCGGCTGCGTACTATCATTAAGAACTTTGAGGTGCCTGTGATTAAACAGGAAGTGGAAGATATTAAAGCAAGCTTTTACAAGCAGTTTAACGAGGAGGTGGAAGAGCTGAAGAAAAAGTTCCTGGAATCGGGTGAGCTGGAAGAGAACTTTGCACCGCCCGTGGATCATTTTGAAATAGAAATTAAAGAGCTGCTTAAAGATTTTAGATACAGAAAAGCCGGTTATATTCATAAACTCGAGAGTGAAAAGGATAAAAATCTGGCGGCAAAAATGGAGGTTATTGAATCCATCAAAAACTTGATTAACCGACAGGAGTCGTTAAACGAAACATTTAACGAGTTTAGAGCATTGCAGCAAAAATTTCACGACATAGGCCCCATACCGCAAAACAAAGTGAGGGATGTTTGGGATACCTATAATCTGCACATCGAAAACTTTTACAATTACGTTAAAATAAACAAGGAACTGCGGGATCTGGATCTGAAAAAAAACCAGGAGCTTAAAGAGGGGCTGTGCGAAAAGGCCGAAAAGTTGTTGGAGGATAGTTCGGTTGTAAATAGTTTTAAAACATTACAAAAATACCACGACAGATGGCGCGAAATAGGTCCGGTGCCCAAAGAGGTAAAGGATGAGTTGTGGGAACGCTTTAAGGCGGCTACCACCACCATAAATCAAAAGCACCAGGAATACTTCGAAGGCTTAAAAGGACAGCTAAAGGAAAATTTGAGGCTAAAAACCGAATTGTGCGAAAAAGCCGAAGAAATAGTTTTACAGTCAGCCCATTCGCCTAAAGAGTGGGAGGCCAAAAGTAAAAAACTGATTGAATTACAGCAGGCCTGGAAAACCATTGGTTTTGCACCCAAAAAGGACAACAATAAAATTTATGAGCGATTCAGAACGGCCTGTGATAAATTTTTCGAAAACAAAAGGGAGTTCTTCCGATCGTATAAAAACAAACAGCAGGAACACCTGAAGCTGAAAACCGAACTGTGCGAAAGAGCCGAGGCAATGAAAGAAAGCACAGACTGGAAAAAAACGACCGATGAATATATCAAAATTCAGAAAGAGTGGAAAAAAATTGGCCCAGTGCCCCGGCGTCAATCGGATGCCATTTGGCATAGGTTTAGAACGGCCTGCGATGCATTTTTCGATAATAAGAGCAAGTTTTTTAGTAAAATTGATGATTCGCAAGCCGATAACCTGAAAAAAAAGCAGGATCTTATTGATGAACTAAAAGCCTTTGAAAATTTGCCCGACAACGAGGATACTTTTAAACTATTGCAGGGATATCAGCGTAAGTTTATGGAAATAGGGCATGTTCCTTACAAAGACAAGGATAGGATAAATCAAGAGTTTAGGAATGA
The DNA here is from genome assembly GCF_900182605.1 of Saccharicrinis carchari. Classification (NCBI taxonomy): domain Bacteria; kingdom Pseudomonadati; phylum Bacteroidota; class Bacteroidia; order Marinilabiliales; family Marinilabiliaceae; genus Saccharicrinis; species Saccharicrinis carchari. Next base: position 26,222 of record NZ_FXTB01000010.1, read on the forward strand.
GATAAATAAGCACTTTGATGCCCTGAACATGGATGAGTACCAACGTAATGTACAAAAGTTCAGAAACAAGCTGGAAAATATTAAACAGTCGGGCCATCAGGACGATAAGTTATACCAAGAGCGTAATAAGTTGATGGCCAAGCTCAAGCAATTGGAAAACGACATTATAGTGTGGGAAAACAATATTGGATTCTTTGCCAAAAGTAAAAGTGCCGAATCGGTTATTAAAGATTTTAAGCATAAAATAGAAACCGGCAAGCATAACATCCAATTACTGCAGGAAAAAATAAAAATGCTCGATAAGCTCGAGGACTAACGTATTGTTTAAAAAAAATATACAACGGGCGGTTCTGTGCCAGGATAGACGCCAATAGAGCCGTCCGGTAATTGGCCAAGGAATAATTGGCCGATAAATAATTTTACACCTAACAGCAGAAAAAATGTTGGGGTTGATAAAATCAAATGTAAATATTACATTTGAACTTTAAATTTTAATAAGCATTGTGGTTTTAATCGGATTGTTTTCTACACACCTAACGTATTTGTTGCTGGCCGCATTATATATATTTGGCTATGGAGCGTATGCTTTAAATTGTAAGCAAAAACAAGCTGAGCAAACGGACAAGCAAGCAAAGCAAATTGCTTTTCAAACGAAAGAAAAAAGCAATGCATGCCTGCAGCAACAACATACTTATTATTGGAGTCGCAGCTGTTGCGAAGAAACCGTTATTGCAGGTACTACCAATCAAAAAGTTAAGTTTAACTTCGATATTTTTGAAATCATAAAAGCTCAGGAACACTTCTGCTCCTTGCTTTACTATCTTAAATTACCAAACACCTTTTCTTCGCGCCCGCCACCTGTTTTTGCATAGATTCACTGTTGTAAATGTAAGGATATCCCTGTTTACAACACTAATTTATCAATGCAAGCAAAACATCATAAAATTTACATTACATGGTAGGTGTATTGGGTATCAACCATAAAACAGCATCTCTGGATATCAGGGATTTATTTTCTATTGCACAAAGCGATATTATTCCGTTATCAGAGCATATTTTAAGCCACCCGGATCTTAGGGGTATTGTAATTGTAGCTACCTGCAATCGAACCGAAATGTTTTATTCGCATCACAAAGCTAATGCCGACGAAATTCGCTCGGTGCTGCTAAAAAAGCTACATAGTTATCTTAAGATAGATAAAGATTATCACAATTGTTTTTATCATTTTTCTCAATCAAAAGCGATCCATCATCTATTTGAAGTTATTTCGGGAGTTGACTCATTGGTTATTGGCGAAAATCAGATTGTGAGCCAAATAAAAAAGGCGTATTTATATAGCACCGAAGCCAATTTAACCGATGCTGTTCTAATGCGTCTGTTTCAAAAATCGTTCGAGTGCAGCAAAAGGGTACGTACCGAAACAGCCATTCAGCAGGGAGCCACGAGTATTGGTTATCTGGCCATAGACCTATGCGCCAAGGAATTTACTCGTCTTACCAAAAAAAGTGTATTAGTGGTAGGTGCCGGCGAAACGGGAGAGCTTTCTATTAGGGGACTGCAAAAAAGAGGAGTGACGGATATATATGTAACCAACCGAACCGATAAAAAAGCCCTTGATATAGCAGAGAAAAATGGGATTACGCCTGTACTTTTCAATAATTACAAAGAGTATTTGTACAAAGTAGATATTGTAATTACAGCTACAGATGCAGGTAAATATCTGATTGACAAAAAGGATGCAGAGATATCTGCTGAGCTGCGTAACGGTGAAAAACAATTATTTATTGATCTCTCGGTACCGCGTAACATTGATGTTAAGGTAGCCGCCATACCCAATACGAGCTTATTTTGTGTAGATGATTTGCACAGCATTTTAGATCAGCATAAGGAAATGCGCGAACAAAGCGTAGAAAATGCCCAGGTGATAATCTCCGAGCTGGTAGAGGAATCACTGGCCTGGCTTAACAGTCGTTCCCTACGCCCTGTAATCAATACCATAACTACCAATATGCAAGAGGTTTTTGCAACCGAAATGGAAGGTTATCGAAACCATTTGGGTGAGCATGGTTGCGAAAAACTGGAAAAATATACCGGCTTACTCACCCAAAAATATATACGCTATCTTATTAAAAACCTAAAAGAGGTTACCGATAACGGAAGTTCAACAGCTTCCTTAGATGTTATCGATCAGTTATTTAAGTTTAACAATGCATCCGCAAAACACGAATGAGTTTGGACAAAATAATAATTGGCACCAGAGGCAGCAAATTGGCATTGTATCAGGCCAATAAAGTAAAAGATGAGTTAGGGAGTGCCTACCCGAAGATGCTTATCGAAATAAAAATAATACATACCAAGGGAGATAAGATTTTAGATGTGGCCTTATCAAAAATTGGAGGTAAGGGGTTGTTTACCAAGGAACTGGAATTGGCACTTTTGGCTGGTGAAATAGATATGGCCGTGCATAGTTTAAAAGATCTCCCTACGGAATTACCGGCCGAATTTGCCATTGGAGCCATTTTGAAGCGGGGCGATTACAGGGACGTTTTGGTAAGTAGGAGTGGACTCAAATTGAACGAACTTACCAACAAACATAAAATTGCCACCTCGAGTTTACGTAGGGTGGCCGGACTAAAGAAAATAAATAACGAATTCCAGATCGTTGATATTCGGGGGAATGTGGGTACCCGATTGCAAAAAATGGAAGAGGGTTACTGCGATGCGATGGTGATGGCGGCGGCGGGCTTAAAAAGATTAGGCTTGGAAAAATATATAACACAAGTGCTGGAACCTACTGTTTTTATACCGGCAGTTGCTCAAGGAGCCATTGCTGTTGAAACACGATCCAACGACAAACAAGTAAACACGCTGTTGCAATCCATAAACCATATCCCAACACAGCAATCGGTAACTGCCGAACGAGCTTTTATGCGCTACCTCGAAGGAGGATGTCAGGTGCCCGTTGGAGCTTACACCAGCGTAAAAAATGGCATTATTAAGTTAACAGGTTTCGTATCATCACTTGACGGCACTAATTATTTAAAACAATGTATGAGTGGGCCAAATATCAAAGCCAAAGAATTGGGTGAGGATCTGGCCCAAATAATGGTGGAAAGAGGAGCCAACGAAATATTAAACGAAGTACGTAACAATGGCTGATTTGAGCGGAATAGATGCATCGACCTTATTGAATGGAAAGTGTTTTATCACAACCCGACCTTATGGAAAATCGAAGGAACTGGCTGATATTTTGCAAAAATATGGCGCTCGCCTTCTGGAGTTGCCTATGATTGAACTTTCGGAGTCGGAATGCGATGAAAAGGAATGTGAATTGTTAAACAATTACAAAAAATATACACACATCGCTTTTACCAGTGCCTATGGTTTTCGATTTTTTTATGAAAAGACCAAAGAGCATGATAATTTCCGAAATTGGATGGATTCGCTAAAAATCGTTTCTATCGGTTACAAAACTTCGGAACTCATCAGGAGTTATGGCTTACCTATTGAATTCGATGCCAAAGCAAAAACCGGGCGCGAATTTGCGGATAGGTTTATTCCCTATCTGAAAGGAAAAAAGGCAAAAGTTATTTGGGCAACGGGAACATTATCGCCCAACCAATTAACAAAACGGGTAGCCGAAGTAGCCAACATTACACGCATTAATCTATATAAGAATACCGTACCCGAAGATATGGACAATCACTTGCTCCAAAAGATTAAGCAGGGGGATTATGATATGCTTGTACTGGCCAGTCCGTCGGCTTTTAAAAATTTATATGCTATGGTTGAATCCAATGACTTAAGAATTGTTTGCATCGGTCACACAACCGCATCGGCCGCAAAAGCCCATGGCATTACACCCTTGGCCGTATCAAACGAACCTACATCGCATGGTATAGCCGAAGCGATAGTAAAATATTATAAGAACAATAAACTGGATGAATCGTCTCATGTAAAAAACGAATAAGCGATCCACTTATTGATCTCTAATCTCAACATATAATCATCAAAAAATACAATATGGCTTTTCCAATAACACGACTTCGTCGACTGCGCAAAAATGAGATCTCGCGTAATATGATCAAAGAAACCCGCTTAACACGCGACGATTTGATTATGCCTTTGTTTGTACGACCCGGAAGCGGAGTACAAAATCCCATTAAATCTATGCCCGGCAATTATCAGCTGTCGGTTGATTTGTTGGTTGAAAAGTGCAAGGCGCTTTATGCAAACGGTGTGCAGTCTGTTCTGTTGTTTGGCATACCTGAGCATAAAGATGAGCATGGATTGGTGGCTTGCCATGAGAATGGAATAGTGCAACAGGCGGCCCGAGCCCTTAAAAAAGCCGTACCCGAACTTTTTTTAATAGCCGATGTTTGTAACTGCGAATATACAACGCACGGTCACTGCGGAACAATAATCGATGGGGATGTGGATAACGATGCCACTCTGATTACCCTCGGTAAACAGTCCGTTTCGTTGGTGCAGGCCGGTATTGATATGATAGCACCCAGTGATATGATGGACGGACGTGTGGGGTTTATCCGCCAGGCATTGGACAGTAATAAGTTTGAGCACATGCCCATAATGGCCTATTCGGCCAAGTATGCCTCGGCTTTTTACGGACCCTTTCGCGATGCTGCCGAAAGCGCACCTCAGTTTGGTAATAGAGCTACTTATCAGATGGATCCGGCCAATAGTAATGAAGCGATACGCGAGGTGGAGCAGGACATTATCGAGGGAGCCGATATTGTTATGGTAAAGCCTGCCCTTAGCTATCTTGACATTATAAACAGAGTGAAAAATGAATTTAACATGCCGGTGTGCGCCTATAACGTGAGTGGCGAGTTTTCGATGGTTAAAGCCGCCGCTGCAAATGGCTGGGTAGATGAAGAAAGAATAACCATGGAAATACTCACTTCGATAAAGCGCGCGGGAGCAGATATGATAATCTCGTACCACACGCAGGATGTGATGGGCTTGTTGAAATAGATTATTAGACAATTAAATAATAGATAGATAATTAGAAAATAGACTTGAATTAAAACTCTTCTCGCAATGCTGTGGGAAGTTGCGTTGCTCCAAACCACTTCCCGTAGAAAATAAAAAAAAAGGCTGCGGGATGTCGCTTCGCTCCAATCTCTAACTTCTAACCTCTATCCTATAAACAAAAAAATATGAACACAAATAAAAGCAAAGCCGCTTTTAAAGAGGCTATAAAACATATACCCGGTGGTGTTAATTCACCGGTGCGTGCGTTTAATTCGGTGGGAGGAAACCCATTGTTTATACAAAGTGCCCAAGGATCAAAAATTACGGATATCGACAATAACGAGTATATCGATTATGTGGGATCCTGGGGGCCGATGATATTAGGTCATGCTCATCCCGATGTGGTGGAAGCATTACACCGCACAGCGGAAAATGGAACCAGCTATGGTGCACCAACATTGATGGAAACCCAGATGGCCGAACTGATTTGCGAAATGATGCCTTCCATCCAAAGCGTTAGGATGGTAAACTCGGGTACGGAGGCTACCATGAGCGCCTTGCGACTGGCACGTGGATATACCAAACGCGATTTGGTTATCAAGTTTGAAGGTTGTTACCACGGCCATGGAGATAGTTTTCTGATTAAAGCGGGCTCCGGAGCACTTACTTTTGGCACACCCAACTCACCCGGGGTCACTAAAGGAACGGCCATCGATACGCTAACGGCTAAATACAACAACTTGGATTCGGTGCTCAGCTTGTTGGAGCAGTACAAGGATCAGGTGGCTGCCATTATATTGGAACCGGTTACCGGAAATATGGGTGTGATAAAGCCTACGGATCATTTTATAAAAGGACTTCGTAAAGCTTGTACCGATCATGGTACTTTGTTAATTTTTGATGAGGTGATGACGGGTTTTAGGGTAGCCAAAGGAGGTGCACAGGAACTATGGGGTATAACGCCCGATTTAACTACGATGGGCAAGATAATCGGCGGAGGATTGCCTGTGGGAGCTTATGGTGGTAAAAAAGAAATTATGGACATGCTAGCACCCAACGGCCCGGTTTATCAGGCCGGAACCCTATCGGGTAACCCCATGGCTATGGCTGCCGGATTAACTACCTTAAAACTACTGAACACAACAGAAGGTTTTTACGAGGAGCTGGAAGAAAAATCTGCCTTTTTAGCCGCAGGACTACAAAAAAACCTGGACGAACTGAACTTTCCCGGTGTCATCAATAGGGTGGGCGCCATGTTTACCTTGTTTTTTACCAGTGAAAAGGAGGTAAACACTTTTTCGGATGTAATGAAATGCGATACCGAACGGTTTGCTAAATACTTTAGATTAGGTTTGCAAGGCGGTATTTATAGCGCACCATCACAGTTCGAAGCCAGTTTTGTTTCCATTGCGCATAGTACCGAAGATTTACAAAAAACAATAGACAAAAGTCGAGAGGCGCTTGAACAGTTAATCTGATGCGTTGTTAATGAACGGTATTACTGTGCATAGTAATCAGATCAGTGGATAAAATAAGCATTGGGCAGCAATACAAGCTGTAAACTATTAACGCTTTACTAGATATTTAAAAAAATGAACAACTCTATATTACTTAAAACCTTAGCAGGCGAAAAAACGGAGCGACCGCCATTTTGGTTTATGCGTCAGGCCGGTCGTGTGTTGCCATCCTACTTAAAATTAAAGGAAAAACACTCCTTTTGGGAGATGATGCAAAATGCCGAGATGGGTGCCAAGGTTACCCTGCTGCCCGTAGATGATTTAGGAGTGGATGCCGCCATACTTTTCTCCGACATACTGGTAATTCCTTATGCCATGGGAATGGGTTTGGATTTTACAGACAGAGGGCCGGAATTTGATGTGCCACTCATTGAGCGTGACAATCCGCTTAAAGCATTGCATCCCGATCCGGAAAAACTCAATTATATTTACGAGGTCATCAAGCAGGTGGTAGCTACCAAGCCAGCCCATATTCCCCTTATAGGCTTCTGCGGTGCCCCTTTAACGGTATTGTGCTATATGCTCGAAGGTATTGGGCGTAGCAAGGATTTTCCCAAGACCATCAAATACATCTATCAGCATAAAGAAACCATAAAAAAACTGGTGGAGTCCATCACCGAATTGTCCATCATTTATGCCAAAACGCAGATAAAAAGTGGTATAAAGGTATTTCAGCTTTTTGAAACACATGCGGGGCTGATTCCTTTTGAACTTTATAAAGAATTGTTTTTTCCGGCCGTTAAAAAAATAGCCGCTGCAGTGCGTGAGGAAAATATTCCTTTTATCTATTTTCCCAAAGATATTGGAACAGGGATAACTCAAATAACGCCCGATATGTGCGATTACCTGAGTATAGATTGGCAAACACCAATGGAGGTGGCGCGTAAAATGGTGGATACTAATATTGGACTGCAAGGTAATATCGACCCGAGGTTGCTGTATTCCGATAAAGCCAGCATTGAAAGAACCCTGAACACATACGTAAATTTTGGCAGCAAAAATCAGGACTGGATAATAAACCTTGGCCACGGCTTTTTACCCGATGTACCTTACGAGAACGCTAGATTTTTGGCCGATTGGATTAAACGAACCGACTGGAAACGTTAATGATTTTGTGATTATATAGGTTATGTTCAAAAAGCTAAAAGCGCGTTGGGGGATAAAATCAAATTTTCAGCTTATTCTTATCCTGTTGGTGTTTTCCATTACAGGGAGTGCTTCTGTATATGTAAAGGCATTGATATTTAAGTTGTTGAAAATAGATGCAGACACTTCGCTCTGGATAAAAATACCCATGTACGTGGTAACCATCATTCCCGCCTATCAGGTATTGTTGTTGCTGTTTGCAGCATTATTGGGTCAGTTTACTTTTTTTTATAATTTTCAGAAAAAGAGCTTTGGCCGATTTATACCCAAAAAGAAAAAGGTGGCAGATGGTGCTTAACAGTTAGTTCATGGCGAGCACCTATGCACTAAGGTCATATCTCTCTAACCTCTAACCTCTAACCGCTCTAATCTTAATGTAAACTTATGTTGCAACACACGGAAAAAATAGCTTCGATATACCAGAAATTACAACAGGAAATGTGCCGACAATTAGAACAATGCGACGGAAAAGCAAAGTTCGCCCAAATTCCCTGGGCCAAAGATATAGGCTCGGGTTTAACCTGTGTGATGCGCCACGGCAATGTGATAGAGAAAGCCGGTCTTAATTTTTCGCATGTTGAGGCAGACTTTACAGATAAGATGGAGTGCTTGCTGGGACATAAGGCCAACAGGTATTCGGCCACGGGTATATCTTCTATTATTCATCCCTTTAATCCCTTTATGCCCATCATACATATGAATGTGCGCTTTTTTGAGCTCAACAATGGAGTAAGATGGTTTGGTGGGGGAATAGACCTGACTCCTCATTACGTGGATACAGCAGAGGCCGCATGGTTTCATCAAACCCTGCAAAACATCTGCGACAAGTACGATACAAATTATTATCCGCAGTATAAAGATTGGGCGGATGATTACTTCTATATAAAGCACCGCAACGAAACCCGTGGGGTAGGAGGAATCTTTTTCGATCATATTGAACCTGATGGAGAAGAGGCATTCCAGAAGATTTTAGAATTTACCGTTGAGCTGGCTAAAGCTTACCCACAAATTTATTGTGCCATCATGGACAAGAAGCGGGATACGCCTTTTGATGAATCCAATAAACAATGGCAATGTTTGCGCAGAAGTCGCTATGTGGAGTATAATTTAATATACGATAGAGGCACCCGATTTGGCCTGGAATCGAATGGTAACACCGAATCTATCCTGGTAAGTATGCCACCCATTGCTCAATGGGAATACGACTTTAAGCCCAAGGAAAACTCGCCGGAACAAAACACCCTGGAATGGCTAAAAAAGGGAATTGATTGGGTGAAGCAATAAATTACATGAGGGAATTGGCTGAAGGCCATGTTTAAATGGGATAATGTGTAGTGGGGAGAATGATATCTACATGCAAGGGAGAAAGGAGAAGCAAGATTGCTAAGCCCCAATTAAATAGATGTTTAGACGGGAAAGTGCAAAAAATACCATGAAGCGTTGGATGGGTGTATCTTTGTCATCTTTGTTGGCTTTTATATCTTTGCCTAGCATGCAGTACAAAATACCTGACCTTAATCCCAATAATTGTTTAATGCCCATAGGGTTCTATACATGTCAAAAATAAAATCTTATATATCTTCCTTCAGGTTGCGTACGCTCCCTTTGGCACTTTCCTCTATATTAATGGGAAATTTTATTGCAGCTTATCATCATTCGTATAGTTGGGCGGTGGGTATATTGGCAACAGTGACTACTGTTTTGCTGCAAATACTGAGTAACGTGGCTAACGACTATGGCGATGCGGTTTCGGGCGCCGACAATGTGGAGCGAATAGGACCCGCACGCATGGTGGCCTCCGGAAAAATATCACTTAGCGAAATGAAACGTACCGTGATCGTATTTTCTGCTTTGTCGCTGATTTCTGGTATAGCTTTGATTGCTGTTGGGAATCTGGAGTTGTTGAGCCTGAAAGCCTGGGGATTGCTGGTGTTGGGTTTTGCGGCTATTGCGGCAGCAATAAAATATACGGTGGGTAAAAATCCATATGGCTACAGTGGGCGTGGCGATATTTTCGTATTTCTGTTTTTTGGTTTGGCCGGCGTGTTGGGAACCTATTTTTTGCATACCGGAACAATCGATCCCTGGCTGCTGCTTCCCGCTTCAGCAGTAGGTTTATTGAGTACAGGTGTTTTAAACCTCAATAATCTGCGCGACATTGAAAGCGATGCCAAATCCGGAAAACACACTTTGGTGGTTAAAAATGGAAGCCCATGGGGCAAGCGCTATCAAACGGTACTGCTCGTTTCTGCGCTTTTGTTTATGGTAACCTACGGTCTGTTTCAGTTTGTAACTTTATGGCAGTGGTTGTTTTTATTGGCCGTGCCATTAATAGCTAAAAATTTATGGGTTGTTTTTAACAATAATGAACCTTATTTACTTTATCCACAATTAAAAAAATTGGCCATGACAACTTTTATAATGGTGTTGCTGTTTGGGGTGGGCTTGATGATTTAAAAAAAGGTTGATGGATCGACAGGTAGATAGGTTATTAGCTAAGCATAATGCCTGATGTGTATGTAGTACCTCTTTTTCAACTATACTTTGTATTTTGTTTTGTACTTTAAATTTTTAATTAAAAATCATCCATGCTTCAAGCCAGCTATAAAAAACACACACTACAATTTATTACCCCCGGTGGTACTTCGCGCGGCGTGCTCACAACAAAAAACAGTTGGTATATTCAAGTTTGGGATGTGCGCAATCCCACTGTTTCAGGTGTGGGTGAGTGCTCCATCTTACCCCATTTAAGTATCGACGATAAACCTGGATTTGAAGATAAGCTTAGGGAGCTTTGTGCCAACATCAACAGGTATGCAAGCAATTATAGAAGCAACATGGAGGATGAGCTATTGGCATGGCCGGCCATCCGCTTTGGCTTGGAAATGGCTCTGCTCGATTTAAAAAACGGTGGGCATAAAACCATATTTGCGTCCGATTTTGTTGAAGGAAAAAAGTCAATACCTATCAATGGTTTAATTTGGATGGGTGAGGTCGATTATATGAAAGAACAGCTGGCGCAAAAGATCGATAGCGGATTTAAGTGTATTAAAATGAAGATTGGTGCCATCGATTTTGAGCAGGAAATTAATCTGATCAGGGAAATCAGAAAAACGTACAATTCTGCGCAACTCGAAATAAGGGTAGATGCCAACGGTGCCTTTAATTCAGGTGAAGCATTGGCTAAACTAAACGAACTGGCCAAGCTCGGTATTCACTCTATCGAGCAACCCATAAAAGCCGGACAGTGGCAAAAGATGGCCGGGCTGTGTGCAGAATCTCCCGTTGATATAGCTCTTGATGAGGAACTCATCGGCATAAGCGATAGTTATAAAAGAGAAGAACTGCTCGCAACGGTTAAGCCTGCATATATCATTTTAAAACCCTCATTGTTAGGTGGGTTTAAAGCTTGTGACCAGTGGGTGCAAGCGGCTAATAAACTTGGCATTGCCTGGTGGGCTACATCGGCATTGGAGGGCAATATAGGTCTTAACGCCATTGCCCAATGGACGGCCATACAAGATAATACTTTACCACAGGGTTTAGGTACCGGACAGGTTTTTGCCAACAATATCGCTTCGCCCCTGGAAGTTAAAAACGGACATCTTATCTACAATAAAAAGCAGCCATGGGGAACTATACCTTGAGAAAATACGATAGCATAAAATTGAATGGTGTAAAACGGCATGGTGAAGGGTTGCGTATTTTTTGTTTACAGGAATTGACTAAAACAAATACTCCAGAATGGGAGCAAGCTGTTTACCGTTTTATTATAGAATGGCTTTCGTTTGAGGATTTTGTTACGGCACATACTTCGGGTTCCACAGGAAAACCCAAGGAAATACGCTTGCAGAAAAAATACATGATAGCCTCGGCGCTAAAAACGATCGATTTTTTTAATTTATCGGAGGGTAAAACGGTGCTTTTATGTTTATCGGCTAATTATATTGCCGGCAAGATGATGTTGATCCGTGCCATGGTAGGCGGGTTTAACTTGTTATTGGCCGAACCCACAGGTGCCCCTTTGAAACAGATAAACGAACCCATTGATTTCACCGCCATGGTACCTTTGCAGGTTTTTAACTCCCTTCCCGATTTTGGGCACAAGGTTAAAAATGTAATTATAGGTGGGGGAGTCCTCTCGTCCGAATTGTTAAAAAAAATGCATGGTTTGCCTACCCGTTTTTTCGAAACGTATGGGATGACAGAAACAGTATCGCATGTAGCAGTTAAATTGATAGGGGAGGAGAGTACCCCGTTTAAAGCCATGCCCAATGTAACTTTTGCAATCGACAATAGAGGATGTTTAATAATAACAGCACCCGATATTACCGATCATCCTATCGTTACCAATGATATTGTGGAACTAAGGGATGATTGTGAATTTTTTTTTCTTGGACGTTACGATAATGTAATAAACTCTGGCGGTGTAAAAATAATCCCTGAAGAGGTAGAACGCAAACTGAGCGACGTGCTTAAAGTGCCCTTTCTGATTTCGGCTGTGCCCGATGAAAAATTGGGCGAGAAAGTGGTGGTGGTGCTTCAGGAATATAGTCAGGGCAATCTTAGTTTGAGTGACTTATCGGCTTGCCTATCGCCCTATGAAATACCCAAAGCTATCCTACGCATCGCGCAATTTCCGCTTACAGATAGCGGAAAAGTAAAACGTTACGAAGTAAGAAAAATGATTGCTGAAGAATATCATTGAAAAACAAAACATAATTGACTTTCTTTGCAGAAGGTTTTTTTACCCACCAACACGAGTTATTAAACTGGTTAGGTGTAGTGTTATATCAGTGTATTATCAATTTAAAATATGTTTTTTCATATGAAGGATTTAAGAATTGTAGGCCTTGTTTTGGGCGCTATGCTTGGATTGAGCCAGGTAAATGCGCAGGAAGAAAAGATAGAAACCGAAGGTTTTAAGTTTGAAACAATTTACGACTGGGATGCCACCTCAGTGAAAAATCAATACCGTTCGGGTACTTGTTGGAGTTATGCAGGACTTTCGTTTCTAGAGTCCGAAGCGTTAAAAAATGGCAAGGGCGCTTTGGATTTGTCCGAAATGTTTGTGGTGCGTAACTGCTACTCGGATAAGGCCACCAAATATGTTCGTTTGCACGGCCATCTGAATTTTGCCGGCGGAGGCTCATTTGAAGATGTGCTGTATACTTTGCGTAACTATGGTTTTGTGCCCGAGCAAGCCTATAGCGGACTAAAATATGGTGAAACAAATCATGTGCATGGTGAATTGGATAATGTTTTAAAAGCGTATGTTGACGCCGTTATCGAGAATAAAAATAAGAAGCTATCGTTGGCATGGCACAAAGGTTTTAACGGAATATTGGATGCATATTTGGGCGAATATCCTCAAACCTTTAGTTACGAAGGAAAGCAATACACACCAAAATCCTTTGCCAAAGATGTAACCGGCCTGGATGCCGATGATTATATAATCGTAAGCTCATTTACACATCATCCTTATTATACTAAATTCGTTTTTGAAGTGCCCGATAACTGGGTGTGGGGCGAAGTGTATAATGTAACACTTAACGATTTAAAAGAGATTATGCACAGCACACTGAAGCAAGGCCACACTTTTGGCTGGGCATCGGATGTTAGCGAAAAAGGCTTTTCTTTTCGGAAAGGGGTAGCCATTGTTCCTGAAAACGATATTGAAGAAATGGACGGTTCGGAACGAGAAAAATGGGAAGCCATGAGTAAAGCCGAAAGAGATAGAAGGATGTACAGCTTTAACGGACCGGTAAAAGAAAAAGTAATAACAGCTGAAATGCGCCAGAAACAGTTCGATAACTATTTAACTACCGATGACCACGGTATGCACATTACCGGAATGGTAAAAGATCAGGAAGGTAAGATTTATTATAAAGTGAAAAACTCCTGGGACACCAATAATATTTACGATGGATATTTTTATGCCTCGGAGCCCTTTGTGCTGCTAAAAACCATGAATATAATGATTAACAAGCACAGCTTACCCAAAGATTTGAAAAAGAAATTGGGGATAAAGTAAAAAGTCATTTTCTCTGAACTATTAACAAGTGAATACCACCATGGCTGAATTTATACTTATGGTGGTATTTTTTTTGGCTTCAAATAATAATCTTGTGAAATCGCCTGTGCAATTTTTTGTTGATGCTATATTTGCACCGGTTGAATCCCATCTTGGCGAACAGCATTTTTACTAATATTAAAATCGACCAACAATGAGTGTTAAAGACTTTAAAACCCGAATGAAAATAAAAGCCGAAGCCCAGGATATTTATGCGGCACTTACCAATCCTTTCACCATTGAGTTGTGGTCGGGTTATAAGGCCGAGATGAGCACGGCGCCTGGCTCGGAGTTTTCGTTATGGGATGGCGACATCGCAGGTAAAAATTTGGAGTTTGAAGAAAATAAGAAAGTGGTGCAACAATGGTATTTTGGCGAGCAAGAGGAAGCATCCATCGTTACTATTAAAATTTTTGAAGAAACTAACCGCTGCCAGGTGGAGTTGTTGCATACTAATATTCCGGAGGCAGACTATAATGAAATAAGCGAAGGATGGACCAATTATTATCTGGGTGCCATCAAAGAATTTTTTGAGCAAAATTAATCCATGCCATCTATCTATGTAGTGGTTCGTTTGTCTTTTCCATACTTATTTTTTGAACTTTAATTAGGATTTTGTTAACTTGAGTTGGTTTAGTCAGCTAAAGTTTAGGCATGAAATCCATTAACTACAGTGCCATACCCTTTGTGCGTCTGCTTTTTGCCTTGTTGGCTGGGCGCATCTTCTCTTCGTACGTTCATATCCCTGCTTTATACTATGTAATTGTGTTCGTATTGGCCTTGTTGGGTCTAGTGTTTATTTATTATTCGGCAAGAATGGGCTTTGCCAGGCAATGGACGGTTGGCGCGGTTCTAACGCTCATGTTGTTTGCTTTGGGTATGGTCAATCGTCCTCATTATATTTTTGATGCTTCGCTAACAAACAGCAGGCATGTGTATTGTGCCGTGGTAAAAAAGGTGCTTAAAGATGCAGAGGACAAGCAAAGTGTTATTGTAAAGTGCATGCCTGCAGATACTGTGCTAAACTGTTATTTTAGTGCCTTGTTGTACGTACGCAACAACGATGGCGAAACAGGTTTACTTCCGGGTGATAAGTTGGCATTTGAAGGTCGACTATCCCCGTTGCAACGCACCGGAAATCCCTTTGCGTTTGAGTATGCCGACTATATGCATAATAAAGGAATAGAAGGGCAGTTTTATCTGCATGCCAGTCAATTGCAAAGGATGGGGTCGGTGAAAACATTAAGCCGTTTCTTTTATCTGACCCGCGAAAAAGCCGATAGGAAATTAAAACGTTTAAAATTGGGTAAAGCGCAATTTGGCATTGTATCGGCTTTGGTGTTAGGCGATAAATCCATGTTGGATCATCAAACAAAGACCTATTTTTCAAATGCAGGCGCTATTCACATTTTATCGGTCTCGGGGCTTCACGTAGGCATAATTTATCTGATGCTTACATTTTTTATGGGGCGTATCGGCAAAGGCGCATTATCTATGGTTAAAGTAAGCATAGTAATAATTGGTTTGTGGTTTTATGCGGCCATAGCCGGCATGTCGCCTTCGGTATTCAGAGCCACATTAATGTTCAGTATATTTGTAATATCTAAATTCATTAGCCATCGGTACAACATTTACCATTCCATGGCAATAGCTGCATTTATAATTTTAATTATAAACCCGGATACAGCATTGCATGCAGGTTTTTGGCTGAGCTTTCTGGCCGTAGCATCTATCGTATATTTTTACCCCAAAATAAGCGCGGGTCTGTATTTTAGTTCGCCGTGGGCAAAATACTTGTGGGGCTTGTTTTCGGTATCACTTTCGGCCCAAATAGGTACGGCCCCCTTAGCCATCTATTTGTTTGGATTTTTTCCTACCTGGTTTGTTGTCTCCAACTTTTTAGTTATACCTGTATTGCCTTTGGTATTGACAGGAGCGTTGTTGGTGGTTTTATTACCCTACTCTTTTATTGTAGTACAATTGATTGTAGAACCGCTTACTGCCATGGTAAATTATTTAATGGAAGTTACCCAGTGGGTTGGTAGTCTCCCTAATGCCACTTTTGTGGGCTTGCAATTGTCATTTTACCAAGTTGTTTTATTGTACGCCACGCTGGTGCTTTATGTAATATGGCAACAACGTAAGGCAGGCAGATATTTGATTTATACTTTGTTTTTGCTGTGCTTCAGCATGTTTAGTGTTTTAGCATCAAGTTACCACAAATACCATCAGCAATATTTGGTGGTGCATCAAATAAACGGAAAAACGGCGGTGATGCGTAGTGATGGCATTACCGGGGATTGTTGGGTAAACCAGCCCTTAGATACCAAAGAGTACAGTTATGCGTTAAAGCCTTTTGTTTTAAACCGAGAGCTTAAGGTGTTTCGTCAACATACCATGGATTCCGTTGTGCTTTGTCCGGTTGCAGGTAGCCACTACAATATGATGGTGGTGAATGGCGATGCTGATTTGCAGCCCTCATTATTAAATAAAACGGACGTCATTGTGTTAACCTCTAAAATCCCATCGTATCAAATTAAAGAATTATTAAAAAAGATGAAGAGGCAAAAGTTGGTTTTCGACTCTTCTTTTTCTCCCGCGCAATGCAGGTATTATCAAAGGCAGCTCAAAAATAGCGGGCTAAATCCGCATTTTGTATCTTTACATGGTGCCTTTGTGTTGATAAATTAATGAGAATGATAGATGCTTTTCCGTTTAATCTTATAATTTTGCCACGTTGCAAAAATTAGTTTTGGTAGGTGATTAAATAAAATAGATAAATGAAAATTATTATTGCGGGTGCAGGAGAGGTGGGGACGCACGTTGCTAAAATGATGTGCCATGCCAATCATGATGTTGTGTTGATTGATGATGATGAAGAAAAACTCAAGCAAATTGACGCTCATTTTGATTTGCTTACTATTGTAGGATCGGTTTCTTCTATCAAGGATTTAAAGCAGGCCAACGCAGGAGATTGTGATTTGTTTATTGCCGTGCCGCCCTACGAGGAGCTAAGTTTGATGTCGGCCATACTAGCCACAAAGCTGGGGGCCAAAGTGACTATCGCACGCATCAATAACTATGAGTATTTGCTGCCCGAAAACAAGGAGTTTTTTAAACAGCTGGGGGTAGATGAGCTTATTTATCCGGAACAATTAGCGGCCAAAGAAATAGCCACCTCCTTAAAAAGAGTGGGCATCCGCCAGCAAATAGAGTTCTCTGACGGTAAACTTATCCTCTATGCTATAAAAATAAGAGATAATGCACCTATAATTAACCTTACCTTGGCCGAGGTAGACGAAAGGCATGATGGTAAGTTGTATAATACGGTCGCCATCATCCGCGACGGGCAAACCATAATACCGCATGGTAACGAGCGCTTCCGGCATAACGATTTGGTTTACATCCTTACTACACCAAAAGAAACGGCCAAGGTGCTGCGCGATACCGGTAAGCAAAAGTTTGACGTTAAAAATGTAATGATACTGGGCGGTAGCCGGATTGGTAAAAAACTGGCTGAACGTCTGGGTGTGCGCTATAATGTAAAAATGATAGAGATAGACCGCGAAAAAAGTACCCGTTTGGCCAACGAATTGGAACATACGCTGGTTATAAGCGGCGACGGTCGTAATCTGGAACTCCTTAAGGATGAGGGGTTAAAAAAGATGGATGCTTTTGTGGCAGTAACATCCAATTCGGAAGTGAATATATTGGCGTGCCAGTTGGCAAAAAAAATGGGTGTCAAAAAAACTGTAGCCGAAGTGGAAAATATGGATTACATTGCACTGGCCGAGAATATCGGTATCGGCACACTTATTAATAAAAAACTTATTGCAGCCAGTTATATTTATCGCTACACCGTTAAAGCAAGAGTTTCCGAAGTTAAATGCCTGATAGCTTCTGATGCCGAGGTACTGGAACTGGTGGCCGGTGAGAATTCAAAAATTACAAAAAATCCCCTGAGCAGGATGAAACTTCCCAGAGATGTGAATGTAGGTGGCATTATCCGTAACGGTAAAGCCATAATTGCCACGGGTGATACGCAAATACAAGCCAACGATAAGGTAGTGGTGTTCGCTTTACCTTCCGGTATCCGGAAAATAGAAAAAATGTTTTTATAAATGCTTAGGGTAAATATCAAATAACCCATTTGGTTTGCAGCCTTATTTGCTGCAATAAAAAATTATTTTGGTATGTTGAATGGTCGAATGATCCTGTTTATAATGGGTCTGCTTTTGGTAGTTGAGGGAGTCTTTATGTTATTGTCGGCAGCGGTGGCTTTAATGTATGGCGAATACGACCTGCCTTATTTTTTGATATCGGCATTGATATGTTTTATAATTGGGGGTGTGTTGAGTGCAAGCAATTATAAGGCAGAAAGGAATATGGGCAAAAAAGAGGGCTATATCATCGTATCCATGGTTTGGGTGGTGTTCTCATTTTTTGGCCTGTTGCCTTTTTATCTAAGCGGAGCCATCCCGTCGTTCACCGATGCTTTTTTCGAAACAATGTCGGGCTTTACCACCACCGGTTCAACCATTCTTAACGATATTGAAGCCTTGCCACATGGCATTTTATTTTGGCGCAGCCTAATACAATGGCTGGGTGGTATGGGTATCATTGTGTTTTCATTGGCCATATTGCCTTTTTTGGGTGTTGGCGGAATGCAATTGTATGTGGCCGAAGTGCCCGGTCCGGTAGCAGAAAAGCTAAGTCCGCGAATAGCCGATACAGCCAAGCGTCTTTGGGGTATCTACGTAATATACACCGTTATAGAAACACTGCTGCTTTGGGCAGGAGGTATGTCTTTGTTTGATGCTGTTTGCCATTCTTTTACTACAATGGCAACGGGTGGATATTCCACTAAACAGGATAGTATAGCCTTCTATGACTCGGCCTACATACAGTATGTCATCATCTTGTTTATGTTTGTGGCAGGTATCAACTTTACATTGTCGTACAGCTTGTTGCACGGAAGGGTACGCAGAGTTTTTCGCGACGAAGAATTTAGATATTACCTGGGCTTTGTGTTGGTGGTCAGCTTGTTTGTAGCAGCCGTGTTATTTATATCGGGCGATGTAACCCAGGTGGAACGTGCCTTTCGTGATGCCCTTTTTCAAGTTGTTTCGGTGATCACCACCACAGGATATGCTACGGCCGATTATTTAGTTTGGTTTCCAACGTTAAGTATTATCATGTTTATGCTTATGTTTATTGGAGGCAGCGCAGGATCTACCGGAGGTGGCATTAAAGTGGTGCGTATCGTATTGCTGCTGAAAAATGCCTATTTTGAGCTAAAACGCCTTATTCATCCCAATGCCGTTATTCCGGTTCGTTTTAATTCTAAATCTGTGTCGCCAACCGTAATTACCAATGTGCTGGCGTTTATTGTTATCTATATGTTAATTGTTGGTGTAAGTATGGTCATCATGTCGTTTATGGGATACGATTTAGATACATCTATTGGTGCTGTGGCTACTTGCATTGGTAACATAGGGCCGGGCTTAGGCGAGGTGGGGCCGGCAGCTACTTTTTCGCATATACCGGATTCCGGCAAGTGGTTTCTTAGCTTTTTAATGCTTTTAGGTCGTTTGGAGATATTTACTGTTATACTTCTTTTTTCGCCCTACTTCTGGAAGGATTAGAGAAGGATTGGCATTAGCGTTAAATATAGTTAAAACATTTTGCGGCAGTTCACATCAATCATTTTGTTTTTATCTTCGCAAGCGGATAACAGAACTACCGTAGTGCCACTGCCATCAAGTATCCGATTTATATTATCGTTAATTTTTCAGAATGCAGCAAAATAAGCAGCCCGTTACCATTGCGGTTTCTATGCGACGGATGGTATTGTTAAATAGATATTACAAGATTACCAAATTTTATTCTTTCTTAAAAAACACTGCCATAAGAGGTGGTATAGGTATCATTGCTTTTGTGCTGGTATTGTTGGGGCTGGAATATTTTTTGCTCGATTTTAACGTCCTATTAAACAATTTTGTCGATACATACTCTCCACGGATAGTTTATTCATTTTTCTTTTTGTCGGAAACGATTTTGGGATTGATACCCCCGGAGGTGTTTATTGCGTGGGCGTCTAAATCATCGGCTCCCTGGTTGTTTTTGTTCTTGCTGGCCAGCATGTCGTACCTCGGTGGTGTGGCCTCCTATTTTATAGGTAATCGTTTGTTTATGTTGCCATTCCTACGCAATTATATCCAAAATAAAGTGGCCAATCATATCGAAAATCTAAAAAAATGGGGCGGATTCTTTGTCGTTCTTGGCGCTGTTTCGCCTATACCTCACTCCATGGTAAGCATGGCATCAGGACTTGTTAGGTACAACTTTAAGCAGTATTTACTTTGGTCGCTTTTTAGATATGTACGTTTTTTAATTTATGGGCTGGTGATTTTTCAGATATTTTGAGTACGTAGCAATCGCCGTGTTTTCCGATAACCGTATTCAATAGTATCAGGCAGGCTTGCTACATGAACGATAAGAACGAAGTGTTTTTATTGAATAATTTAGCGCTTATAATTCTTTTGAAACCAAGAAGTGCTTGTAAAGGGAGTTTTACGTGGATAGAATTAATTATTTCTGAACTGTAGCAGTTGAGGTTTAAATTCCCAATGTTATACCCAAAGCCAAACCATTATCAAAGGATTGTTTTGTAGTTAAATTATTGGCTGTCGCGCCACCGGCCATTGCTTTTGATTCAGAAAGCCCTTGGATGCTAATCCGTAAATTACGTAATAATACTATTCTGTAACCTCTTGATTTTCCTGTATTCTTGCTTCCACAATACCTATGTATGCGTAGCATCAAGTTAATATAGAGTTCTTCAGCAATGTTGTGCCGAACAATCCTAAAATAGTACTTCTATATTTAATTGTTACGATAAGCCACTCTTCTATACCTATTTTGCTACAAACAATACTCCACCTGCTTTAGAGAATAAAGTTGTACAGATGGGATTTATTTATTGGCAAATACACCGCCAAAACACAATTTTGTGGGTAATGCATAATAGCGGTTTCTTCCGGAATATTTTTTTAGTTACAGATTTTGTAACGGAAAATGTAACTTTCGTAAAAAAAAACATAATAATTGAGAAAGATTAAATATTTTCAACAACTAATTTAAATCAAAAGGATAACGCTATGAGGAATATTTCCTTGTTTGCACTTGCCATGTTATTGATTGTCGGCTGTGTTTCACAAAAAGAGAGCATTTACCTGCAGGATGCAAAAAAAGAGTGGGGAGAGAAAAGTTTTACCAATATTAAAACGGAAAATACCATACAAGTATTTGATCAAATATATATCCAGGTATCCAGCTTCGACGATGGCAACATCAACTTTATGAGCAACGATCCAAA
Source organism: Saccharicrinis carchari (assembly GCF_900182605.1). Lineage (NCBI taxonomy): Bacteria > Pseudomonadati > Bacteroidota > Bacteroidia > Marinilabiliales > Marinilabiliaceae > Saccharicrinis > Saccharicrinis carchari. The sequence continues at coordinate 47,331 of NZ_FXTB01000010.1, forward strand.
TCGCTATGGGGGAGGACGCTCGGAGGCCGATTTGGCAATGGTTTCCTATACGGTAAACAAAAACGGGGAGGTGAAGTTACCTATAGTTGGCGAAACAAATGTATTGGGCTTAACTACCAATCAGGCCGCCGAAAAAATACGGAAGGAGTTGGAAGATTACCTTAACACCCCCTCGGTAAAAGTAACGTTTGTTAATAAAAGTGTTACGGTTTTGGGAAGTGTTAACCGTCCCGGACGATATTTTTATGCAGCTGAATACCTGAATATTTTTCAGGCACTAGGCCTGGCCGGTGATATATCGGAATACGGCAACCGCAAGGAGGTGGTTATTGTCAGGGATGTAAACAATGAGGTAATCAGAAAACGAATCAACTTAACAGAGTTGGCTCTTTTGGGCGAAAGCGAATTGTATATTCAAGCTGATGATGTGCTCTACGTTGAGCCATTGAAAAAACGTCAATGGGGTTTTCAGGCCTTTCCCTGGTCTATATTGTTAAGTTCAATAACTACCATAATTCTGGTGGCAAATTATGTAGAGAAATGAGCATAAAAAACAAGGTAGATCAAGACAATTACGTGGATATAAGAAAGGTGTTTAAACATCTGCTTAAAAACTGGATATGGTTTGCGGTATCACTACTCCTCTTGTGTGCACTGGCAATGGCATCTTTAAAAGTGCTAAAACCAAAATATTTAGTGTCGTCGAGCATTTATATTAAGGACGATAAGCGCTTGGGCGGACAAAAAGCAGCGGAGTTTATACAAAGTTTTAGCATGTTCGACCAAAAAAGCAACTTTAAAAATGAAATGCTTATCCTCAATTCCTCGCCACTTATTCGTCAAACCATTACGGCGCTTGAGTTAGAAACAGAATATTATGCGGTTGGTAATTTTATGCGGCACGAGATCTACAGAGATGCACCCTTTCTGGTGCTTATCGATTCGATGCATAACCAGATTGTGGATACTTATTTTGATGTGGTTTTTAAAGAAGATGGTAAATTTACGCTATCAGCTAAAAGCAAGGATTATAAAACATTTAATTATTCGCTGGGCACCGGTAAACCAAGTACAAAGGAGTTTGAACTTGAAAAGGAGTTTTTTCAGTCCGCAGTAATCAAAGGCGATGATTACCATTTTAAAATTTACTTGAACCCCGAGGTTAATATAAAGGAAATCGCAGGCAATAGGTATTCGTTTAAATTTTTGGATAGGGAAAAATTGGTGCGTCAGTATCAATCTAATTTAAAAGTTAACCCGGTAAATGCCGAGGTGAGTGTGGTACAGTTATCCTTAAAATTAGAATCGGCAGCCAAAGGTGTCGATTTTATGAAAGCGCTCATGGATCTGTATTTAAAAAAGAACCTGGAACGTAAAAATCATTTGGCCTCTAACACCATCGCTTTTATCAATGGGCAGTTAGACGAAATATCCGATTCGCTAAGTTTTGCCGAAAGTAACCTCGAAGAATTCAGATCGACCAATCAGGTAATGGATATCAACACTAAGGCCATGCGTATTTTAGAGCGCCTGCAGCAACTCGAAATACAAAAGAGCACTACCGAAAGGGCATATAATTATTACGAGTACCTGGACGATTATTTTAAAGAAGGCGATGATTACAGCAAAATTGTTGTGCCTTCATCCATAGGGCTTAACAATGCAACCATCAACGAATTTATCCGAGACTTATTGATACTGTCCAACCAGCGCAACGATTTAATATCCCGAAATCAACAAAAAGGACCATTTTTTGAGAACCTGCAAATAAAAATCGAAAATCTGCGCAATAGTATTATTGATAATATATCCTTTTCGAAAGAATCCTTGAAGCGCGAGGTGGAAAAATTTCAGGATCAGATAAGGCAGTTAGAAAAGCAAGTGGAGTCGCTTCCAAAAACCGAACGTACCTTGGTGGGTATGGAACGGAAGTTTAAATTAAACGATGCCATCTATACTTTCCTGCTCGAAAAACGTGCCGAAGCGCAAATAGCTAAGGCGGGTAATTTGCCCGAACACGAAATTGTGGAACCGGCAAGGGTACTCGAAAAAGTATTCCCAAATCCGAAAATACATTTTCTGTTGGCCTTGTTTTTGGGTCTGTTTATCCCGGCCATTGTACTTGTAATAAGTAATGTAGCCGACGATAGGGTAAAAAGCGAGCAGGAGCTGACGGAGCATTTTAGCGACACACCCTTTGTTGGATCCGTGGTAAAGAGCCACGAAAAAGAGAGTAATCTTGTGGTGCACGACAATCCCACATCTATCATTGCCGAAACATTTAGATCCATTCGTACCAATTTGTCTTTTTTTAATGAGGCAGGAAAACACCAAACCATTTTGCTTACTTCGTGCATTGCCGGTGAGGGCAAAAGCTTTGTGGCCAATAACCTCGCGGTGTCCATGGCCAACCTGGGCAAAAAAACAGTGGTAATAGGCTTCGATTTACGAAAATCAGGACAATTCCAGGGTTTTAAGCACAATGCAAAGATAGGCCTGAGTTCCTATTATCTCAAGGATAAGTCATTGGAGGATATTGTGTACAATACAGGTATTGAGAACTTGCATTTTATTGCTCCCGGACTTGTACCACCCAATCCTTTAGAACTCATTGGAAGTGGCTTGACCGGGGAGCTATTTGATAGTTTAAAAACTACTTACGATTGTATTATTGTGGATACACCCCCCATAGGTGTTTTAAGCGATGGCTATATGTTAATGAATTATGCCGATGTGAACTTGTTTGTGGTGCGCGAAAAGTTTACCAACCAAAAGGTGCTGGGTAACGTAATCAGTGAAGTAAAACAAAAAGGATTCAAAAATATCGGTTTAGTACTTAACGCTAGTAAACTGGAGGGTAAAAAATATCGTTACGATTACTATAATGCCTACAACAATCCTAAATAGCTACAGTAGTATCAACAAAATATGGTTACATGACCCCACATCAAAAAAGTATATGTTTTGTAATACCTCACTTTGTTACCTTTAGTACCGGAGGTGCCGAAATACAGGTGCATTACCTTACACAAGCTTTTTTGCAGCGTGGATGGAAAGTAGAAGTGCTGTGCGCAGGAAAGGGTAAAGAAGAGCAGATAAAAGCTTCACCTTATTTTAATAAAAACATACGATACCATTATTACCGAAAAAGAAGCATTAGGAGTCTGGAGTTTTTTGAGGTGTTAAGGGTGTTAAAAAACACCAATTCCAGTTATTATTACCAGCGTACCGACTTTGCCCTTACTGCATCTACCTATTTTTATGCAAAAAAAAATAAGCGTAAAATGGTATATGCCTTGGCAATGGATACCGATAGCCATAGAAACAAGTATAGCACCGATTTGAATTACTTGACATATAAAAGCAAAATAAAAAAATGGATCAGGAAGACCGACTATTTTATTTTGGATCGTATGTTAGAATGGTGTAAAAAAAGAGTTTCCTATGTGGTATGTCAAAATCAATATCAACAACAAACGTATAAAAATAATTTTGGGATAGAGGGCTTGTTGATTCCTAATTCATTTATACCTGGCCATAGTACGCGTAAGGATAAAAAAAATGTGGTGCTTTGGGTGGGCAATAAAAATCCGGCCAAGCAAGCAAACTTATTTGTGGAACTGGCCCAAAAATTTAATGGCTTAAAAAACTGGCATTTTGTTATGATGGGATCTGCTTGTGAGGAGGTGGATAGGGCATCTGTTCCGGGTAACCTAAGCGTGCTTGGCCCTGTGCCGTATGCCGAGGCCAATAATTGGTTTGCTAAGGCCAAAATATATGTTAATACCAGCTTGTATGAGGGGATGCCCAACACCTTTATACAAAGCTGGTATTTTAATACCCTGGTATTGAGCCTTAACGTGGATACGGATTTTGTTTTTTCCGGTATTAAAGCGGGATACTGTTTTAATGGAGATATGAATAAAATGACAGATAAACTGCGTAGTTTTATCAATGGTAAGACAATGGACGATACACTGCAAAAAGGAATGGATTATTTTAAGGAGAAATTTGACATAAACAGAAATATGGATGCGCTGATAAAATATATTCAAATTTAGATCCGGTGTATATCCTGAGTTTAGTAAAGTAATCAGTAAAAACAAAATGGAATAGGTTTTTACCTATTAAATGAACCCCGATGGGTAGGGGCCATATATGAGCAAATAATTAGGATGAGATGAAAATACTTCAGCTTTGCGGAAAAGATTTTTTTGGGGCCGGACGGGCAGCGTATCGTTTACATATGGGTTTGCGAGATGCCGGAATAGATTGTCAGATGTGGGTAGGTGCTAAACGAACTAACGATGCATCCGTGCTGGATGTATATCCGGGTAGGCTCAATAAAAAATGGACCAAGGTATTTGTGAAGCTCGAAAAGCTTAAAATAAAGTTTTTTGCCGGCGGTGCAATGCATATGTTTTCGTTGGGGGCTCCTGCACATTCGCTACGTAAAAAAATAGAAAAAGAAAAGCCTGACCTGATTCATCTGCATTGGACAAACAGGGGTTTTATGGATTTAAATACGCTGCGAGGCATAAAGATACCGGTGGTTATATCATTACATGATATGTGGTGGTTTACAGGAGGATGCCATTATGATGAAGAATGTGGGCGGTATATTGACGCATGTGGTCTTTGTCCTGTTTTAAAAAAAGATGGGGAGCAGGGGCTCAGCTTAAGGCATTTGAAGCATAAAAAGGAAGTTTTGAATACAGTGGACAAGCTTACCTTTGTTGGTCTTAGTACCTGGATGAGGGATTGTGCTGCAAAAAGTGCTATAACGCAAGGGCATCGGGTGATTAATTTGCCCAATGGTATAAATATCAGTCAGTTTAGTCCTCGCAACCGTAAAGTATGTAGAGAAAAACTGGCCTTACCCCGGGATAAAAAACTCATTTTGTTTGCTGCGGTAGGTGTATTATCCGAACCGCGAAAAGGCTATAAATACATAAGTAGGGCTTTGGAACAATGTAACCCTGATGAATATGAATTGGTGGTTATAGGCGAAAAAAGTAACGAAAATTCAGTCAGCGGTTTAAAGACCCATTTTTTAGGTGAGATAAACGATGATAGCCTTTTGATTGAGTACATCTCGGCAACGGATGTGTCGGTAGTGCCTTCGTTGCAGGAAAATCTCTCAAATCTGATCATGGAGAGTTTGGCCTGTGCCACGCCGGTAGTAGCTTTTAACATTGGTGGCAATGGAGATATGATCATTCACCGTAAAAATGGTTATTTAGCAAAAGAGAAGGATGTTGACGATTTGGCTGGGGGAATTAAATTTTGTTGCGATACTGAACATAACAAAAACCTGTCGCAATATGCACAGCAATCGATTAAGGAAAGGTTCAATATACAAGATGTGTCGAAAAAATATGTGCAGTTGTATAAAACGCTATGCGGTGAGAGTTAAAAAGTTGCAAGTTGAAAGGTTAGAAGGGGAGTGGTGGTATTTCGGTAGGCGGAAGGTCGGTACATGCACAACTACTAACTGTTCGCTGTTTTCCTGTCAAAAAGTAAGATAATTAAGGAGGCGGGATGTTGAGTACAACGAAATCCCGATGCTTTTTAAATATATCACTTCGGGAGCGCTTTGCTACAACTGTTCACTGATAACTGATAACTGTTCACTGATAACTGTTCACTGACAAACACCTTACGTAAAACAACTAAATAAAAAATGCTGAACCTAAGTAAAATAACAAATTACCTGCTTGTTTATTTGCTCATAGCCTTTTCGGGTGTGCCATTTTTTTATAGGGCGCATATTGCTATGATGATTGTTTTTTTGCTGTTTCCGGCTGTAGTATTTGTTATACGTAAGCAAAGAGTGGATCGTTTTTTCATATACTATTTAGTGGTGGTGCTCATAATTCAGATGGGCCAGATGCTAAAGTTTTATGACCTGCCTGCTAAAACATTTCTGGGATTACACGCCCGTTTGTTGTTTGCTTACCTCACCATTAAAGCAGTAGGTAAAAAAACGCCTCAGTATTATATAAACATCCTGATTTTTTCGGTTTACACAAGTCTTTTTTTCTACTTACTCTCGTATAACGGAGCTTTGGAGCGTTTTATGGAAAACACCGTAGCACCATTATTTACCAATCCCCTGATTGAAGATGACGGCTATAAAAAATGGCCAGACATTATTTTATACACTTTTAATCCGCAAGGCGAGGGATTGCTGTGGCTCAAGCGTAACTCGGGACCTTTTTGGGAGCCGGGTGCCTTTTCTGGTTTTCTGATGATAGCATTGCTTTTCAATATTATCATCACGGGAAGGTTAAACAACAAAAAAAACAGGATTCTTATGCTTGGGGTGGTATCCACTTTTTCCACGTCTGGGTTGCTCGTGATGGGATGTGTTATTGTTTTTTACCTGATGCTGAATCGCGACCGCGGCACAAAGTACATCTTACTACCGGTGGTATTTTTACTTGGGGTAGTGGCTTTTGTAAGCTTCGATTTTATGGGCAATAAAATTATTAGCAAAATGAGTTATACCGATCAAACCTACAATACACGGTTTAAAAGTGCCATGATTGACCTTAAGGATTTTTCAAAACATCCTTTTTTTGGTATGGGAAGGTCACAAAATACCCGATACGAAGATCAAACAGATGCACGTGCTATGCATCGCAATAACGGGGTGAGCAACCAATTGGTGATGTATGGGGGGCTGGCTTTTGTTTTGTATTTTTACCTTGTGTATTTAAGCTTTTATAGATTGTGCATCGCACACGGCGTAAACAAAAAAATGGCCCTTTTTGCCTTACTAACGATATGGTTGATTGGTTTCTCGCAGATTTATTTTACCAAAGTGCTTTTCCTGTCACTAACTATGCTGAGCACATTGTATCCCAAACGGAGTGCAAAGAGTGTAAGGTGCAATGAAATAAATGAAGAAAACCCTCCGGGACAGCTTAACATCCATAGGGCTGATATTATTGAATTATAACCCGGGGTGTAATGAGTTATGGGTATTTTGGAGTAATTATTTAGTTTCTAATTTGAGTCATAAAAATGAAAATATTTGTTGTAATAGCTGTTTTTAACCGAAAGGCATATACCGTGCAATGCCTCCAGCAGCTTCAAAAGCAAACCTATAATAATATGTCTGTTGTATTGGTAGACGATGGTTCTACCGACGGTACATCAGCATATGTTCAAAAGCACTTTCCGGAAGTCAATTTAGTTAAGGGTACGGGAAACTGGTGGTGGACAAAATCGATGAACGAGGGATGTAAAACAGCTATTAACAATGGAGCAGAGCTCTTACTTACGCTAAACGATGATACGCTTTTTGAACCAACGCTGGTGCAACGTATGGTAGAGCTGCATAAGCAGAATCCGGATGCCGCGATTGGTACTCTAAACCTGATAAAAAAGCAGCAAGAATACATCTTTTTTTCGGGCATAAAAGATATCGCCTGGTGGAAAGCCAAGGAAATAAAATATCACAAGGCTTTTACTCCTTTGCCCGAAGGCCTTAGCGGTCTGCATCCTACCAAATGTTTAAACGGCAGAGGAACACTTATTCCGGTATCTATTTATAAACAGGTAGGTGGCTATAACGAGCAGTTTGTTCAGTATGCATCCGATTTTGATTTGGCATTGCGGATACAAAAGGCAGGATATCGTTGTCTGATTACCTATGATGTAATCGTACATTCGTTTGTTGAAGATACCGGCGGTGGAAAAAGCTTTATCAAGCAATCGAGCCGTACTTTTTTTAAGTCGTTTTTAAATCCCTATTCACAAACCAGTTTAAAGATGACCTACCATTACTACAAATCGCATGCACCAAAACTGGTTTTTATACCCGCCATAACAATTCAATTGTTGCGCTCGGTAGTTGCTTTTTATAAAAAACGTAACCTCGTTTCTAAACTGTGATTGGCATGTTAAATAATACAGGTAAAGATCATATCAAGGACAGAAAAACAACCAAATCGATGGCTATTGCACCGTCGGTTTCATTTATAATAATTGGACGAAACGAGGGCTGGCGCTTGCCACTCTGTTTAAAAAGCACAGTAAAAGCTATTGATGCTTGCCAAATACAGGCGGAGATTATTTACGTTGATTCGCAATCGACCGACGATAGCTTAAACGTGGCCAAAAGCTTTGAGATGGTGAAGTGTTTTTTGATTACGGGAACCTACAATGCCGCTATTGCACGTAATATTGGGGTTAAAGAAGCCCAGGGACAAAACCTGATATTTTTGGATGGCGACATGGAAATCAACCCCGATTTTCTGAACTTGATTTTGGATAGCGATGGAAATTTGAAGTACGACTTTGTTTCGGGTAATTTTATGAACTATTATTACGATAACGAAGGCAATTTTTTAAGAAAAGACTTTTATCGCAAAATTTATTGCGATAAAGATACAATACAATATACCACAGGTGGATTGTTCGCCATTAAACGAAGCCATTGGGAAAGTGTTGGAGGAATGCGTAATAAGTACAAAAAAGGCCAGGATCTGGATTTGGGATACCGTTTGGCTAAAAAAGGAATCCCCCTGCTCCGTAAAAAAGAACGCATGGCCAATCATCATACCATCGATTATAAAGATAAAAAACGTTTGTGGCGTTCCATCTTCGATGGTTCGCAAGTATATCCGCGCGTTGTGCTGTACCGTGATAATATTTTTAATAAATATGTACTTAAACGTATGCTAACCAGCGATCCTACGCTGATATTGTTTATCACCTCTGTTCAGCTATCCCTGATTCTGAAGTGTGCCCTACCAATGCTGGGATATGTACTTCTAACCGCGTTGGGAGTGGCCTATGCAATGCGTAAAACGGTATTTAAAGGTTACATGAATAGATTGCTTAACCATATTTTAAAAGACTTGGTTAACTTGTTTGCACTCCTATTTTATTACCCCACAAATAATGTTGATGTTGAATACGAGAGGGTAATACGAAAAGATTAAAGAATGATGATAAAAAAGAAAATATATGGTGTAATCTGCATCTGTAAGCTGATACTTTTATGTAAAAATTTAGAGACGATCACTATCTGAATACGGTATTTATGTTTTTATGTACAAATAGTTTGATTTGTAATACATTAATTTATGCAACAATACATTAATTTTTATTTTTGGATCCAATATGAAGCTATTCTCTGTTTATATATTGCCTTTGTTTATTTTATGGTTTGCTGCATTACATAATTTAACTGCACAGTCCTCCTCCGTTGCGGGTTTGGTGATCGATTGTACAAGCCAGCATCCCCTGCCCGATGTGATGGTACGTTTAATAGAAACAGACCGCTGGACTACCACTAACAAGCGGGGAGCGTTTGTTTTTAATAACCTGCCACCCGGTAATCACACGCTCCAAACCCATTGTTTGGGTTATGTGCCGTATCAACAAACCATTCATAGGTTCAACCCCGACTCCCTGATTATTTGTCTTAAAATCAGTACCTACAGCATCGACGAAATAACGGTGTTAGAAACCAAGGGTAATTTATTAACTTCCAGCACCGTTATCGGCAGTCAAGCCATTGAGCACGTTCAGCCCGCGTCGTTAAAAGATATCCTGCAATTGGTTCCAGGGGCAACCGTCCAAAATCCTGATTTGTCTGACCCTCAGTATATCGGTTTGCGCGATATAAGAGACAATGTGAGCTCTGCTGTGGGCGCAGCCATACTTATAGATGGGATGCCGATTAGTAACGGTGCCAACATGCAAACATACAGCACAGCACAAATAAACACACTTTCAACCGGGATAGCGGAATACAGCACTTTTAAATACCCCACAGTAATTGGTAATGGTGTGGATTTGAGGAGTATATCTACAGATCGAATTGAATCGGTAGAGGTGATTTCCGGAATACCATCGGTTACTTATGGCGACCTTACATCGGGAGCCGTAGTGGTAAAAAGCAAAAATGGACGAAGCCCCTGGCAAGCCAAATTAAAAACGGATCCCAAGCTTAAGATGGTATCCATAAACAAAGGCTTTATCCTCACAAGTGGAGGATCCTTAAACACAGGACTCGATTACACCCGTTCGCATAAAGATTTGAGGAGCCGATACGAGAGTTACGATAGGGTGACAGGACAAATAGCCTTTTCGGAGGTACTTTTTAAAAACACGCTGCCGCTCTCGTTTAATGCCAGCCTAAATTTATATAGTACTGTCGACCATCAAAAAACAGATCCTGAAGCTATGGTGGCCAATGAGGTTTATGAGTCTGTTGACCGCGGACTGCAAGCCGGTGTGCAGGGGAAATGGGCATTCAATAAGCCATGGCTGACCAACCTTCACTATAGTATTTCAGCAGCTGTGGCACAGCAAAAAAGTTATCAGAAAAGCTATCGTTCCGGAGAGCTGCAAAAGCTCTCTTTTGCAGTAGAAGAGGGCGAAAATGAGGGGATATATTTACCCGGAGAAAGCCTTACGGAACTTACGATCAAAGGGCTTCCTTTTTCGTTGTACGGACAGGTGTATGCCTCCAAATCGTCGCTGATAGGAAATGCGGGAACGCACAATTTTATTGCGGGGATCGAGTACCGAAGCAGCGGAAATAATGGTGACGGACGTATCTATGACATTAAAAATCCACCCACTATAATTAATAACATAAGCCGTCCCCGATCATTTAAAAACATACCTAAGCAAAATACGCTTAGTGCGTTTTTAGAAGAAAACATATCCTTTGCCATAGGCCAAACCCGGCTGAGCCTGCAAGCCGGTGCCCGTTTTAACAATTTTCAGGCTTTGGGCGTAGTGGAAAGTGGAATAGGGTGGTATACGGAGCCTCGTGCCAATGCTAAATATATGCTCATAAATAAAAGTAATACTTTTATTAAGCACCTGTCGTTTAACGCCGGTATAGGTAAGCATTATAAATCGCCCGCATTGATGTATTTGTATCCCGATAAGGCTTATTTCGATTTAGTAAGTTTGGACCATTATACGGGCAACCCCCAAACTAATATGACGATTTTTGATACACGCCTACTCCCCACGTCCAACCCCGGAATTAAACCATCCGAAAATACAAAAAAAGAAATAGGGCTGGAAGTAAAAATGGGTATTATAAGCGCAAACTTTAGTGTTTACAACGAAAGCCTAACCAGTGGGCTCGGTATGGGCAATAAATACCAATTTATAGAATATAAGCTATACGATGCCCAAGGCGTAAATACAGATGAAAAACCGGTGTTGGCCGATTTGCCCTTTCAAATAAAAGAGTATATTCTTTCCTACTCGCAGCCCATAAATAATAAAAAAACAAAAAAACAAGGCTTTGAATACACCCTTAACTTCGAAAAAATAAAAGGGTTGAATACCCGCATTTCTGTAAACGGTGCCTGGAAAAAGAACCGACAGGTGTTTAGCACCGCACCCATGGCCGAACTGCCTGCTCAATTCGGTAGCGGACAATCTAAATATGTGGCAGTGTATCCAGGGGGAGAAAGCAGAGTCAACGAATCGATGAATACCCGTTTGCGACTGGTAACCCACTCCACAAGATTAAGGTTAATTGTTACCACTAGTATTAACTTTTTGTGGTACAATAAATATTACTATCCCAGGTATAATCAAACCCCGGTTTATTTATTCGGAAAAGAGGAGGATAAAATCCCGTTTACAGAAGATATGGAGCAGGATCCGCTTTACTACAATTATGTAAATGTAAAATCCCCGGCATATTATAAAACCGAGCGTATGCCTTTTTTACCCGTATGTAACGTGCGTATTTCAAAGGAGTTAGGACGAGGCACTTTGTTGAGCTTTTATGCCAATAATTTTATCAATTATCGACCTATGTATCAATATAGCCGCACCGATAAGTATTTGAGACGTAATCCGGCCATCTATTTTGGAGCCGAACTTAAAGTGTCAATTCCTTAACCTACCTAAACCAGTAAGATCTGATTAAAATATATAAAATGAGGTACAGCGTACTATTTACATGTGTTATTGTTTTATTGGCAGGATGTGCCAAAGAACCCATTATCAACAGCTATTCGTTTCGGGTAAGTCTGATCATGCCCCAAGGGGTTTTATTGGATACTTATGAGGGGATAGAGCTAGAGCTGTTGAATATGGAAAAGTCATACACCGTAAAAGCCTTAACCGATGACGAGGCAAATGCACACTGGCAGGGTCTTGAAGCCGGATATTATCAGATGTCGGTTGTACACCAGGTAGTTGTGGACAATCGGGTGCAGACGATGAATGGGATAGGATCGGTAAAATTAACAGGCGATGCTGTAGACACCTTACAGCTTTTTATGGGTAAAGCCGGGCAATTTGTTATACGTGAATTTTACTACAGCGGCAGTGTAACGCCATCAGGCGATAACAGTTATTCGTCCGATCAGTACGTGGAAATTTACAATAACACGGATAAATTATTATATGCCGATGGTTTGTCGATTGTTGAGCACGAGTCAATGGCAACATCACAAAACTACTGGGCATATATGGCGGAGGATTCAATCGTGGTTAAAGCAATATGGACGGTTCCCGGATCCGGAAAGGAGTACCCTGTGTTGCCGGGTAGTGGTTTTATTGTAGCACGCGATGCATTCGACCATCGATCCGATCCTAATGGTAATCCGCTGAGTCCGGTGGATTTGGGAGATGCTCAATTTGAATTCTGGAGCGATGCAACAGTGGATGGCGATATTGATTTTGCAGCAATCAATATGATTGAAAGCTTTTGGGTTTATAAGGGCAAGGACGTGAGTTTTCATTCAAGGGGAGGGAGTGGTATTGCCCTGGTCCGGCTGCCTTCAGATATAGATACATATGTGCTCAATAACCTGGTGCCCAAAGGAAGCTCAAGCCGCAGTAGATACTTTTGTAAGATACCTAACGCGTGGGTAGAAGATGCTGTGGAAGCCATGTGGAGCAACCGTTTGTATAAACGTTTTCATCCCAGCCTGGATGCCGGTTATGTATCGGTTCAGGGGGGCTCTAAATCAGGTTTGGGCATAAGGCGCAAGATTAAGGAGAAAATAAATGGAAGAACGGTTTATATGGATACCAATAACTCTAGCGTAGACTTTAATCATGACGTTGTGCCAGCCCCGGGAAATTATGACTTATAAATTAAAACCGATGAATCGTAATACAAGTGTCGTCAAAATCAGCCTGATATTCTTTCTCATGTCCATGCTGCATGGTGGGGTAGTAGCTCAGATGAAAACTCTTTTAGAGGAGGAGTATTATACACTACTGCCACTGCATTCCCCTGTTTTACAAACCAAAAATCCCGCAGCTCTGGCACTTGCCCGTATTTACAAACACGGTAATGTGCAGCTGGGCTATGCCTATACCAACGGTAATTTTAAACCATCTCTTAATGGCAGCAACAAACGGAAATACTATTTGAATGCCGATCAGTTTTTTGTGTTAAATAAATCCGTTTTTAGGGGTAGTTTTACTTATGCAAATGAAAAGGAGAAAGGAATTCATTATTCAAATATGGCCGATCCGTACCGTCACCTGCCTTACCTTTTTGTGGATAGTGTGGCTGCCAAGGATCATGCTGTACGCGAAACCTACATGTTGCAATCGGAATGGGCTTCGCGCATATCTGATAAAATAAGCATTGGTGCAGCTATTAACTATAAAGCGGGTTTGGCAGCACAGGCTCACGATCCGAGGGCGCAAAATACTATTGCACGCTTTAATGTAAAGCCCGGGCTGATGCTAAAGTTAAACAGGATACAGTTGGGTGGCGATATGTTTTACCGATATTATAATCAGGAAATAGATCTGATAACGGTAAAAACAAATTCCGTACACACTATCTATTCACTTACAGGCCTGGGAACATTTTCAACTCATACTGCAGCTACATTCAGCCGTTTGTATAAAAAACATATATGGGGTGGCCATCTTCAGTTGTTGGCCGCTAACAACATCTTCACCGGCGGAGCAAGTGCTTCTATCGAAACAGTGAAGGATGGACGCAAGGAATCCGGTGCTACGTGGTCGGCCATTAAAAGTGGTTCCAGGCTAAAAGGGTACACATACCATATAGGTGATGTTCTTACGCTGCAAAATGAGCAGCGTATCCACCAAATACGGCTACAAGGTAAAATACGTCAGGCCATTGGAACCGAGATATTGCAAACATTGGAAGCCTCAGAAAAGAACGATACATATAACTGGCTTACCTACAGCGAACAGGATAAATATGAATACATCAATTACCGTGCAGCATTGTCGTATCAGATGGTTCGTTTGCAGTCGCATAATAAAATGCAATACCAATGGTACTTTAAAACGGAACTAAATGGGATAGAAGAGAATTATTATATTCCGAATTCCCAGCTAAGCTTCAGCAACCTGATAACAACGGTAAATTATAGGAGGATTTTTAATATGGGTCACGACAAAATGGAGCTTGGTGCTTCATTTTTGTGTAACAAAAACCTCACGAAAGAAATTAATCTGGCAAGCGATAATGTAATAACCCAAAATATTATCTATCCCGATTATCAATATAATGTATCTGATTTTTGGGGAGCAGGCTTCGGTTTCTGTTATTTCCTGCAACCGGCTTCTGGTAAAATGCCCACGTACCTTAAATGTGATTATAGTTATCGTAGGTCAGCATCAGGCTATTTTAAGGGGCAAGGTAATAGTGGTATTAATTTGGGTGTGGGCTTGGTGTTGTAATTTTGTACGCCGCATTTTATAGTTTCGTATTCTTGTTTTGCTTTTTACACCGTTGTAATTCCGCATTCTTTCTTATAACAGCCAAAATAATACTTATAAATATTACCAGTAACACAATTACCACAACCCAGAATATCGGAAAGGCTTTTTGTTCATCGCTCTCATCTTGTTTTTCTTCACCCTCGTGTTGTGTAATGGTACCAACAGTTATGCCGGATAATTTTTTGAGACTTACTAATTCAGGGAAAGCCGGATAGTTAGATTCTTGCCATAGTCCATAATTATTTAAATGGAACAAATTTGCAGGTTGCCTGGCTTTTAAATTACCCGACATCTGAAATGGAACAACAAGCATCACTGCTATTACACATGCCCGGAATACATACTGTAAGCCATGTATCCTAAAGGTTCTCCGCATCCTGAATCCAAGCTTAATATTTTTCATAACTCTTAGATTTATGTAAGGGTGAAATAGGGCATGAAAATATAATTAGCAATTTATAAAAATAATCTCATAAAAAAAACGTATTATTAAGCTAGCTGAAGATTAGGATTTTATGAGATTATACCATAAGATTACTAATAGTATAGTTGCTCGATCTCCTGTTTGTTAAAAACAGATATAGTTTGATGAAACGATATGGTAGGGATGTTCATAGCATGGTATTTGTATTGAAATAGCGCAATACTTACTTTTATTACTTGCCAAATTCCTTATAACGAGCCGTGTAGGTGGAAATGCTGAATGATAGGTGAGGCATGTAAATGCAATTAAATTGAATTAAACGAACTTGTTATGAAAAAAATTACCCTAATAATTGTGGTATCGCTGATGTTGATGGCTACCCCCACTGCAGGACAGTATTCAGTTAGTTATAGCATTACTTTTACAAGTATTTGGAATGCCGACGACCATAGCAGCATACCGGTAAATGCCCATTGGTCAAAGTTAGTAGGAGCTACTCATCAAACGCCCGATGCATTTTTACAATTTGGTGGTTTGGCCAGCACCGGGATTAAGAACATAGCCGAAACCGGAGATATTGTGGAGTTTAATAGCGAAGTGGACATCGCAATGGCAAATGGCGAAGCAGATCAATTTATAAATGGACCTAATTTGGGAACAGCTACCGGAGATATTTTAATCGCGAATCTGGCAGTAAACAAAGATTTTCCCTTGCTTACCTTAATATCTATGATTGCACCCAGTCCGGACTGGATAGTTGCACTGAGTGGCTTAAATCTATTAGATGCCGAAGGAGAATGGAAGAAATCGCTTCACATGGATATGTTTGCTTACGATGCAGGTACCGATAGTGGTACAGATTACACATCGGCCAATGTGGTTACCAGTCCTTTTCAGCCTGTTTCAATGATAAACGGAGCGCCCATTAATGGAAATAAAATGGGAACCTTAAGTATAATATTGGATACTTCTACCGGGTTAGATGACTTATCGGTTATTAATAAGATAAGGGTATATCCTAACCCGGTAACTAATGGAAAAATATTTATCGGTACCCCGGAGCAGCTCTCTGTTATAAAAGTCGAACTGTTTAATTCGGTAGGTTCGTTGGTTAAATCAATCGATATTAAGCAATCGCAAAACAAGATGGATATAAATGTATCTGGTATGCCTCAGGGAATATATATGCTTAAAATCACCACAAAAAAGCATGGAACTACAACGCAAAAATTGATAATTAAATAAGGCAAGGGCCGTGCACATCCCAGCTCAGTATGGAGTGCCTTGCTTTAAAAATCAGGGTTTGCCATAACTTTAATGGCCTTATCCGAAACGGGATGCCTAAACGCCAGGTATTCTGCATGTAAAAAAAGACGTGTGTTTTTGTTACCGTATAAATCATCACCTACAATGGGTGTGCCGAGACCTTGCGGATGGGCTGCATGAACCCGCAATTGGTGCGTACGGCCGGTGATAGGGAAAAAATGGATCTTGGTTTTGCCCTCGATGTGCCCAATTACCTTGAATTTAGTTTTAGCTGCCTTGCCATGTTGGTAGCAAACCAGCTGGCGGGGGCGATCCTGTAAATCCACACGTAGAGGTAAGTCTATGAATCCTTCGTCCCTTGCTATTATACCATCCAGAAGAGCCACATATCGTTTTTGCACAGTTCTTTCTAAAAATTGTTGCTGCAAATTTTTGTGTATGTCCTTGTCCTTGGCCATAAGAATAAGTCCCGATGTGGACATATCCAAGCGGTGCACCAGTAGAGGTCCGGTAGCATGAGGGAATTTTTTCTGCATGCGTAAATACACAGAATCTTCAGTTGCTTTCCCCGGAACAGATAAAAACCCGGCAGGTTTGTTTATAACCGCAATGTATTCATCTTCAAAAATAATCTTCAAATCATCATCCTTGGCAGTGGGTGATTTTATGGGGTTTTCGTCCATAGTTATGCCGGCAAGCATATGGCCAAGGATGGGTTCGCACTTGCCGCGGCATGATGGATAAAAGTTTTTGTGGCGTCTTATCTCCGACCTGGGCGATTGCCCCCACCAAAACTCGGCCAGCGCCAGGGGCTTAAGTTGGTTTGTAAAAGCAAATTGTAACAACTTGGGAGCTGCACAATCGCCGGCACCCGCCGGGGGAACTTTTTGTGTTGTACGCGCAAATATTTCGCCTACGCCGATGGTTTCGCCCTTTTTATTTAAAAATTGATACTGGTCGAAAAGCTTTTGCTGCAAGGCTGCCGATCTTACTTTGCGCTCTTCTTTGAGTACCTTTATTTTTTCATTAAAGCCGTCAAGTTTCTTTTGGTTGTGATTAAGCTTTTCGTTCCAATGTTTACGCAGCACCTTGTAATCGAATTGTTGCTTTAGGCTTTCCTGTTTTAGTTTTTCAGCCAGTAGGTCAAAATCGCTTTGCCCCATTTTATGCAGGGCTGTGTTTCGGCGTTGTTTACGTTCGTTTTTAGCGGTTTTCATAAGCTGTCGGTATGCTTTGAGTTCCTTTTCGCATTGCGATTTATCCCTGATGCATTTTTGTTTCCAGATCAAGAAATCTGTTTCGTTTTCCAGTGCTTCGATTTGCTGGTTGATGCAGCTTATGCGGTCTTCTTCTTTTCTGAAAAAACCATCCTTTTTCAGTAAATCATATATCGGAGGAACAAAACCCGGAAGGTGGTTTGTGTCTGCCAGCTTACCACTAAAGGCCGAAAGGAAACCCAACTCGCCATTTTGTTTCTGAACCACAAGCACACCGAACATTTTACCAATATTGGTGCCTTCCACATAATGGTCTAAACCAAAATCGTGCTGCCAATCTGTTTGCGTTAACAGATGATGTTGAAGCTGATTAGCCGCCAAAACACAAAGCGGATGAGGCTCGTAATAAAATGGGTAGGTAAACTTCTGAGGCAATTCTATATGCGCAGTATTTTCCGTGAAATACGTAAAGCAATTTGCCATGGATTGATAAGCATGCATAAAACGTTATTGCTAAAACAAAGCCAAAAGTACAAAGCTTTTGTATATTTCGTAAAATTGGTATAACTTAATTTGCAATTCATTGTTATGCGTAAAAGGAAACAGAGCGGAATTTGAATAATTATATAATTTCACTTTAACGCTTTAAAATATGAAACGAACCCCCAAAAAGTCGGGACAGGCTAATGGTAGTATCCTCTCACGCAAGGGAGGCACTATAGATAAGTTCTCCCGATACATTGGAGCCTATTCTAAATCAGTAATTATAATAAGATCGTTAGTATATGAAAAAGTTAGTTTATGGCCATATTGTGGATATTGAAATTTATAAGGATTTACTTTTCAAGGCAGGTGTTGAATGCTTAGTGAAAAATGAATTTGAACAAGCGTCGCGGGCTGGTTTTGGTGCCGGATTACCAGGTAATGCCGACTTGTATGTGGATGAATCAGATTTTGAGAAGGCCAGAGAGATTGTAAATGCATATAAAGAAACCAACCAATAGTATCTTAATGAAGAAAATAGTTTTGTTGGTGGGAGCCTGCTATGGATTGTTGTCCGTTGTATTGGGTGCTTTTGGTGCACACGCCCTAAAAAAAATATTGAGTGCGCAAGCCTTACAGAGTTTCGAAACAGGGGTTAAATATCAGATGTACCACGCCTTGGTGTTGTTGCTCATCGGTTTTTATTTTTCGTTTTCGTCAAAAATAGAAAGTTACATGGCATGGGCATTTATACTGGGTACTTTTTTGTTTTCGGTAAGTATTTACTTTTTGGCCTTAGGTACAACCCGCGATTGGACACTTGGTTGGCTGGGGCCGATAACACCTTTAGGTGGTTTATTCTTAATTATAGCCTGGGTACTGCTCATAGTAAATATTTATAACGGTATGAAATAATGAGTGTAGCGTGGTTTTATATTTTTTATGCTGCAAGCTTTAGCTTTTAATTCCTGACATAGTTTTTTTGTGCAAGGTCAATTTTATCCATCTTATTGCTTTAACCAATACAGTTTTTTTATGTATCTTTGCACAATTTTTTATTTGAACAGCTATGGCAATTATCATCAACGAAGTTTCAAGAACCTTTAACGAATACCTGATTATACCGGGTTTAACCACCAAGCAGCATACGCCCGACATTGTTGATATGAAGGCACCGTTAGTGCGCTTTAAAAAAGGCGAAGAATCAGCAATCACCTTAAATATACCCTTTGTATCTTCTATCATGCAGTCGGTTTCCGATAGCGGTATGGCCAAAGCATTGGCCAAAGAAGGAGGAATTTCCTTTATTTACGGCTCGCAATCCATCGAGGATCAGTGTAGAATGGTGCGTGAGGTGAAAAATTACAAAGCGGGCTTCGTGGAGAGCAGAGCTAACATAACGCCCGAATCAACCCTCAAAGATGTAATTGCCCTAAAACAAAAAACAGGATTTTCAACGATTGGTGTAACGGAGGACGGAAGCCCAACAGGTGTTTTTTGCGGACTGATTACCGGACGCGATTACAGAGAAAACAGGGATAGTCCGGATAAAAAGGTCAAAGATTTTATGACACCTATTGATGATCTTATCTATGCCAAAAATGGAATCACCCTTACCGAAGCCAATGATATTGTTTGGGACCATAAATTAAATACACTACCCATACTCGATGAGGATAAACGATTGGCCTACTTTGTTTTCCGTAAGGATTATGATAGTCATAAATTAAACCCCAATGAACTTTCGGATGCCCATAAGCGACTGATAGTAGGTGCAGGAATTAATTCAAGGGATTATGCCGAGAGAGTACCTGCGCTGGTGGAGGCCGGGGTGGATGTGCTTTGTATCGATTCGTCGGACGGTTATTCTGAGTGGCAGAAAGAAACTATAGAGTATATAAAAAATAACATCGGTAAAAATGTGCTGGTAGGTGCCGGTAATGTGGTAGATAAAGAAGGTTTTTTGTATTTGGTAAAAGCAGGGGCCGACTTTGTAAAAGTAGGTGTAGGCGGCGGTTCCATTTGTATTACCCGCGAGCAAAAAGGTATTGGCAGAGGACAGGCCACCGCACTTATTGAAGTGGCCGGAGCTCGTAATGAATACTTTAAGTCTACAGGAGAGTATATTCCCATATGTTCCGATGGAGGTATCGTTCAGGATTATCATATGACACTGGCCTTGGCAATGGGTGCCGACTTTTTGATGATGGGGCGCTATTTTGCTCGTTTCGACGAAAGCCCTACACGTAAACTCCTGGTTGGTGGTAACTACGTTAAGGAATATTGGGGCGAAGGCTCAAACAGGGCCCGTAACTGGCAACGTTACGACATGGGTGACAATAACAATAATAACAACAGCCTTAAGTTTGAAGAAGGCGTGGATAGTTACGTACCGTATGCCGGCAAGTTAAAAGATAACTTGGAAATAACCCTCGGAAAAATTAAATCCACAATGTGCAGTTGCGGGGTCAGCTCCTTAAAACAGTTGCAGTCTGATGCCAAACTCACCCTGGTATCTTCCACAAGTATTATCGAAGGAGGAGCCCACGATGTTATTGTAAAAGATGCGAAGAACTAAAAATAGCGATGTGCCCGGCGTTTAATTAGCGTGAACCAATTACTATTTGTATCTATTTTTTGCTGTGTAAAAACATATCCGAATTATGGGCAGCCAGCTTGTAGTAAATAGAATTAGGAATCACCTTCGAAAATAAATATATAATTCGATTGAGTAATCCCGGTATACAAATAACTTTTGACTTACGCAGCGCCTTAAGGCTTTTGTTCACAACCTGTTGGGGCGATTTCCATAATAATTTCAGTTGCAAGTAATTGCCTGAATGCACTATGCCCTGTCGGCTGTGGAATTCGGTATGGGTAAAACCGGGACAAAGTGCCTGAACTTTTATGTTATGCGATTTTAAATCGATATGCATACATTCTGAAAATGTAACCATAAAGGCTTTGGTGGAGCAGTAGAAATAGCTGTTTGGTGCCGGGAAAAAGGCCGATAGGGAAGCGACATTGATAATGGCACCTTTACCGCGTTTTATCATCTTGGGGACTGCATGATGCACAATGCGTGTGCATGCCGTAATATGTACATCGAGCATTTGCTGCTGAATGCTGTATTTACTTTTAAAGTAATCACCAGAAGAACCAAATCCGGCATTGTTAATCAGCAATTCTATGCCGGGGCTGTGGTCGATAACGCTTAAAAGATGTTCCAAATCTTCATTTACCGAAAGATCAGCAACTAATATCTGTATATTCACCTTATGGTGTAATTGTATCTCCTGTTTTAGCTTTGTCAGTCTTTCGTTTCTACGACCTACTACTATTAAACCCCACCCTTCTTTGGCAAGCGTTTTGGCATATACAGTGCCAATGCCACTTGAAGCACCGGTAATTAAGGCAGTTCTGTTTGTATTTATCATGTTAGCTTCCAGATTGTTTGTTTGGGAAAAGTTATTGTAACGAATCGTATTTTTATGTAAATATAAGGATGAACTTTGATATTCCTAACAAGCTCAGGCTAAAATCAAAAAGGTTTTTAGCAAGAATGCCTTAATGGTTACAAGTCGTAAAAGTTCAGGTTTATCAGTGCCTGTAAATAATGGCCGCAGTTTTGCTTAAAATACACATCTCGTCCGAAGTAAAGCGCTGATTATCAGCTTTTGCAGGGTGGGTGACTTTCGCCTTACTACCTGTTCGTTTATAATGAAATAAATTTCTAAAAGTTTAGCATTGATAAAACAATTCAGTTGCAGAAACCTTACATTTTTACTCCTATGGATAAGGGTAAATGTTTGCTTATATTGTCCTTAATCAGAAACAGTAATCTCATTAAATTCAAGAGTCATGAGAAAGTCCAATATTTATCTCCACATGAAGATGCTTGCACTTTTTGTTATTGTGCTGAGTATCGTTCCAAACTTTGTTAATGCTACCCCGCTTTCGCTGTACAGCGAAGACGATATGCCGGATACCCTGAACACCGTGCAGTATCGCGGAAGAATAACCGATAGTCAATCGAACGAAGCCTTGGTGTTTGCAACGGTATCAATAGTGGGAACCAATATTGCCACTGTATCCAATTCCGAAGGTTACTTTTTGCTCAAAGCGCCAAAGGATTTACCGGTTACTACCCCAATTCATTTTTCTTATTTAGGGTATCGGGAAAAAACAGTACCCCTGGCACAATTGCAATCGGACAAAAATAAGATTAAGCTCGATCTACTTTCCATATCCCTGTCGGAAGTAAATGTGGCTCCTAAGGATGCACACCAAATTATCAGGGAGGTAATCAGCCGAAAGCACGACAACTATATGCAGGAACCCATGCGCATGACCACCTTTTATAGGGAAACCATAAAACGGAGACGTAGCTACGTTTCTTTGGCAGAAGCAGTTATTGACGTGCACAAGCAACCCTATTCCAGTTATCGTTTAGATGGTTTAAAACTTTATAAAGCGCGTAAAGATGCCGATTACAGCAAGATGGATACCATTACCTTTAAATTGCAAGGTGGGCCTTACTCCACCCTAATGCTCGATATAATGAAGGATCCGTACAGTATTTTGACCGTGGAAGAGATGGATTATTATGATTTTTCTTTGGACAATATAACTATGGTGAATGAAAAAATAATCTACGTGATCTACTTTAAGCAAAAACCGTATATTAACGATCCCTTGTTTTATGGTAAGTTGTATATTGATGTGGAAACCATGGCCATAACAAGTGCCAACTACAGTATCAATATAGAAGATAAAAATAAAGCTTCGGCCATGTTTATCAAGCGTAAACCTGCGGGGGCGAAAGTATATCCCACCGAAGCCAGCTATTTGGTGAACTATAGGAAACAAGGCGATAAATATTTTTACAGTTACTCGAGGGGCGTAATAACGTTTAAAATAAATTGGAGGAAAAGACTGTTTAACACTTCTTATACTTCCACCATCGAAATGGCCGTAACCGATTGGCAAAAAGCTAAAGAACGTCCATTTAAAGCAAGTGAAAGGATTAAGCATAACATTGTTTTACAAGATAAAGTTCAGGGTTTTGAAGATCCACAATTTTGGGGCGATTACAATGTTATTGAACCCGAGTCGTCAATTGAATCTGTCATTAAAAAGATAAAAAAACGATTGGAAAAAAACCGGAGGTAGGTCGATATAACATCAGTGGTAAGATGCCCTTCTCTACTATTCTGGCAAAATAGTAGAGAAAGGCACTAAGTTTTTGCAAGTATAAGCCATTTTACTTTTATTGTTTGAGGAAAAAAATAAAGTAGATTTTTGCAAAATAAGAGGTATTATTTACCTTCGCAACCAAAATGGTACCAAACGATGGTGCCGCATATCTAAATAAATACTTACTATATTGAAACTGATTGCAAAAACATTCCACGGTCTCGAAGATGTCCTGGCCGGGGAGTTGAAAGAAATTGGAGCTCAGCAAATAAAAACGGTAAACAGAGCCGTAGAGTTTGAAGGTGATCAAGAATTATTGTACAAAGCCAACCTACTATTACGTACGGCAATCAGAATATTAATCCCCATACATCATTTTACAGCTACAAATGATCAGGAATTGTACGATGGCGTAAAGCAGTTCGATTGGTCCGGCATCATGAATGTGGATCAAACACTGGCTATCGATCCGGTCGTGTTTTCCGAGGCTTTTACTCATTCACTTTATGTGGCCTTAAAAACCAAAGATGCGATTGTAGATCAGTTTCGTGAAAAAGAGGGAAAAAGACCATCGGTGGATGTGGAAAACCCCAACATGCGCTTGGTCATTCACCTGTCAAACGATAAAGCCACTATCTCCATGGACAGTTCCGGCGAATCGCTGCATAAAAGAGGCTACCGTGTAGGTATGCACAAAGCCCCGTTAAACGAAGTGTTGGCTGCTGGTATGGTTATGCTTTCGGGGTGGGACAAGAAGCAGCCCCTGATAGACCCCATGTGTGGCTCCGGCACTATTTTGATGGAAGCCGTGATGTATGCACGGAACTATCCACCGGGCTTGCATAAAAAAACATTCGGATTTATGGGTTGGAACGATTACGACCCCGCACTGTGGAATAAGATAGTGGAACAAGCCAAAGAAGGCATTACCCAGCCGCGCTTGAAAATTTTTGGTAGCGATTCCGACATAAAAGCCATAGATATAGCCCGTGAATCGGCTTTGCAGTTCCGTTTAAACCGCGATATAAATTTCTCACTGTCGAGCTTTGAACGCCTCGAGCCCCATTATCCAAAGGGCATGATTATAATGAACCCCCCTTACGGTGAGCGCTTGATGAAGGATAAAGATATAATTGATTTTTATAGGATGATAGGTAATCGGCTTAAGCGTACTTTTACCGGTTACGATGCCTGGGTACTTACATCCAATAAGGAAGCCTTAAAAAATGTGGGTCTTAAACCACTTGAGAAATTAAAATTGTTTAACGGCTCCCTCGAGTGCGGTTTTCATAAATTTAACCTGTACGACGGTACCATAAAAAAAATTATAAAATTCAGGTAAGATGGGCTAATAGCTGATGGTCAACAGCCATCAGCTAATGGTCAATTGTGCTCCTTATCTCCAATAGATAAATTAGTAACTAATGGTTAAAAATCAAACATATAGTTGCTAACAGCCGGCACTTACTTATTAATTTCCCTGTCCCTAAAGCCCAACATATACAAAATGGCATCGAGCCCAATGTTAGATATGGCATTGTCGGCACCGGCTTTTACCTTAGGTTTGGCATGAAATGCAATACCCAAACCGGCCAATTGCAGCATGGGCAAATCGTTGGAACCATCGCCAATGGCAATCACCTGATCGAGATGGATATCTTCTTTAAAAGCCAGCAGTTTTAACAATTCTGCTTTGCGTTTGCCGTCAACAATGTCGCCGATATGTTTACCGGTGAGCTGGCCTTGTTTTATTTCCAATTCGTTCGAAAACACATAATCAACACCCAATTTGGCTTTTAAAAAGTTACCAAAGTAGTTGAAGCCGCCCGATAGGATAGCTGTTTTGTAACCGTATTTGTTTAAAGTTTTCATCAGCCGTTCGGCACCCTCGGTAATGGGCAGGCTTTCGGCCACCTCTTTAAGGGCACTTTCGCTGAGCCCTTTGAGCAACGATACCCGTTGAATAAAACTCTCGTTAAAATCTATTTCTCCGCACATGGCGGCTTCGGTAATCTTTTTAACCTTGTCGCCTACGCCTGCTTTTTCGGCCAGCTCGTCTATCACCTCGGTTTGTATAAGCGTAGAGTCCATATCAAAACATACTAAACGTCGGTTTCTGCGGAATATATTGTCCTCCTGAAAAGCGATATCGATACTTATTTTTCCTGCCAAATCCATAAAGTCGCTCTTCATAATCTCCACATCTATAGGCATGCCCCTAACCGAAAACTCTACCACAGCCTTGTTTTGCTTCGAGTTGGAGTTTAAATCCACCCTTCCCGACAAACGGGTGATGGTATCGATATTTAACTGTTGCGACGAAATAATACGGGTTACCTTGGCCAGATGTTCGGCCGTTATTTTACGTGCAAGCAAAGTTATGATGTAACGTTCTTTTCCTTGGTGCGAAACCCATTCGGCATAACGTTTTTCGGAGATGGGCGTAAACTTTATTTTTACACCTATTTCGTACGACTTAAAAAGCAAGTCTTTTAAAATAGGAGCCGACTCATATGCCTGTGGTACTTCAAATAAAATACCCAAGCCCAAATCCTCATGGATAACGGCCTGACCGATATCCAGTATTTGAACATTGTAATGGGAGAGTATTTCGGCTAGCGAAGAGGTTAAACCCGGTTTGTCATTGCCGGAAATATTTAAAAGAATTATTTCTCTGTTGTTGGGCATGATGTAAAAATAAATTAGGATAGCAAATGTACTAAATGATTGTGTGGAAAGTTAATTACGCAACGATAGTATGATTTATTTCATGTTTTTTAACATTGAAGGTACAGCTGCTAAATAATAAAAAGTGTGTTATGGAAACTAAGGTTGCAACTCACATTTTTCTGATTTCGCGAAGCAGATATTCCAATCCGTTTAGTTTGATTTCGTACAAGGTGGACAAGAGCATGCCCAGCCGGCCTGCCGGAAATCCCTTTTGATGGTACCAGGCCAAGTAAAATTCCGGAATGTCGCACAATATGCTGCCTTTGTATTTGCCATAGGGCATGCGTGTTTGTACTAACTCAAGTAATATTTTTTTATCTATCATGTACGGTTACGAATGTGTGTAGGTTCCACTTATAGTGTTGTTGGCTTTGATCACCAAAGGTATTTGTTTCTTTTTAAATTGAACAATTTAAGTTAAACTTTACAAAGCATTTGTATGTTAGTGGAGTAGTAAACTTTTTATATATGAATACAAAAAACTACACGAACGCCCTTGCAAAGGAAACGAGCCCTTATTTATTGATGCATGCCCATAACCCTGTTTATTGGTATCCCTGGCGGCGCGAGGCATTGAGCATGGCAAAAGAACAAAATAAATTAATGGTGATTTCCATAGGATATGCGGCTTGCCATTGGTGTCATGTGATGGAGGAGGAGAGCTTTAGCGATAAAGAGGTGGCCGCTGTGATGAATAAGAACTTTATTTCAATTAAGATAGACCGTGAGGAACGTCCCGATCTGGATCAGCTGTTTATGGATGTGGCACATTTAACAACCGGAAAAGGAGGATGGCCTTTAAATATTATTGCCCTGCCCGACGGACGACCTATTTTTGCGGGTACTTATTTTCAAAAACGGCAGTGGACTAACCTTTTGCGCGAAATACATCTGTTGTTTAAAAAATCACCCGAAAGATTAAATCAACTCGCCCTGGAAATAAAGCAAGGGATAGAGCGTATGGACTTGGTTGGTCTTGTAAAAGAATCGGTATTGTTTACGGCCGAAACGATGGATAAAATTATAGATGCGTGGAAAAGCAACTTCGACTTGGAATGGGGTGGAAACAAAGGAGCACCAAAATTTCCTATGCCGGTAGAATATAAGTTTCTGCTGTCGTATTTATTTAAAAAGTCGGATGATGATGTAGGCAGATACATCGATCTGTCGCTCACCAGAATGGCCTGGGGGGGCATTTACGACCAGGTAGGCGGTGGATTTTCGCGATATGCCGTAGATACCTATTGGAAAATACCGCATTTTGAAAAAATGCTCTACGACCAAGGCCAGCTCTTAGAGGTGTATGCCAATGCCTATCAGCTTACCCAAAACCCTTTATTTAAAAAAGTGATTGAGCAAACAGTTGATTTCGTAAACAGGGAGTTGAAATCGCCGGAGGGTGGATATTATGCTTCTTTAGATGCGGATAGCGAAGGGGTGGAAGGCAAGTATTATGTTTGGACTAAGAAGGAAGTGGAAGAACTCCTCGGGTCGGATGGTGGTTTGTTCTGCTTGTTTTTTAACATAAGCAACGAAGGCAATTGGGAGGATGGAAAAAATGTATTGTTCCAAACCATTTCCGAAGACGAGTTTTGTGAGCGCCACCAGATGGAACGGGAAAGCCTGGATAGTGTGATAAAAACCGGCAAGCAGAAGTTATTTGATGCCCGAAACCGAAGAGTACGACCTACCCTCGACGATAAAATATTAACTTCCTGGAATGCCATAATCATAAAAGGTTTGGTGCATGCATACAGAGCGACGGGAAATAAATCATATTTACAAAATGCGATCCATGCTTCATTGTTTGTAAAAGAGAAAGCGATAAAAGAGGACGGCGGTTTGTGGCGTAGCCTTAAAGGAAAAGGTAGCATTAATGCATTTTTAGATGATTATGCCCTGTTAATAGATGCATGGATTGACTTGTATCAAGTTACTTTTGACGACCAATGGTTATTGGAAGCCCATGCCTTGAGCGAATATGCTACTTGCCATTTCTTTAACGAAGATAACCAGTTGTTTTATTACACCTCGGTACTCGATGATCCCTTAATGATTCGTAAATCGGAGCTGTCCGATAATGTTATACCGGCGTCCAACTCGGTTATGGCTATCAATCATTTTCGACTTAGTAAGTATTTTTTAAATAAGGAGGGCTATCAAACTTCGCTTCAGATGCTTAAAAACGTATCGGGTAAAATAGACAGCCATGGTAAATATTATGCCAATTGGCAACGATTAAAGCTGTATTTCATACACGAAAACTACGAATTAGTTATTTCCGGTAAGGGAAAAGAAAAGGCGCGTGATGAGTTTTTGGTTGATTTTAATCCTTATGTTTTTGTTGCAGGCCAAAGTGAGCTTATTCCTGTGGCAAGAAACAAGAATTGCAAGGAGCTTACCTTTTATCTTTGCAAAAACAATTCCTGCAGTTTACCAATCCATTCAATCTTAGGATTAAAAAGAATGATGCGGCAGGAATAGGTGGTAATATTTGCAGGTGGCTAAATGGATTCTGCAAATCATGTACAATGTGTATGCTAAGTAAATAGTAATTACAAGCTACTATGCCGTTTGGCAGCTTGTAAAATTTTCATTGCTAAAATTCAAACCTGTTTTTTCTTTAATCCGATAATTTCCCTTTACTTTGTAAACTCTTACTTCATAAGCTTTGGCAAGCATGTTTTTTCTGCGTAAATTATTCCTCTTGAATGTAATCGGATTGTCTGCAATCTGCTACCGGATTGTAAAAGATACCGAAGGTGGAAATAATTCGTTAAGTATTAGGGTTAAAAATAAATTACCGGCGCATTAAACCATACTTATACACGCGATAGGGCTTTGTGTGATAAAAAGCATGGTGTTTAATTGTGTTATTAACTAATTTTGCAATGATTAATTTTATATATAAGCAATCCAAATGGAATTTATAAACAAACTAAAAGCCAAGGCTCGGGTGGATATAAAGCGTATCGTATTACCTGAAGGTCTGGAAGAGAGAACACTAAAAGCTGCCGATACTATTCTTGCTGAAGGATTTGCTCAGATTATTTTAATAGGCGAACCCGGAGCAATTGCCAGAAAAGCAAAACGACTTGAACTAAGCCATATTAATAAGGCTACAATTGTTGACCCCGCGCATCACGACAAAAAAGAGACGTATATCAGTTTGCTGTTGCAACTACGCAAAAGCAAAGGACTTACCCGTGAGCAGGCTCAGGAGTTGGTGCTCAATCCCTTGTATCTTTCCACTTTAATGATAAAAAATGGAGATGCCGATGGCGAGGTCGCCGGAGCCCAGAATTCAACGGGCGATGTGCTGCGTCCCGCATTTCAAATTGTAAAAACTTTACCGGGCATAAGCGTTGTGTCGGGCGCTTTTATTATGATATTACCCAACAATGAGTTTGGTGATAATGGAATGCTGGTATTTGCCGACTGTGCTGTACACCCCAATCCTACGGCGGCCGAATTGGCCGAAATAGCCGTGGTAACCGGAAAAACAACACAGTCTATTGCAGGTATCGAACCCCGTGTGGCCATGCTCAGCTTCTCCACCAAAGGAAGCGCCAGGCACGAAATGGTTGACAAAGTGGTAGAAGCCACCCGTTTGGCTAAAGAGTTGGATCCAACTTTAAAGATAGATGGCGAGCTACAGGCCGATGCAGCCATTGTGGAAGCCATTGGTGCACAAAAGGCACCCGGAAGTTCCATTGCCGGAAAAGCCAATGTACTGGTGTTTCCCACTTTAGAAACGGGCAATATTTCGTATAAACTGGTTCAGCGAATGGCGCATGCCGAAGCCATTGGCCCCGTTTTACAAGGTATGGCGGCACCTATCAACGATTTGTCCAGAGGTTGTTCCGTGAGTGATATTGTTAATCTGGTAGCCATTACGGCCAATCAAGCCGCGGGTAAGGTATAGAAATAACTTGTTGCTCTTATCAACAGGCAGAGATGCCGTAGGGCAATTAAATTACATGTAGCTAAAGGTTTACATTGATTTGACTGCGAAAGCAAAGTTTACATTATAAAAAAACAAATACAATATAGATGGCTGAAATTTTAGTTGAACCTATTGAAGGTTATGCGCTAAGTAAAGGCAAGAAAAGAGGTGCAACCCTGTTTTCTAAAATTGGAGTTATAGGTTGCGGTAAGGAAGGACAAAGTATTTCCCGTATTGCCAGCTGGCATGGTTTGGATGTGGTTTTTTTAGAGCTTTCCAACGAAAAAATAGCACGTGCACTCGATAATATCGGAAAGGAGCTCGATAGCCGTATCGAAAACTGGGGACTTACGCCCAGCGAAAAAAAGGCCATCATGAGCCGTATAAAAGGGACGCTCGATTACAAGGAACTGGCCGATTGTGATTTTGTGATCGAAGCCATTCGTTCCGATTCGGCCGCACATCGAAGCATAGATGAGCGTAAGGCTGTATTTAAAAAGATTGAGGAGATTGTACGCGAGGATACTATTATTGCTACAAACTCCACTACCATTATCATCACCGAGCTGGCCTCCGAAATGAAAAAGCCCGAAAGGTGTATTAGCCTCCACTTTTTTGTTACCTCCCCCGAGGCTAAGCTTATTGAAGTGGTTAAAGGTTTATATACTTCCGAAAAAGTGTACGAAAGGGTTTGCACCTTTGTAAAGCTGATCAATCGCGAAGTAATTCCGGTAGAGGAGTCCGCAGGCTTAATAAGCGTCCGTTTATACGTTACCCTTTTAAACGAGGCGTGTCAGGTGCTAATGGAAGGGGTGGCCACGATGGCTGATATCGACAAAACGATGAAGGTAGGTTTAGGTATGAGGTTCGGACCGTTTAGAACAGCAGATATTATTGGTTTAAATAAAATTTCGAAATGGATGGATAATCTCTACGAAGAGTTTGGTAACTCAAAGTATAAGCCAAACCCAATGATTAAGAGGTTGGTGAGAGCCAAGCATTTAGGAATGCAAACCGGACAGGGTTTTTATAAGTATGATGATAACGGTGTACTGGTTACGGAATAAAACGTTTAATTAATAACGCAAAGATTTAAATCAATAATATGAAGATATTAGTTCTGAATTGTGGTAGCTCCTCAATAAAGTATCAACTGATCGATATGAATGACAATGGTCATAAAGTATTGGGCAAGGGGGGAGTCGAAAAAGTTAGCCTAAAAGGGTCTTTCTTAAAACACGAAAAAGAAAACGGTGAAAAAGTCCTGCTCGAAGGTGAAATATTAGATCATCAAACAGGTATCGATTATATTTTAGGTGTGCTCTCCAGTAAAAAACATGGCTGCATTGCTAATTTGGAAGAGATAGATGCCGTTGGACATAGGGTGGTACATGGGGGCGAAACATTTAACTCCAGCGTTTTTATCACCAACCATGTGATTGAAAAAATGAATGAGTGTATCGATCTGGCTCCCCTGCATAATCCACCAAATTTGAGCGGTATATATGCCGTTGAGCATTTAATGCCCAATGTGCCGCAGGTGGGGGTCTTCGACACGGCATTTCATCAAACCATGCCCAAGCATGCTTATATGTATGCCATACCTTATTCCTTATATCAAAAATATGGTGTACGCCGATATGGCTTTCATGGTACCAGCCATAAATATGTGGCCGAGAGGGGCTGTGAGATGCTAGGATCCGATTACAAAAAAACAAAAATAATCTCTTGTCATCTCGGAAATGGAGCCTCAATTGCGGCCATCCAAAATGGGCAATCGGTGGATACCTCCATGGGATTTACGCCTCTTGAAGGTTTAATGATGGGTACGCGCGCTGGTGATCTGGATATAGGTGCGGCAACTTACATCATGGATAAAGAGTTGATTGGGACAAAGTCGGCCAGTGTGCTTTTTAACAAACAAAGCGGTTTGCTCGGCATAACGGGTATTTCGTCCGATATGCGCGAAATAAGGGCCGCCGCCGAAGAAGGAAATGAAATGGCGCAAATGGGCTTAGACATGTATGCCTACCGAATTAAAAAGTATATCGGATCCTACGCTGCCGCAATGGGAGGGGTAGATGCGATCCTATTTACAGGCGGTATAGGCGAAAATGCGTTTACCGTGCGAGAGCAGGTCTGCTCAGGATTAGAGTATATGGGCATAGAGATGGATGGACAGAAAAATAGCACTGTCTTTGGTCAGGAAGCCATTATAAGTAAATCGGGTAGTAAAGTAAAAATTTTGGTAGTGCCCACCGATGAGGAATTGGTAATTGCCCGTGATACTAAACGTATTGTAGAAGAGTTGGCCAATAGGTAAACCATTTTAGGCTGGTTCTGCAAGCGCGGGCTGCCGGATATAATCATTTATTTTACAGATAGAAAAAACAAATAATCTATCAAAACCTTGCTATTTAAAGGCGCAGCACTATTTTGTAAAAAAATAGTTGTTGCGCCTTTTTTACGTATAAAAATCATATTTATATTGATGTATGCGATGTATTTTAGAACATTGAAAAAATAGAGGTCTATGTACAAAAAACTATCGGATTTAGAGCGTTTGGTTAGCAATAAAAAAGAGCGTAAAATATTGGTGCTGGCTGTTTCGCAAGATGCTTTTTCGCTCAATGCCGTTTATAAAGGCTATGTAGCAGGGTATATTATGCCGGTTTTGATTGGCGATAAGGCATTGACCGAGGCTATTATTAACGAAAATAAATTTGATTTTAAAGATGTCCGTATCATTGACGAACCCAATCCCGAAAAATGTGTGGAGCTGGCTGTGAAGATGGCACATGATGACGAAGTGCAGATACTAATGAAGGGTAATGTGCCTACCCCGGTGCTTTTAAAAGGGGTGTTAAATAAAAGTTGGGGCTTACGGACCAATACATTACTCTCACATTTTGCCTTATTTGAGGTTGAAACATATCATAAATTCATTGCTATCACCGATGTGGCCATGAACATTGCTCCCAACCTGAAAGATAAGATAGCTATTGTAAACAACTCAGTGGGCTATTTAAATAAGATGGGCATTGCCAATCCTAAAGTAGCTGTACTAGGTGCTATTGAAATGGTAAACGAGAGTATGCAGGCTACTTTAGATGCAGCCTTACTATCAAAAATGAATCAGCGCGATCAAATTAAAAACTGTACTATTGATGGGCCATTGGCCTTTGATAACGCCATAAGTTTTGAAAGTGCCAAGCATAAAAAAATAAAAAGCGCAGTAGCCGGAGATACCGATTTATTATTGGTGCCTGATATTGAGGTGGGTAATGTATTATATAAAACACTGGTGTTTTTTGCTAAAGCGAAAGTAGCCTCTGTTATTTTGGGTGCAAAAGTACCTATTGTGCTTACCTCACGCAGCGATTCCGAAGAATCGAAGTATTACAGCATTGTTTTAGCTGCCATAGGATGATTTTTTATTTTATAGTAATATTTTAAAGCTGTATGGACCATCCAACAACAAAATTAGCACAAATACCCGAATTTGTTATTGGCTTAAAAAAACGATTCAGAGCAGCCGTTGTTGCACCTGAAGACACTCACACCTTGGAGGCGGTTGTAAAATCATCCCGGGATGGGTTTATATATCCTATTTTAATAGGTGACAGTGCCATCATTTCAAATTTATTACCCGCATCTTTTGCACAGGATAATAGCCGGTTTGAAATAGTAGCATGTACAGATAAAGCCGAAGCTGCCAAGCTTGCTGTTGCAATGGTAAAACGTGGAGAGGCCGATATTGTAATGAAGGGTCTTATCCGTACCGACTTATTACTAAAAGCTGTTTTAGATAAAAAAAAGGGTTTGATGAAACCGCAAGGTGTATTAAGCTACGTTTGTGCCATGGAAATACCAGCCTACCCTAAACTGTTGCTAATCACCGACCCTGCTGTATTACCTTTCCCCAACCTGCAACAAAAAGTAGCAATGGCTAAGTATGCCGTTGAAATGGCTCATAACATAGGCATAACAAAACCTAAAATAGCCCTGATGAGCGCTTCGGAAAAAGTATCTCCTCATTTTCCTAATTCGCAAGAGTACCAAACGATGTGTAAGATGACGAATGAAGGGGAAATCGGAAATTGCATCATGGACGGCCCGTTAGATTTATTTTTAGCCTGCAACCCGGCCAGCGTAGCACTTAAAGGTAGCCATACCCCTGTGGCTGGAGATGCTGATATACTGCTGTTTCCTTCTTTAGAAGCAAGTAATCCTTTTTATAAAAGTTTAATGCTGTTTGGAGGTGCTGAGTTGGCCGGACTAATAAGCGGAACCACTCATCCGGTGGTTGTAATGAGCCGCAGCGATAGTTTTAAAACTAAATATTATTGCTTGGCACTGGCCTGCTTACTGGTTGAAAAAAGTTGTTAATCATAATTGTTAATAATTGAAAAATAAACTATGGAAATTTTTAGAGTATTGGTCATTAATCCGGGTTCTACCTCTACCAAAATTGCGGTTTACGACAACGAAAAATCTATTTTTTTAAAGAATATCAAACATCCGGCCCACGAGCTGGAACCCTTTAAAACTATTGCCGATCAGTACGAGTTTAGGAAGGAGGTAATACTAAACGAGCTGATTAACGCCGACATAGATATTGAACGGATAGATGGTGTTATGGCACGAGGTGGGCTCGTAAAACCCATTTCATCTGGTGTTTACGAGGTCAATGAAGCCTTAAAGCGCGACTTGCGTATAGGTATATTAGGTCAGCATGCCAGTAATCTGGGCGGATTAATAGCCGACGATATTGCCAAGTCCTTGCCTCATGCCAGAGCTTTTATTGCCGACCCGGTAGTGGTGGACGAGTTGGAAGAAGTAGCGCGAATTACCGGATGCCCCAGCATGCCGCGCCGATCCATATTTCATGCTCTTAACCAAAAAGCCGTAGGTCGTTTGTTTGCTCGAACCCGTGGGTTTGTTTATGAAGAGTTAAACCTGATAGTGGCTCATATGGGTGGTGGTGTTTCAATTGGTGCACACAGGCAGGGTAAGGTAATCGATGTAAATAATGCCATCGACGGCTACGGACCTTTTTCGCCGGAGCGTGCCGGCACATTGCCCAGTGGTGCTTTGGTGGATGCATGCTTTAGTGGTAAATATACTTACGACGAGATGAAAAAGATAGTTACCGGAAACGGGGGCTTGGTAGCTCATCTGGGTACAAATCAGGCTTACGAAGTGGAAAAAAGAGTGAAAGCAGGTGACGAACATGCCAAGCTTATTCTGAGTGCAATGTGTTATCAAATAGCCAAAACAATTGGAGGATGTGCAGCAGTGTTAAAAGGTAAAGTAAACGGTATTATTCTTACCGGCGGTATTGCTCACGACAATTTTGTAATCAATTATATCAAAGAAATGGTCGATTTTATTGCTCCCGTAGCCGTTTATCCCGGCGAGGACGAAATGACAGCACTTATGCAGAACGGCCTAATGGTACTGCGTAACCAGGTGGAGTGCAAAGTGTATGCGTAATGTTGTATCCGTATTAACCCCGGCTTTTGCAAACCTAAACTAATAAATATTTACAAGTTAATAATGCATGAATAGTCAAGGGTGATTCTTTATCCGCAGTATGCCTCTTAGGCCGATGTTTGATTCTTGTATGCTGTTTGGCAGATAGCTAGTCGATTATATTTTTAAATATTACTCGGCTTCGAGTGCTTGCTTTGCTAAATCCGGAAGCTTCCGGTTTGTTTGGAGCTCCCACGCCGGGCACAGGCAGTGCAAAACAGCTGGTAATATTTTCTGCGGGCAGCTCTCCATACTTCGGGGATAGAAGCGCAGTACCTGGGCTGTCTTTGCTGGCGCCCTTCCGCTTCAATATGAGAAGAGAAATTGGATCATCCATATCATTATCGCTTGCAGGGTAGTGTTCCGGCAGAGCCTGCGCCATAGCATTACGTAAGTACATTTTTACAGCAGAAAGCCTGAATGGTTTGCGGACATCACTTGTTCTTCTTTATCATTTTTTGCATAAAAACCGAACTTGGTATGGTTACGTATTCACCATCTGTAGTTTTAATGATAATAAAAAATATACGTATGTCGCTGATTTGCCCTTCCATGTTATAGTCTTTATCAAGGATGGTTATTCGTTCACCAATACGTATCGGATGACTAAAAAAGATGATGAGCGTGGATGTAATATTGGAAAGTAACGACCACTGTGCAACAAAAGCGATGCCTACAATGGTCAGTAAGGATGATATAAACAGAAACAGATCCGACTGATCGATACCCCAAATAATAAATACAAATCCTAAAGCCACAGAAAACAGAAGCAAGGAGATCAGTTTGCTGACTATCTTTATACGGGGCTTGTGATATTCAAATTTTAACGATACCTTTTTAATAAGTTTGTTAATCAAAAATTTAAGCAGTAAAAATAAAACTGCTACAACCACCGATTGAATTAATTTGATTTTATATTCGTCCATTTGCTTTTAATATAGGGTTTTATAAAAAACATACGCTTGTAATCTTTTGTTCTTATAGGTGTAATAGAAACGGGCGAATCTAATAAATTTATTGGTTTTTTTGCTGCTTTATTGTACAATACGATAAACAAAATAAGTATAGAAAAAAGCTATGGATATTATATATTTATTTAGCATTATGCTATCAATATATCAGAACCAAAGACCTTTAGTTTTGTTTATATAGAACAATTGTCACAGGAGGTAATAAATTATAACAATTAATTTTTTGCCTGAATGCTGGCATCTTTATGTCGTAAAAAGGCCTTGTATATTTTATAAGAACCCAAAATTATGATCATATGAAACTACTGGAAAAAATATTAGTAGCTGTTGATGTCAATAAAGATGTAACGGATCAGATAGATGTAGCAATTAATATTGCCCGGACGTACAATTCACAAATAATTATCGTTTATGTAATCCCAAAGGAAGTATTGCATCCCGATATAAGTGATATTGTAATTAAAGCGGTAAAAAAATCATTGCTTGATGTGAAAGAAACACTTGAAAATGCCGGGGTAGATGTGGTCGATCCCATCATCGAAAACGGCAAGCCCGGCGAAAGGCTGCTTCAGGTGTCCGCCGATCACAATGTTAACCTTATTCTTGTAGGATCCGGGGGGAGCAGTAACAACAATTTTAAACTGGGCATCACAGCCCATAAACTCATCCAGCTATCGGATAAACCGGTTTGGATAGTAAAAGCGGGAGGAGAAACTAAATTTAGCAATATCCTTTGTCCGGTAGATTTTTCCGACCCATCGAGGCGAGCCTTGAAAAATGCCATTTTACTTACTAAAAAATTCAGGGCAATGCTCAGGATACTGAACGTATATAAACCTTTTACCAATATTACGCCACGCATACAGGTGGATATGGAAAAAGAAAATGCCGATTTGTTATTGCAGCAAGAGTATTATATGGACGAGTTTTTAAAAGAATTCGACCTCAGCGATATAGCTTTTAAGGTGGATGTGAAACCCGGATCGGTGCACGAAATAATATTGCAAACCATAAAAAAACAGGGTCACGATTTGTTGGTTATGGGTACCAATGGACGCTCGGGGTTTAACCGATTTATGATGGGTAGCGTTACGGAACGTGTTGTACGAGAAATGCCTTGTTCGTTTGTAACCACAAAAACCCACGATATGTTTCAATTGAAGTTTGATACCGAAATAAAGGAAATTGAAGTACATCTCCAAAATGCCCGGGTGTTACTTCAAAAAGGGCTGTATAAAGAAGCCATAGGGCAATATCAGATGTGTTTGCAAATTAATGATATGCATATACCCTCCATGTACAAGTTGGCCAATATATATAGAAAGATAGGGGAGGAGAAGAGAGCTATCCATTACGATAATATGGGCAAAGACCTATTGAGCAAACTGTGGGATGAAAAGATAGAGATTGAAATTAGGAATCATTATAAATCAGGTATATAAGGCAGCATCGTAATTATGAAACTAAAAAAAGAACTGGGCTTATTTGATGTTTTTGCCGTGAGCACGGGTGCCATGTTTAGTTCGGGTTTTTTTCTGTTGCCCGGCCTGGCATCGCAATATACCGGACCATCGGTTATCCTGGCCTACCTGGTGGCCGGGGTGCTTATATTGCCTGCCATGTTCAGTATTGCCGAAATATCTACCGCACTACCACGTTCCGGGGGAGCTTATTTTTTCTTGGATCGTAGTTTAGGTCCTATGATGGGTACCATTGGTGGTATTGGCACCTATGCGGCTTTATTGTTAAAAACTGCTTTTGCACTGGTAGGAATAGGGGCTTATGCCTCAATATTTTTTGACATACCCATTAAGGAAACGGCTGTGGTTTTTGCCGTAGTATTTACTCTTTTAAATATTTTGGGTGCTAAAAAAACGTCGGGTATTCAAAAAGTTTTTGTTATTGTATTGCTATTGGTGCTCACCGCTTTTATTGTGGATGGTGTGTACCATATTTTCTGGGCAGAACAATCCGCAGTAACTTTTCAGAAAAGGGAATTGGTTCCGTTTTTTACAGGTGGGGCCGAGGGCTTTATCTTTACAATAGGTTTTGTTTTTGTGTCGTACCTGGGGCTTACACAGATAGCCAGTGTGGCCGAAGAAATAAAAAATCCTGATAGAAATATTCCTTTGGGAATGGCTTTGTCGTTGCTGGTTACCGCCTTAATATATGGCTTGGGCGTTTTTATTATGGTGGCCGTAATTCCAAATGATGCGCTCGCCATCGATCTGGCACCGGCAGCAACCGCAGTACAGCAGTTGTTCACTTGGCTTCCTCCACGCACGGGATTGTATATCATTGTTTTAGCCGCCTTGTTTGCCTTTGCCTCAACAGGTAATGCCGGTATGCTGTCCACTTCGCGCTTTCCCCTGGCTATGGGCAGAGACAAGTTGTTTTCGGAAAAATTTACCAGCATAAGTCGCTTTGGTACGCCTGTGCCCGCAATATTGCTCACAGCAGGACTTATCGTATTGTTTATCGTTGTTCTTTCCGAAGAGGGTATTGTTAAATTAGCCAGTACCTTTCAATTGTTTATTTTTGTTGCGATCAACTTTTCTGTAATCGTATTTCGCAATAGTAAAATTGCCTCCTACGATCCCGGATTTAATTCGCCACTGTACCCATGGATGCAAATTTTCGGTATACTAACTTCCTTGATGCTGATATCCTTCATGGGATGGGTGCCTATCTCATTCACTATATTTATAATTTTATTAGCCTACCTGTGGTATGTTTTTTTTGTGCGTAGCAAGGTAAAACGCGAAGGCGCCATCTTTCATTGGTTCGCTTTGCTCGGCAAACATCAGCACGACGACCTGGAGGGCGAGTTTTTGACTATTTTGCGTGAGAAAGGAATGCGACAGGACGATCCTTTTAACCAGACTATCGTGCGGGCAAAAATTCATGAGGTCGATCAGCAAAAGAAATTTAAAGATATTGTAAAGCTTGTTGCGGATGCTTCGTCAGAGGAAATAAATACCGATAAAAAGCTTATTCAACAGGAGTTTTTTAAATCAAATCCTTTCGATGCTGCCCTAATGATTCCGGAAGTGATGCTGCTCAATGCCCAAATACCAAATATTGATCACCCGGTATTACATATTGTTCTCTCAAAAAATGGTACTACTCAAACGATTGAAATAAACAACAAAAAACATAAGAATACCATAAAAGTATTTTTCTTTTTGATTAACGATGCTGAGCAAACCAAACAACAACTGCGCATGCTCACAGGCATATGGGATATTGCAGAACGTGACTATTTTGTGCAAGATATACTTGCACTTGAAAATAAAGGCAAAATAATAGAATATCTGTTGCACAGTAAGCAATACATCACTTTTAAACTCACAAAAGATTCCGCTGCTGCAGAGTTTATCAATAAAAAATTAATTGATGTAAAATTGCCCCCCGATGTACTGGTGGTTTTTATTGAGCGAGGTATCCATTCCTTTGCCCCACATGGTAAAACTGTGCTTCACGAAAATGATATCCTCACCATCATTGGCGAAACAAGTTCGATAAATAATCTTTATGACCGGTATGTTTTAAAATAAAGCTTACGGTTTTGAATGTAAGGTTCCTGAAAAACCATTGTACCCTATAAAAATTGGGATAGAGGCCTTGTGCAGCAAAATGAGCATTCGCCTTGGAATTCCATTCTGGACCAATTAAAAACCCCAAACCAGCCCATATTATACCTGTCATTCATATGCATGTCAGCCAAAGGTAATGTAATGGCAACTTTTTTATTTATCATTGTACTCTCTAAATTTTAGCAAGCAAATATGGAATTATTGTCGATACAAAATGTAGTAAACGGAGATAACATGGCTTATTTTCTGATTATTGGAGCCACCCTAATTATTATTCTATCGTACATGTTTTCCATTATTTCCCAAAAAACGGCGGTGCCCAGCGTTATCCTGTTGATATTACTCGGTTTTTTCAGTAAAAAAATATTCAATATTGGTATTGAGGATGTGAATTGGGTTTTCCCCTTGGAGATATTGGGTATAGTGGGATTGATGCTTATTGTGTTGGAAGGTGCATTGGATTTAAAGCTAAGCAGAGAAAGATGGCCCATGATATGGAAATCTGGGTTAATAGCACTTGTTGCCTTATTTGTTAATGTATTCATCTTTACCTTCGGTATTCAGCTTATTATTGGCAACCTCGATTTCCTGACGGCTTTTATCTATGCCATACCACTCTCCATTATTAGTAGCGCAATAGTTATACCCAGTGTAAATCAGTTGGAGGAGGAGAAAAAAGAATTTTTAATCTACGAAAGCACGCTGTCCGATATATTTGGCCTGATATTATTTTATGCCGTAGTAAACAATGTACATACCACCGAAGCAACAACCATCGGTATAAATGTGGTTGCCAATTTGGCCGGTACATTAGTTTTGTCGGTGGTGGTTGGGTATTTTATGATTATCTTTTTTCAACGAATCAACACCCAGGTAAAACTCTTTTTGTTTATTTCCGTATTACTATTGTTATATGCGGTGGGTAAGGTGTTTCATTTGTCGTCGTTGCTTATTATATTGGTTTTTGGATTGATACTCGAGAATAGACACATCTTTTTTTTCGGGCCGATAAAAAAGTTTTTACGCGAGAATCAGGTAACACAGGTATTAAACGATTTTAAGCTATTGACCGCGGAAAGTGCCTTTGTGGTGCGCACCTTTTTCTTTTTTGTGTTTGGTCTTAGCATAACCATTGCGGGTATATTTCATACTTCGGTAATGTTGGGTTCACTTGTTTTCTTGGTTCTTATTTTTGTGGTGCGATGGGGGCTCTTTAAGCTGATAGTGAAAAAGAATTTTATGCCCGAAGTGTTTATTGCACCGCGGGGCTTGATTTCCGTACTGCTTTACTTTGCCATACCAGAGGAGTTTGTAATCAACGATTTTAATACCGGTATCTTATTGTTTATCATCCTGGGCACAAGTATAACCATGGCCTGGAGCCTGGTGCATTATAAATTGGGTAAGGGTGGACGTATGAAAAAACTGGCCGAAGTGCGGAGCTCATTTTTAAAAGGACATAAAACAGAGGAAACAGATAGTGAAAATGAAGACAAGGAATAATCAACTGCAGGTATCATTCAAAAGCAGAAAGTTTGGTGTTATTTTGCTTTTAACCATAATAACATCTGTTGCAGCAGTTAAAGCACAAATAAGCGCACCGGGCAGTCCGGCATTCAGTCTGGATGTGAATGAGCTGTTAAAAAATGTCGAGGAACTTCCATATACACCCGGCAAGGCACAACTTAAAGAAGCACGCATAATAAATAAAGATGAGCCATTAAAATTTGCGCATCAGTTTACCGTTAATTATACGCCGGATAACTCGGGTACATGGACACAACTGGATAACGGCACAAAAGTATGGCGCTTGCTTATCAGCTCACCCAATGCCTATAGTATCAATGTAATTTTCGACAGGTATGTGCTTCCCCCGGGAGCCAAGCTGTTTATCTACAATACGGACAAAAGCGATATAAAAGGTGCATTTACCGATGCCAATAATCAGCCTTCCGGTATCCTGGCTACGGTTCCTGTCCGCGGCGATCAGGTGATTGTGGAATATCAGGAGCCGGCAAAGGTTCAATTTAAAGCAGAACTGATGATTGGAGCAGTAAATCACGATTTTTTGGGGATACACAACTTAAAAAGTACAACTTCGTTTAATAGTTCCGGATATTGTAATGTGGATGTTTCGTGTTTTGATCAGGATAATAACCTGGATGTGCGACGTGCAGTGGTTAAAATAATTATCGATGGACAAGAGCTATGTACCGGAACCATGATTAATAGTGCGGGCAGCGAAGCAAAACCATATTTAATCACTTCGGCTCATTGCTATAAGCTGGATGCCAGTGCCAATACCACCCTGTTGTATTTTAATTATGATGTGCCTTATTGCTCAGATATAATTGAAGCCTACCCGGAGCATACCCTTTCGGGTGGGGAAGCCAGAGTAATGGTTAATGAATTGGATATTGCTCTGGTTGAAATGTTTAACATGCCGCCTGCATATTATCGCCCGTATTTTGCCGGGTGGACTTTAAACCCGGAGCCCACCGGATTGTTTAAAGCCATTCATCATCCGTGGGGCGACGTAAAAAAAATAGCCACCTTTGACGGAACAATTGAGGCAAGCAGTTTTAATTCGTACTTTAACCGTCCGTATGCGCAAGTTGATAACTTTCATTGGCGGGTGGCACAGTGGTCAACAGGAACCACTGAGCCCGGTTCGTCGGGAGGCCCTTTGTTCGATGGCAATAATAATTTTGTCGGTGCCTTATCGGGTGGTGCTGCTACCTGTTCATCGCCCGTAAACGATTATTATTGGCAATTTTATAAGGCGTGGGATCAGAAAACGGAAAGTAACCAACAATACAAAGCCTGGTTAGATCCGCTGAACTCCGGGGTGCAAAGTTTAAATGGTGCCAACCCCTATGAACAACAAGCCTTTGTGAGGTTAAGTAACATCGAAAAGGGTGATAGACCTGCCAATTCAACTCTAATTGGGGGGGGATACCTGAGTGGGCACAATGGAATTAAAACAACGGCCTATGCCGAACGCTTCGACGGAATAAAGAAGGCAACAATAAAAGGGATTTACCTGATGCCCGGCAAATCACCGCAGAGCTCGTCTCAAACGTTTAATATATCGCTTTGGCAAGGCACTAATGAGCCTGAAACTATGCTTGTAAAAAAAGAAGACATAGCGCTTAA
Organism: Saccharicrinis carchari; assembly: GCF_900182605.1. Lineage (NCBI taxonomy): Bacteria > Pseudomonadati > Bacteroidota > Bacteroidia > Marinilabiliales > Marinilabiliaceae > Saccharicrinis > Saccharicrinis carchari. Next base: position 90,572 of record NZ_FXTB01000010.1, read on the forward strand.
TTCGCTGCGGGCAAATCGGGAGGGATACCTGGAGTTTGATACCCCGATAACGGTGAATGGGAGCTTTTTTGTGTCTTATGAAATCAACTATAACAATACGCCCATCGATACTTTGGCCGTTTATTATGCGGCACGAACGCAAAAAAGCAATAATACCATGCTGGCATATCATCAGTCCACCGGATGGAAATATGCATCGGAATTGCACGAAAATAAAAACTACAGCCTATGGTTGGATGTGCTGGCCGAGGCCGTGGTGTATGGCGATACGCAAATCATTCCTGATACCCGATCCGAAGTAGTTATTTATCCGGTGCCCACAAAAGGAAACACCTTATTTATAAATTCCGGAGGATATTTTATTCAAACTGTTGAGGTTAGGGATGTGCTGGGGCGCTTGTGGTCGGTAGCGACGGTAAACCAGGCCGGCGAAAACCTGCCCATTGAAATAGGGGTATTGCCCAATGGTGTTTATATTCTTAAAATACGTACAAAAAATAATTGGCTAAGCAAAAAGTTTATGGTAGAGTAGGGAGCTTGTGTTCAACAACATCTTACACCTAAAGCGCAACAGTGCATAAAATGTGGGTTAACCTATTCTTCGTTGCTGGAAGAAACGGATGTGATTTATGATAGTGACGCTGATTTTATGTGCCTTTTTATACTCGTTTAAAGGTCTTTGACGGGAGGATCCATGCGCTTAACAGAATGGATATCCTATTGGGGAATTGCAGGTTTGTTGCGGGTTAAACTGGGCGCAATGGTTTTGATACAACTTTTAATGGATGGTTGATAGGGTGGGGATATGTACAAACTAAAAGTCAAATTTATCAAATAGTCCATACCTGCAGCCAGAGGCTTTGCCCCATCCTTCACTTCGTTGATCATAAAATAGGTCCACTTATCCCTGTATAGGTTTCTTAGCCCCAATCTTTTTGATGGGTAGAAATGCGCAACTATATTTGGACATCATTAATCAATTAAAAAAATAAGACATGAAAAATGTATGGATGATTATTGCCACTGTAACACTAATGGTTGTTAGCATGAATGTAAAAGCAAAAGAGGCCGGCAAGAGTGACAAGGGCATATTGGGTACCTGGAAGTTTGAAGTGAACGAAGCTCCTTATGATTATCAGCGTGGAAAAACAACTTTTTATCAAGAGGATAGTCTAGTGAGGGTAAAAATAGCTTTTAAATACGAAACCATAACGGGCAGTAAACTTAAAATAGACGGTGACAAGGTAAGCTTTAATGTGAAAGTTCAAGGTGAACTGGTTAATGTTGCTCTAAAGTTGGAGAACGATGCGTTAATCGGTAAAGCTGTAACATGGGAAGGGGAGCTGCCTCTGGTGATGAAAAGAGAGGTAAAGTAAAGTAAAGTAATGGATTAAGGGAGTACTAAAAAACCTTTTTGTGCGTAGGCGAAAGCCAAAGGACAGGTTATAACGCAGCTAAATAAAAAGATAGTATTGTATCAATTCTTATAGAAGGGGAGGGCGTGGGAGTGTAAACTGAATTTAATTCCTCCCGGGGCGAATCGACCTCCCTTCATTATACTGGGCACTTGTCCCGGGCTATTACCCGGACAGGTTGTTCCGAACTTGAATAGGAAGGCTTTGATACCCCGCCTGGTGGCAGAATGGTTATACTTAGATGCTTACATCTCAATATCTGAAACTTACCCTACCCTTTCGTGGTTGGGGATACGAACATAAAAGGTGGTGCCCTTTTGCGGTTCAGATTCAACCCTGATTGCGCCATCCAACAGATCTACATATCCCTTTGTAATGGATAGCCCCAGTCCGGAACCTTCGTAAGCTCTCGAATAAGCCCCTTCACCCTGTTCAAACTGATTGAAAATTGACGCTTGTTTGTGCTGTGCAATACCTATGCCCGTATCGCTCACCCAAAATTCAGCAAAATCTTTACCAATATGGTAGGTCACCTTTACATAGCCCTCGCTGGTAAATTTTATGGCATTCTTTATTAGGTTGGTGAGTATGGAGTTTAGTTTATGTTCGTCTGAAACAAACGGCTGAGCGGAAGTCGTTTCTTTTTCCTCCAGAATAAGTTGAATTTCTTTTACTTTTGCTTCGCGGATGAAAAAATCATGCAGTTCAATCAACATATGTTTAATGTTCATTTCTTTGTGTTGAGCTTGCTCAATGCCCGATTCCAGTTTAGAAACATCGATAATGTTGTTAATGGTTTCTAACATTCGGTTTCCGCTTTGTTCAATAACCTGTATAAATTGCTCTTGTTCCTGTGACGAGTAATCCGCCGTTCGTAATAGTTCGGTAAAACCCAGAATGCCGTTCATGGGAGTTCTAATTTCGTGACTCATATTCGCTAAAAAGGCCGATTTCATCCTGTCACTTTCTTCTGCCTTATTTTTTTGCTCTTCCAGTTCTTTCATTATTTCAGAATTCACTTCCAGTTGATGCTGAAGGTCTTTGGTTTTACTTCGAATCCTCGTTTTTAAAACATAGTTTGCGGTTAAAAGAAACAGGGATAGAACAGAAATAATAATTCCGGACAATAAAAAATATTTATAATAACTCTGCCAGGGGTTACTCCTTTTAGCGTATGGTTCAATCCACTTGTTGTAAATTTGTTGGTATTGGCCGTTGGCCAGGATCACTTCTAATCCGTTATTTAAAATTTCAGCAAGTTCGGGCGATGATTTTGCCACCTTAAAGCCCATGCTACGTTCTAATAGTTGATGATTTAATGAATGGATGTAGTCTTTGCCAAGTTTTGTGGCGTAGTACATAGCTGCCACCTTTTGGGCTACAATGCAGGTAACATCTTTTCTGTCGAGTGCCATCACCAGTTTTTCGTAGTCATTCACAAAAATGAATTCTGCCGTTGGGTTAATGGAGTGCACATAGCGTATCAGTACATCGTTTTGCCATAAGGCCACAAGTGGTTTTTTTAAAGATCTGAAATACTCAAGCGAAAATTTATTTTTGTAATTGCCGTTGTATAAAAAGCAGTGTGAAGTGTTTATGGTTGATCGGGTGTAGATGTAATCGTTATCGGGACTTCCCGGATAATGGGTGCCGGCAATGGCGTGTATTTTTCCATTGTTCAGTTCCTCATTAATCGAATACCATTCACCCCCCTGTAGGTTTATGTCGGTGTCGTAGATATCCTGGATGGCATTGAGGATGTCAACATTAAATCCAACCAAGTCCTCCTCTTCGTTAACAAAGTTATACGGAGGATAGCTGTTGCTAAGCTTAATTTCGTATTGAGCCTGTAGGCTTTTCGAAACAAGTGCCGCCAATAGTATGAAGAGTGCAACGGTATGACGCATTGAGAGATTAAATTTTGCTCTCAAATGTATAAATTTTTAAATAAAATTGGTGTAAAGTCCAGTCATATCTTCTGAAAAGTATCTGCCGGATGGTAGCGCATGAAATAAGATATAGTTTACATGAACGCCAATCTCCCTTATGGTCGAATAAGTTATTCGGCATAAGCGGATTAAAGGTTTACCGCAGTCATTAAGCTATAGTGTCCGTGTTGGCTTTTTCTTCAACTGTTAATAAACATAAGTAAAGGTAAGAATCGGAAGAGAAATAGGGTAGTATTAGCTGCCAGTTATTCCCTGTTCCAAATCTCCCAGGCTGCTTCGGCCTGGAGGTGCAGCATTTCCAGTCCGTTTTTAACGCTGGCACCTTGATCTTGTCCTGCTTTTAAAAAGGCGCTTAGTGTAGGGTTGTAAATTAAATCGAAAAACAGATGTTGCTTGCTGGTATATTGATAAGGTATATCGGGTTTGGCCTCCATATCGCCATACATACCCAGGGGAGTTGTATTAATAATGATGGTATTTTGAGCCATGGTTTCTGCATTCAGGGCTTCATAAATGGTCTGGTTTTGGCCCTGAGGACTTCGGGAGACAAACTGGTAGGCGATATCCATTTTTTCCAGCGCAAAACCCACGGCCTTGGCCGCTCCTCCCGTTCCCAGGATAAGGGCGTTTTTGTGCTGCGCTTTCAGCAATGGTTTTATCGATTCGCTAAAACCGATGATATCCGTATTAAAGCCTTTTAATTTCGGCCTGGAAGCATGGCTCCAATCCAACTTTACCACGTTTACCGCACCGGCCTCTTCGGCCATGGGGTCTATCTCGGTTAAATAATCCATTACTTTTTCTTTGTATGGAATGGTAACATTGAGTCCGCCAATGTACGGATGTTTTGCAAGTAGCTGTGGCAGTTCGTCAATAGAGGCAATAGGGAAATTCAGATAGCGGGCTGCTATGGATTCATTTTTAAATTTATCACTAAAATATTTTTGCGAAAAAGATTGGGATAAAGGATATCCAATTAAACCGTATGTTTTCATCTTGTAAAATAAATATTGCTACTTCTCCTGTAATTTTTTCGAACCCAGCGACTCGGTAAGCCAGATGGCAGCTATACCTGCGATAATAAAAACAACAGCCACAAAAAAGGAAGTATCAATGGTGGGTAAAAACCAGTCGTAGCCAATTGTTTTAATTTTATCTCCAAATACTTCTGTATTTTCAGTTTTCCAAGGCCATAAAATGCCCAGCGATCCCATAATAAAACCGGTGAGTATGGCGATGGTAGGGTTATGATATTTTTTGAGCAACCACGATAAAAAATGAGAAAAACCAATAAGGCCAACGCCTGCGCCAATAGCCACGGGTAGCAATATATTAAGGTTTAAATCGCTAACCGCATTTATCATTACCAGTTGGTAATTGCCCATTAAAATCAACACAAAAGAGCCCGACAAACCGGGTATTATCATGCTGCAAATGGCTACTATACCGCAAATAAAAAGGTAGGGTATCGAACTGTCTTCGGAAGCCGGAGTAAGCACACTGATAGAAACAGCCATAGCTGTGCCTACAACAAAAGAAGCGATACTGGCAAAGTTCCATCGACTCACCCTTTTGCCCACAAAAAATATACTGGCCATAACCAAGCCAAAAAAGAAAGCCCAAATATAAACCGGATGGGCCACAAAAAGATACTTAAATAATTGTGCCAGGCTAAGCACAGCAATACCAATACCAACAAATAATCCGATTAAAAACCACAGGTCGATATGTTTTATCAAGCTTTTTATATCACCTTTAATCAATAGTTTTACTGCTTTTACATCAAACGATTTAATAGCATTAATCAATCTTTCGAACACACCGGTTATCAACGCGATGGTGCCACCGGATACGCCTGGAATAACGTTGGCTGCCCCCATGGCCATGCCTTTAAAAATTAGCTGCAAAAATATTCTTGTATTCATAATATTTTTTAATATTATCTGCTTTTGAGGTGCTCTCTTAAATGGAGTTAAGATATTCTGCTATCTTGGGCATTGAAACCAAGGATGGGTATTCGTTTAAAACAATTTCCAAATCATTGGGTAAAAGCTGTCGGGCGATGACCAAATGCTTTAAGGCATCTTCGTTGTTGTTATTTTTATTATAGATTACGGCAGCCAGGTAATGCAAGGCACCATTGGTGTGGTCTTTGCTTAACACCCGTTTTAAAAAAGCCGTAGCATTAAAATTTTTTTCGTTCTCTTCCATAAACTGGAACATTTCAATCCAGCTGTATGTGTCTTGATCCTCCGTAAGGAGTGCTTTTTTCAAACATCTTTTTGCTTCGCTGGGTTTATTCATTTTTTTGTAAGCTTTGCCCAGCGATAACCATGCGTCGGCCGAATCCGGGTCGATATGCAACGCCTTTTCAAAAGCAGCAACACTTGTTGGGTAATCCTGCACATGGTACGATGTGCGGCCCAGCGATAGGAGCGCATCTGTATTCTCAGGATCATTATCGATGGCCAACTTATAAAAGCGGGATGCCAAATCATAGTTTCCTAAATTTTCGTGGCAATCACCCATATAATAATAGGTCAGGGGCGAAGGGAAACTGTACGACATATATTCGGCGTAGGCGCTAAGGGCTTCGGCATATTCGCCTATTTGTGCCAGGCTGTTGGCTTTGTTAAAGTAGGCTTCTGACAGATCAGGTGCAAGCGCAATGGTTATGTTATAAGCCTCAATGGCTTGCTGAAATTTTTCCTGTTTACTTAAAAGAATGCCCATGTTGTACCAGGCGTTCTCCAAATAAGGGTTCAAATCCAGCAGTTTATTATATACGGCTATCCCTTGCTCTATCTCATCGAGTTTATCGTGTGCATAGGCCAGCTCAAATAACATGTTTTCGTTATTGGGGTAGCGTGGCTGATACTTGGCGAGCAGCTTACGAGCCTCCAGGTTATAATCGTCCAGATTCAGGTTAAACCCTATCTCAAAAATAAAACTTTCCAGCTCTTCGCCATCGGCAAATTTAATGGCACTGGTATAATACTCCAGCGCCAGTTCCCTTTTATGCCAACGGGTGTAAATAATACCAAGGTTAAGGAAAACTTCTGAATTGTTGGTTTCAACCAGTTTTAGATAATTCAATATCTTTAACGATTCTTCGTCTTGATGTTGTTCCAGGAGAAGGGTACTGTATTTTAATTGCAGCGCAGTGGAATCCGGATGTTGGCGCAGACCCATCTGTAAAACGGAAGTGGCCTTGTCCGTCATGTTCTGCTCGTTATAAAAATCAAAAATAGATTCTATTTGAGACACATCAAAATAGGACTCTTTGTTGCGATGAACCAACTCTTCAAATTTTTCTACAGCTTCTCGTGTCCCGTCATGATTTGCGTGAGAGTATCCTTGCATATGATATCATTGATTTACAACGGTCAAAATTACCACATTTTTAGTCAATAACAATAGGGTAAGTCCCTAAAAAAGGGCATTGTTGAAAAGTTGTTAACAATGCCCATGTTTATTTTAAATAAGCTATCGTATTTATTTTGTGTTTTCAGGCTGATGCTGTGGGCGCAACAGGTCGTTTACTGTTTTTACCGGGTTAAAAGTACTGATGGGCACTTCTACAAACAAAGTGATCCAGTCACTCATGGCTCCATTCCATAGTCCTGGCAATTCAAGGGCTTTGAGTACTCTTCCGCCAACCGATTTATCAGAAATGAATCCTGTTTTGGGATCCACATACTCCAACAGATCAAACTTATTACCCTTGTAATCCTTGGTTCCACATACCAAATCCACCGGGTTAAAGTGGGTACTTTTCTTTACCAAATTTTTCTTTTCCGGATTTTCCATGTCAATTTGCGAGCCTTCCACTATTTGCAATGACGTTTCTCCATATTTTCCAATGCCCCAGAAGGGGCCCCCACCAGGCTCTCCCTCGTTTTTTACCATACCACAAACCCGGATGGGCCTGTTTAGTTTGGAAATAATATAAAGTCGTTTTTCGGCAAGTGGATATTCCGCTATACCTTCGGGCAGAGCTATAAATAGTTGATCTTGCATAAAATCAAGGATTTCTTCCAGTAACGGTAAGTTTTCTTTATCGCTCGATAGCTGTTGAAGATAATCAAATATTTTTTGCTGATACTGATACAAAACACCCGCCAGCGCTTCTTTGTGCTGGATGGTGTCTTTTAAGCGATACTCAGGAATTACGTTGTCGATATTTTTGATAAAGATGATGTCGGCTTCCAGGTCGTTTAGGTTTTCGATAAGTGCTCCGTGACCGCCAGGACGAAACAGGAGTTTACCGTCCTCAGTACGGAAAGGGCTGTTGTCGGGGTTTACGGCAATGGTATCGGTGTGTTCCTTTTGTTCCGAAAAACTGATGTTAAACTTCACGTCGTACTTGGCCTCGTAATAGGGTATGTTTTTGTTAACCACTTCTTGAAAAAGCGCTTTGTGATCGCCCGAAACCGTAAAATGAATGTTTACATTTCCTTCGTTGTCTTGTCCATAGGTGGCACCTTCGCACAAGTGTTCTTCAATGGGCGTGGTGGCTCTGTCGCCTTCTAAATGGAATTTTAAAACCCCTTTGGGGTGGTTTCCGTAGTTTAAACCGTTGGACAATAGTAATTTTTCAACAATTAAAACGGCATTATCCATCACGGCTTTTTTATCGGAAAAATCAATCCCACTTACTTTTGCCAATTCCTGCGAAAACGCAAAATGATTGATATGAGATAGAAAATCCTGAACAGGCCCTTGTTTTTTTAATTCCTCTTGCTTGGCTTTGTCGGCATTTATAAAAGTAAACATATCTTTAAACATCCTTGTGGCTGCACCCGAAGCAGGTACAAATTTAATCACGGAGCAACCCTGATCGATACCGGCTCTGTACTGGTCGGTAAACATCAACTTTTCCTCTTCGTCCAATACAATAATTCCTTTGCCGGTAGAGGCAGGCTTTTGTATGTCCATAAAAGCAAAGCCTTTTTCAAATTGCTTTAGCTGTTTGTTTACGCTTTCGGTCGTGATGCCTTTACTTTTTAAAAGCGAAATGTCTTTGTCTGTAATCATGGTATGTTATTTTTTAAGGATGTAATAAGCTGAATTAAAATTCTACAAAATGTAAATATACGAAACAATTTTGCGATTGATAGAACAAACAGTTATTGATAAGTGGATTTTAATAATTACTACGCAAGCACAACATAGGTATAATCAAAGGGATAGTAATGCGATTTTTTTTATAGCGCACAGAGGCATTTTTTATACATTTGCCATGTACTTTTTAAAATAAATAAATGGAATATGCATGGGGGCATGCCCGACGCTTTAACGATTACAGCTCTTACCTGAAAAGGATGTTTGATCAGCGGGTACAGAAAATTTCGGTGGATGCAGGTTTTACCTGTCCCAATCGTGACGGCGCTAAAGGCAAAGGCGGCTGCACCTTTTGCAACAACAACACCTTTAACCCTGCTTATTGCAGTCCGCAGGATAGCATCACTAGCCAGATAGAAAAGGGGATCAATTTTTTTGCCCCCAAGTATAAAACGCAATATTATTTGGCATACTTCCAGGCTTACAGTAATACTTACGATAGCATTGAAATACTCAAAAAACGCTACAACGAGGCCTTGGTACATCCCCAGGTAATTGGTTTGGTAATAGGCACAAGACCCGATTGTGTGAGCAATGAGTTATTGACTTTTTTATCAGAGTTAAATCGTCATTATCATGTTATCATTGAGTATGGTATTGAATCCACTTTAAACAAAACCTTAAACACGATAAACCGTGGGCACGATTATGAGAGTGGGGTAGAGGCCATTCAAAAAACTTCCGATGCAGGGATTAATGTGGGGGCACACCTTATCCTGGGGCTTCCGGGCGAATCGAGGGAAGAGATACTGCAGCATGCCGTAAAGATATCGGCCTTGCCGTTGAATTATTTAAAACTTCATCAGCTGCAATTGGTGCGAGGTTCAAAAATGGGTCGCGAGTACCTGAAAAAGCCGGACTCGGTTAAACTGTATGAGGAGGATGAATATATTGAACTGGTAGTCGATTTTTTGGAGCTTCTCAATCCCAATATCGTATTGGAACGTTTTGTGAGTCAATCGCCAAAGGATTTGTTGATTGCTCCCAAATGGGGTTCTAAAAATTTTGAGTTTGTGGCCAAAGTGGATAAAAGATTAAAACAAAGAGATACCTGGCAGGGAAAGCTGTTTATGGAGCGTTTTTTAAGATGAGCGTTTTCTCTCACCACTTGTCCCGCCCAGGCGCAAGGGGAATGATTATAATGGCGAGTGCCCCCGATGAAAAATCGGGGCAGACCATATGGCAAAAGAAATCAATTAATTGAGGATGGTGGGTGTACACCGGTCCCTGTTTATTTGGTATGCAATTGCTTATCTTTTCAATTAGCCTCAGTTGCCTGGCGACCTCCGAAGCAAAAGTAAACCGCGTAGTTGCCGATGCGCTTACTCCTAAAGCTATAATTAATATCTTTATGGTAAATACAAAAAAGTTTGGTCGCCTGTTCTTTTCTCCCGGAAATATTCTGTATTATTGTCAAAAGAATATGTTGTCTATTGTCAATAAGGTGCTGGCTGTCAACAAGTAAGATTTTGTTTAAGTTGTCAATAGTGTGAATGTCAAAATATCAATCATTCAATAATGTATTTGGTTATTATTGCATACAATTATCAAATTTGTAGCAACATAACATAGTATTAAGGATATTTTAATGATTAAATGGTGAGGTAAATTATGAGTACAGGTATAGGTAATATTAGTTGGGTAGTCCTTGTGTTTATCTGTTTTATCTCGTGCAGTACTGATGAGTTAACTAACGAATTGGACAATATAAAAAATAATAAGCAAACACTTATAGACGATATGAAATTGCCTCACGAGGGGCTTCCACATGGTGTGCCCGAACATTTCGATTGGCAAGCGAAACCACGTGTTGGTTATGGAAATAATTTACCTAAGGGTTGGAGTGCTATAATTCCATGGGGGCAGGTGTACTTCGATATTGATCAGATAATGGTAAAAAATACGGCCGTGTATTTGCGGCATCTACAGGTGTGGTATTTAAGTAAGTCCACACAAAAGTGGATTCAAGTTCAATTATCTTCTAATATTAATGGGGCTTATTATGTTGAAGATTTTCAAGGAGATGTAAGTCAACCTGCTGATATCTTTAAAGAGAATACAGGTGTTAGTGTTCAATTAATTAAAGATCATAACTTCCATTTCTGGCCCGAAGAAGGGCGGTGTGAAATACAAGCTGACGATATTGATGGTGTTTGGGTAAGTATGCAAGGGCGGCTTAAACAAGTGGATGATAAAAAGGTGGACGATCGCTCAAAAGCTCGGTTGTTACTTTCTGTAGGGGCTGATTACTGGTTGTCAAAAAATGCAACTTGGGATCAATGGAAAACGAATGGCGACGTGGGTATTGGTCGATTTAAATATTTAAACGCGCAATGGCAATGGTTTAATATGCACACCTTAACAGATAGGCAACTTGATGAAAATCCGCCACCATTTCAATAGAATAGTGTCCTAATTCAAAATAGTAATATTACTTCATTAATTTGTATTCATCCTACTATAATACTCCTTGGCTTTTCCTTTTTAACCACATAGCAGCTTATCCGTCTCATGGTATATAGTTATTTAAGGAAGTCAGAATTGGACTCGATTCAATCCCTTTTATACCCCCTGTTTTAAAGATTTTATTTGGAATTTTAACAAAACAAAAAAGCGCCTAAAACATTATTTTTAAGCGCTTTTAACGATTTTTGAAGTGTGTGCGTGTGCCCAGAACAGGACTCGAACCTGCACGTCATTGCTGACACTGGTCCCTGAAACCAGCGCGTCTACCAATTTCGCCACCTGGGCCAATAAAGTTGAGTGCTGCTGAAAAATCAACAGGGTTGCAAAGATAAATACTTAATTATTTTCTGCAAGAAGAATCACTAAATTAAATGTAGTTATACTCAACTTTTTTGAAACTCTGGCTCACCTCTGTGCAAGGATCGGGAATGATTTCCCTCAACATCCCCTTTCTAATAAATATATGATATTGAAGGAATCCAGGCACCAATGGTTAAATATCAAGCATTTCCAGCCCCTGCTCAAAAACAATATCACGCGGAATGCCGGCATCGCGAATTTTATCCAGGTCGGATTGCAGTTCAGGCTTTATAAGTCCCATTTTCGTAATCATTTCGTTCGCTTTTTGATAGTCGCCATCCCCCTGCATTATTAAAATCTCTTTTGACAGGTCGATCATGGCCTGACGCATCTTTACCATATCCACTTTATATTTACCCGTTGTAGCATCTTTGGTAAAAGCTTCTTTATCTTTAAAATAATTAAAACGTATCATATTAGCCTTGCCATGCGAGCTGGAAGCACCAAAGCGAATGGAGCGAAACAGTCCGGCCATAAATGTTACATAATTATCCATCAACTCCTGCTTATCGCCCAGTTCATTCATTTTGGTGAGCATGTCAACCATGTACAGGCCAAGAATATCTGCTTTGCCTTCTTCAATAGCGGTTGAGGTTTCTTTAAGCGCTTCGCGGACTGTGCCTGCACCATCGAGCGTGTTTTTAATGCCCAGCCCATGTGCCACCTCATGGAACATGGTGTTTTGAAAAAAGGCATCAAAGGTCACATTAGCAAGTTGTTCATCGACAATGAGCAGCTCAGCAATGGGCATCAGTATCTTATCGAACTTAGCTTTCATAGTGTTTTTAAGTTGTAGTTTACGGCTGCCCTTTTTTAATTGTACCTGTGGGTCGTTAGGAAGGTTGATGGCAATGGTTTTGCTGCCGGCATTGCAATCGCCCGCATAAAAAACCACATCGTAGGCACCTAAATCCGAATCGCTTCCCGGCACTTCGGCCTTGTACTTATCCTCTACCGGCAAGCCGCTTTGAAGTTGGGGTAATAATGTTGCAAAGTGTGCCAACCTGGCCGACCACACGGTATCTTTTATTAAGATGTACGATTCGAAAGCTGTTTTTGCACCAAGCAGTGCATCTTCATAGTTTTCGATGGGGCCAATAACAAAGTCAATTTTATTGTCCTTCATGCTCATCCAGGCCATATCACTTTCAAAATATTCGCTATTCAGCAAGGCCTTGGCTCTTTTTGTCAGGTAGTCTCTGAATCCATCATCCTCTGCCAAGGTGGCGGCTTGGTTGAGTAAGTCTGCGGCTTTTTGTAATTCCCGGCTATATTCTACATGATAGGGTATTACTTTTAACTTGCCGTTTTGGTCGCGTCGGATAACGGTATAAAGGCCTTTCTTATTTTCATCCTCCAGCGCCTCAAACTCGTCTATGGTCATATCTACAGGATAAAACTGTGCTCCATCCGGCTTTTTACCAATACCTTTTACAAACGGCTGATTGCCATTCAGCCTCTCCCAGGGGCCATAATTGATATGCAGGAATTTTGCCAGGTACGGATCATCCACATTAGACAATAGCTCATCTTTGTCTCCCCAGGCCTGTTTCCAGAAAAGGTCGTCCATTATTTCAGCTGCATCGAACAATAAAGGCAACATCTTTTTTTGCTTATCAGATAGATAGGATATATCGGCGGTTAATTGAACCGGCACAAATTCCTCTACTTTTTCTTTGATGTTTGGCACCGAAGCACTGTATTTGTCTGCTTGTTGTTTCGATTGACACGAAAACAAGAATAACACAAGACCTAAAATATATGTACAACTATTTTTCATTGATAAACGGTTTATGGTTACATACAAGGATTAAACATTCAAATATAAATAATTATTTTATGGCGTCGCTAAATAAAAATACTACAAAACCAATCACCACGAGTATAACGATGGCTGCACCGGTTATTTTATTTAGCCACCACAGGCGGCGTAGGTTTATTTTGGAACGGAACAAACTGATCAGGGACGATAGTATAAACCACCACAACGAAGCACCCGCAAGCACGCCGGCTATTAAAATAAAATGATTGGATGCATCATCACCGGGTTTAACTGCACCAAAACTGGCAAAGAAGGCCAGAAATAAAAAAATGGCCAATGGATTTGAAATGGTGACAATGAAAGTAGAAATGAAATCCTGAAATAAATTACTCTTACCCTTTCGTTGCTTGCGGAGCTGGACGGCAGGATTGCTGTAAAAAATATGGATACCAAGCAAAATAAGTAAAAGGGCACCAAATATTTGAATATACAAAAGTTGCTGTTCGATAAAATTAACGATATAAGATAAGCTAAAGCCTGCCAGTATGGCGTAAATTGTATCGCTAAATGCAGCTCCCAGTCCGGAAATAAAACCCGACAGGCGACCTTTGTTTAAGGTACGTTGTATACATAGCACCCCAATTGGACCTAAAGGAACAGATGCCGAAAACCCTATGATTATGCCGTCGATTAAATAGTTTAGTAACATCAATTGATTTTAATATCGCTTTTATCGTTCTGTATATTAAAAATTATCCATTTGTTAATTGGGCCATCTTTACCCTAAATAACAAAACCTAAAGCACTCCGTCGTAATACAATTTGCGGGGTGTTCGGTAATTTTTGCGGTGAACAACTAAGCATTATGGTAGTACTATGAAATATTAAGCCTAACAAAAATGTTAACCTTTACAGTGAAGGCCAAAAATAGCAGAAAAATAACCAGATTAAAAATTAAGATGTACCCGGCCATATCTCCCTCAATCTTTTAACATTGTTTTAACATTGTTTTAACATTGAACGTTTCAATAGTCCCTATTTTAGCCCCGTAATCATGACGTAACGAAATACGGATAATGGAAAATATTTATGTTGTACTGGTAGTTGTGCTTTTTGCACTGGCTATTTCAGATTTAATCGTAGGAGTCAGCAACGATGCTGTAAACTTTTTAAATTCGGCCCTGGGAGCCAAAGTAGCTCCATTTAAGGTGATTATGAGTATAGCTGCCTTGGGTATTTTTATTGGGGCCACCTTCTCGAGTGGCATGATGGAGGTAGCGCGAAAGGGTATTTTTAACCCCCAGCACTTTTATTTCTCCGAAATCATGGTCATCTTTTTGGCGGTAATGATAACCGATGTGCTGTTGTTAGATGTTTTCAACACCTTTGGTATGCCCACCTCAACAACCGTTTCTGTTGTGTTTGAATTGCTGGGGGGAGCTATAGCCGTGTCTGTGATAAAGATTGCTAAAACAGGCGATATGCCTTTGAGCGATTATATTAACACCGCCAAAGCGCTGGCTATTATAACCGGAATATTACTATCGGTGGTGGTGGCCTTTTCGGTAGGAGCCGCAGTACAGTTTGTTACACGCTTGTTTTTTTCGTTTAATTACGATAAAAGATTAAAGTATATGGCCGCTATATGGGGTGGGGTTGCCATAACGGCCATCACTTATTTCATAGTTATTAAAGGACTAAAAGATGCCGCCTTTATGGATGATGCAATGAAGGATTACATTCAGCATAACACCTTTAAAATATTGGCAGTTTGCTTTCTGGGTTTTACTATTTTGCTGCAACTAATGCGCATGATTTTTAAAATTGATATTTTAAAGCTAACCGTGTTAGCAGGTACTTTTGCCCTGGCCGTAGCATTTGCCGGCAACGACCTGGTTAACTTTATTGGTGTTCCACTAGCCGGTTTGGAATCGTTTAAGGTGTATAGGGATTCCGGTATGGCAGCCGACAGCATATTAATGGGGTCGTTGGCTGGTGCTGTAAAAACGGACACTTTACTGCTGGTGATTGCGGGATTGATCATGGTAGTCACCCTTTGGACATCTAAAAAAGCCCGTAAAGTGGTAAAAACATCACTCGACTTATCCCGTCAGCAGGAAGGTGAGGAAAGGTTCGGGTCATCCTATCTGTCGCGAGCCATCGTACACGGATCGGTAAACGCCACTGCTGTTGCCAATTTTTTAATTCCTAAACGGGTTAAAAAATTCGTCAAAAAGCAATTCGACTCAACGGAGTACGATGAAAGGCGAAATGCTTTGGGCGACGAAGCACCGGCCTTTGATATGATCAGAGCTTCGGTAAATTTGGTTGTGGCCAGCTTACTTATTTCCTTGGCCACCTCCTACAAACTACCCCTATCCACTACCTACGTTACTTTTATGGTGGCCATGGGCACCTCGCTTACCGATGGCGCCTGGGGACGCGACAGCGCTGTATATCGTATAACCGGCGTACTATCGGTGATTGGTGGATGGTTCCTGACGGCTTTTTCAGCCTTTACCGTTTCCTTTATTATTGCCACCATCATATATTTTGGAGGTACCTTTGCCGTGTTTGGGCTCGTTGCAGTGGCTATGGTGTTAATTTACAGAACACATGTGTTAAGTAAAAAACGTACCGCTATTGAACTGGCATCAAAAGACATGGAGCTGGAAGAAGTGGAGGAAAAAGCTTTGGCAAAAGCATTGTTTAATAAATGTACCAAAAACGTTACCGCTTCACTCAACGAAATGTCGGGTCACTTTTCATCTGCGCTAACTTGCTTTCAGGCCGAGAATAGGAAGGATTTGAAAGCTAAGGTTAAAGACATTAATCGTATTAACAAAACCATCAAAAAATATAAGGACAACATATATAAAACGGTTAAAAAATTGCAAGAATCGGATATCGATTCGAGTTTACACTATGTTCAGGTGATTGACTACCTTCGAGAGTCGGCTCATTCGCTCACCTATATAGCCAAACCGCTTTATAACCATTTAGATAATAACCATTCGCCATTTACGGCGGATCAGTTTAAAGAAATAAGCGTTTTACAAGGTGAGGTACAGGTAATTATTAATAAGGTGGTTAGGATGATCAATAAGGGATCGTACCATAATCTGGAGAGTTTACAGGAGAATTTGGCGGCTACGGTAGATCACCTTAAAGATTTACGGAAAAAACAGTTGCGACGCATCAAAAAGGAAAAATCGAGCACCCATACCAGTATGTTGTATTTAAACTTTTTGCACGAAACACAAAATTTGATTCTACATATCGGCAATGTGCTAAAAGCCCAACGTGACTTTGGAAATTACAACAACTCGTAAATAATTATATCCTATGCTAAATCAGAAAGTAGAACTGCAAAAGAAAAGAGAATTTGGTGATGTGCTCAATGCCTCGTTTGCTTTTATAAAACAGGAATACAAAGGTCTTGGACGTGTTTTGTTGTTGTATGCCGGTATACCTGTTTTGGTTCAGGCTATTCTGAGCACCGTTTATGTAGACACTTCGCTGGCCGATGCTTTAAGGAACCTAACCAACCCGGAAGCATCACAGGACGTGGTGAGAGCTATGCCCGGTAAAGCCTTCTTATTTAATTTGATAAATGTAATTGTGCAGGTTTTTTTATCCGGATTGGCCTACTGCTACATTGTTTTATATGCAAAAAAGGGAGATCAGCAGGTTGACATTAAGGAAGTGTGGCATAAGTTCACTTCTTTTTTTGGGGCCTTTTTAGGATATAACATCCTTACCGGATTAATATTGGTGGTGGCTTTTTTGGCATTGATCCTACCCGGTTTATATATCATGGTGCCCCTATCCATCATATTAATTGTTAAGGTAGCCGAAGATCAGGGCTATGGCGCTTCCTTTTCGCGATGCTTTTATCTCATAAAAAATCATTGGTGGCAAACATTTGGTTTGTTAATTATAGCATCCATTATTTTACTAATACTGAGTAGTCTTTTTGGGGTGCCTGCCGGAATTGTGGCCGGAACGCAAGGTATATTGAACCCCGACGCCAATCTGCTGTCTTTTCCGTTTATGCTCACCGCTTTTGTTTCAACCATTGGTACTGCCATTGTAACGCCAATACCAGCCATAATATTAAGCTTTCAATATTATAGCCTGGTCGAACACAAAGACAATACGGCGTTACTTTATAAAATTGATAAAATCAACGAAAACGGCGGTATGCACAATGATTAACAGATGGCTCTTTATTTTTGTAGTTGTTCTCATAGGCTTGTTTGGGGCAGATGCTAACGCGTTGGATTCAATAAAAACGGTAGTCCAGGACAACTCAGCCGTACATTATAGACCTGTTTCGGCAGATAAAATGGAGAGCTATAAACAAATGAAAGCCTATAATTATGAGCGATTTCAAAAACCCGAATCGCAATGGGCCAAATTTAAACGTTGGCTCTGGAGTAAACTAAGCTATGGTGGCGTAAGTCACAAAATAATTGTCTACCTTATCATAGGCCTCGCTGTTATAATATTGCTGTTTGTAATATTAAAATTACTAGATGTAGAGCTCACCGGATTATTTATTCTGGCGAATAAGCACCACATTTCTAAAAGCTTTTATTCACAAAAGCATCCTGATATTTATAGTCGCAACATCGATGATAGGCTGGCTATGGCAATTAAGAATAAAGATTTTAGGCAAGCTGTGCGATTCATGTACTTATTGAGCCTGCGCCAACTTGACACCTTAGGACTTATACAATGGCAACCCTGGAAAACAAACAAAGAGTATTGTCATGAATTAACTTCGCCCGGCCACAAACAAAGTTTTACCTATCTACAACTTAGTTACGAATATATTTGGTACGGTCAGTTTACCGTTGAAGAAGAACAATTTAACAAAGTAAGGACACAGTTTAAGGACTTTAATAGGGCGATAGGTAATAAACAAATACAAGTTTAGGCCATGGCAAAGCACTTAAACAATAAGCATTTAATTATTGCTGTGCTTGCTGCATTTGCCCTTTATTTTTGTGCTTTAATTTTGGCACCTCAACCAATCGATTGGCGCCTTAGTTTCTCAAAAAAAGATAAGATACCTTTTGGAAATAGCATTTTGTTTGACGAGTTAAAGCAACTTGTCTCCCAGGATTCCATTAGTACAATGCACTCACCCATCTATAGTTTTTTACAGCAGAATGATTTACAAAACTCGGGCTGGATATTTATAAATGATTTTTTTTATCCCGACGAATTGGATACAGACAAAATGCTTGGTGCAGTAGAACAGGGCAGTCATGTTTTTTTGGCTGCCACAAGCTTTTCGGAAGACTTGTACAAAACGCTTCGCTTTAAGCTAAACGAAGATTTTACACTTACCTCTGCACAAAACGATTCCACCATTTTAAATTTAAGCAACCCGCTTCTTCGATCGAACCGGGGATACATTTATAAACGAGCTTTTAATAAAGTGTATTTCCAAAGTTTCGACACCCTTAATACAACCGTATTGGGAATTGGAGATAAAGGGGTAGCTAATTTTATAAAAATAAAATACGGTACCGGCAGTTTTTTTATCAATCTCAACCCTTTGGCTTTCACCAACTACAATTTACTGATTGGCCAAAATTACGAATATGCCTTTAAGTGTTTGTCTTATTTGCCCAATACTTCGGTTATATGGGACGAACATTACAAGCAGCAATCGCCTGTTTCCGGTTCTGCATTCAGGTATATTCTTTCGCAAAAAGCACTGCGCAATGCGTGGTACATGCTGTTGTTGGGTATAATTATATATATGGTTTTTGCTGCTAAACGGCGGCAAAGGGCAATACCCATTGTACAAGCTCCGCAAAACACCTCTTTATCTTTTGTAGAAACCATAGGTCGCTTATATTTTAGCCGCAAAAACCATTTGGATATTGCCCTAAAAAGATACACTTATTTTTTGGCGTTTTTACGACGCAAATATTATATCGATACCGATAACTTACATGCAGATAGCTATAAGGAGATTTCAGAGAAACTAAATGTACCCGGTTATATGGTTAAGCAACTGTTTAACATGGCACAGCGCTTTAAAAAAGTGAAAAGCATAACGCAGGAGGAGCTGGAGCAGTTTAGTAAAAAGATAGACTTTTTTTATGAGTTGAAGTAGTATAAAATACAGCAATATGGAAGAGCAAACACCTTTTACAAATCGGGTTGATTTAGCAGAACTGAGCCAAATTACCCAAAACATAAAAAATGAGATAAGCCGGGTTATCGTAGGTCAGGACAAAACCATTGAACTTATGCTGACCGCTCTGCTGGCCAATGGACATGTTTTATTAGAGGGGGTGCCGGGAGTGGCCAAAACCTTACTGGCTAAACTAATGGCAAAAAGTATTTCAACCAACTTTGCCCGTGTTCAATTCACGCCCGACTTAATGCCTTCTGACGTGCTGGGAACCAGCATTTTTAACATGGGCACCTCCCGATTTGAGTTTAAAGCAGGTCCCATATTTTCTAATCTGGTGTTGATAGACGAAATAAACCGTGCCCCCGCTAAAACGCAAGCCGCCTTATTTGAGGTGATGGAAGAGCGACAGGTGACCATGGACGGAAAATGCCGTAAGATGGATGCCCCCTTTATTGTATTGGCCACACAAAACCCGGTGGAACACGAAGGAACCTACCGTCTGCCCGAAGCCCAGATGGATCGTTTTCTGTTTAAAATAGAATTAAACTACCCCTCACTGGATGAGGAGATTACTTTGCTCTCCAATGCACAGGGAAGAGGCGTTAGGCCTGAATTGTCGCTGATAAACCCCGTGGCCAATTCACAACAAATTGTAGCGTTGCAAGCCTTGGTAACACAAGTATTAGTAGAACCCGAACTCATACGCTATATCGCCCAAACGGTAGAGAAAACACGAAATTCCAATGCTTTGTATTTAGGGGCAAGTCCACGGGCTTCACTGGCCATTTTAAACGGGTCTAAGGCCTATGCCGCCATACAAGGTCGCGATTTTGTTACTCCCGAAGATATTAAATTTGTGATGGTGCCTGTTTTAACGCATCGCGTTATCCTTACTCCCGAAAAGGAAATGGAAGGTGTACAAACCCATACCGTTATACAGCAAATTATTGATTCTATCGAAATACCCCGATAGCTTATTCGCGAATCATAGAAGGCATCTGTTGGAGAAATCGGGAATACGCGAACCTTGTTTCAAATTACTGATTATTAAATGTATCGTCTTAAATGCGCAAACGCTGGAAATCAATATTTATCACGTACCGTTTTTATATTTCGCTGGCCTTAATAATAGTACTCATGCTATTGGGACAATACTTCCCGGTGTTTTACGTGGCGGCACAATTAACTTTTTGGCTTTTTGTATTGTTGCTGGTGGTAGATGCCCTGCTGCTTTACGGTGCCAGAAATAAACAAAACCTGCAAGCCAAGAGGATTTTACCCACTCGTTTTAGCAACGGCGATAAGAATAGGGTGGAGCTGCACTTTACAAGTCGTTTCAGCTGTAAAGCTAAAATTACACTTATAGATGAACTACCGGTTCAGTTTCAGATGAGAGATTTTGAAGAGAAGTTTACGTTGCAACCCGGACAGGAAAAAACCTTTTGCTACCAACTTGTTCCGGTTGAGCGTGGTGAGTATTATTTTGGTGCTTTACATCTTTTTATCTGTTCCCCTATTGCTTTTATATCGCGACGATATAGTTTTAACCAGAATGCCATGGTTAAAGTGTATCCCGGTTTAATTGAGATGCGCAGATTTGAGCTGATGGCTATTTCCAATCGCCTTACCGAGATAGGGGTAAAAAAAATTCGCAGGATAGGTCATCAAATGGAGTTTGACCAGATAAGGGATTATATCACCGGCGATGATTACCGTACCCTCAACTGGAAAGCTACAGCTCGCAAAAATCGTTTGATGGTGAACCAGTATCAGGACGAAAAATCACAGCAAATATACAGCCTTATCGACATGGGACGCACTATGCAAATGCCCTTCAATGGGATGTCCTTGCTCGATTATGCCATCAACACCTCGCTGGTAATATCTAATATAGCTATGCTCAAACACGATAAAGCCGGGTTGTTTACCTATAGCGATACCTTACATTCCATTGTGCCTGCAGCTAGTAATGGGCGGCATTTGCAGCATATTATGGAGGTGTTGTACAATCAACATACCAACTATAAAGAACCTAACCTGGAATTACTTTATGCTCAAATAAAACGAAGGGTGCACCAGCGCAGCTTAATGGTACTATACACAAATTTTGAAAGCCTTATTTCGGCACGCAGACAGCTTCCCTTTCTGCAACGTTTAGCCAAAAGTCATTTGTTGGTGGTTGTATTCTTCGAAAATACCGAGGTACATCAACTCGCTCAGCAAAGAACCCAAAGTACAGAAGATATTTATATAAAAACCATTGCCGAAAAGTTCGTATTCGATAAAAAACGTATTGTTCGTGAATTGAAACAACATGGCATACATGCCGTTTTAAGTGCGCCGAGCGACCTGACTGTAAACACTATAAATAAGTATCTTGAAATAAAAGCGCGAGGTTTACTGTAAGGGTTCTTTTATCTGATTCTGTTAATCTAGCTTACAATTTTTGATAAAGTGTTTTCAATCACCCTCCGTGCTTCTGTAATGCTATTGGTTTCCATTAATTCCTTACGAATTTCGGAAGCGCCTCTAAAATCCGAAACGTAAATCTTAAAAAAACGCTTTAAAACAGGAAATGGCCTTGATCGCCCCCACGCCGATTCGTATAGTTGTAAATGGCTAAAGAGGGTTGCAAGTCTCTTTTCTGTATTAATTTCCGCTAAAGGTGACTGGAACATCCATGGATTTTTAAAAATACCACGTCCAATCATCGCTCCATCTGTACCATACTTAGTTATACGTTCGTGCATGTCTTCAACACTAAACACATCTCCATTACCAATGAGGGGGATGTCAGGCGCTACCTTATTTCTAATAGCTACCGCTTTGGCAATCTCCTCCCAGTTGGCTTCACCTTCCGACATCTGCTTCTGAATTCTGCCATGCAGAATAAGCCCCTCAAGCGGCTGCTTAAATAGAAAGTTTATCCAGCGTTCGGTATCCACTTTCTTTAAGCCTATCCTTGTTTTTACACTTACCGGTAGGCTTGTAGCTTCTCGGGTGGCCTGTATTATTTCTTTTGCCAACGGTTCATTTTCAATTAAAGCAGAGCAACTCCCTTGCGCTACTACATTACGCACAGGGCAACCCATATTAATATCAATCCCGTCAAAACGGTAATTTTCGTCAATATATTTGGTGGCCTTAAAAAACTTCTCCGGATTATTGCCCCATATCTGGGCTACAATCTTCACGCCTTTTTCGATTAATAGTTGTTGCTCTGTTTTAGAAATAACGAGTCGCTGCGCAACATTCTCACGTCCCTTAGGATGGCATAAACCATCGGTAGAAGCGAATTCAGTAAATACCACATCCAGATGACCGGGGATGGTGTTATGTAAAACCAGTTCGCGAAACGCGGTGTCAGTAACATCTTCCATAGGAGCAAGCATCACTAATGGTCTCTTTGAAGTATTCCAAAAATTATTCTTATCCATGGACATGCTTATTTTTATTGTAAACTCATATATGGTAGCCGTGATATACCGTTTCACGGAACTACCTTAAAAAGCATCTTTTTTTGAATTCGTGTTTTTAGAAACACAAGAAAAGATACAATTTTAGGTATAAAAAAAACCGACTGAATACGCTTCAATCGGTTTGCATGGAGCGAAAGACGGGGATCAAACCCGCGACCCTTAGCTTGGAAGGCTAATGCTCTATCAGCTGAGCTACTTTCGCATTAAATATATGAACCAATAGAGGGACTCGAACCCACGACTTTCCCGTGTTACACAACGGGATGCTCGAGGCAGGGAATCTATATCGGCAATACTTTGATTCAGTTTCCTATATTTCGGAAACATAATGAGCCAATAGAGGGACTCGAACCCACGACCTTCCCGTGTTACACAACGGGATGCTCTAGGCAGGGAATCTATATCGGCAATACTTTGATTCAGTTCCCTACGTTTCGGAAACATAATGAGCCAATAGAGGGACTCGAACCCACGACCTTCCCGTGTTACACAACGGGATGCTCTAGGCAGGGAATCTATATTGGCAATATTTTGATTCAGTTTCCTACATTTCGGAAACATAATGAGCCAATAGAGGGACTCGAACCCACGACCTTCCCGTGTTACACAACGGGATGCTCGAGGCAGGGAATCTATATTGGCAATATTTTGATTCAGTTTCCTACATTTCGGAAACATAATGAGCCAATAGAGCGACTCGAACCCACGACTTTCCCGTGTTACACAACGGGATGCTCGAGGCAGGGAATCTATATCGGCAATACTTTGATTCAGTTTCCTACATTTCGGAAACATAATGAGCCAATAGAGGGACTCGAACCCACGACCTGCTGATTACAAATCAGCTGCTCTAGCCAACTGAGCTATATTGGCACTATTGTGGGGAGAGCAGGATTCGAACCTACGAAGTCGTAAGACAGCAGAGTTACAGTCTGCCCCAGTTGGCCGCTTTGGTATCTCCCCAATAAATATTTTTTAAAAAGCTTTCAACGTTTTTGAAAACTTATGAGCCAATAGAGGGACTCGAACCCACGACCTTCCCGTGTTACACAACGGGATGCTCTAGGCAGGGAATCTATATCGGCAATACTTTGATTCAGTTTCCTACGTTTTGGAAACATAATGAGCCAATAGAGGGACTCGAACCCACGACCTGCTGATTACAAATCAGCTGCTCTAGCCAACTGAGCTATATTGGCGGGTGGGTAAGCTACCTGCATCGCACCGCTCAACCATCTACCCTTGCTGCCGTCAGGCCCTGGGGGAATTCAACAGGAGCTGGTCGTACAGGACTTACCCGTGCGTTAGCGGATGCAAAAATAGACAAAAACATATACCCCGCAATACCAAAACCGAAAAAAAACAAACTATTTTTTGCTCTTGCAATTAAAGTCTTTGGTATCAGAGGCTTGGTGTTTGAAATTATTTTGCAATACGATAGCTTAGGATTCCCACAGTCCACGGTGTCCGATTTGTACAATTTTTTTACATTTTCGTGCTTATTGGCGTAAAAATAGCTACTGTTTATTAAGGCTATGGAAACAACTCCTTAATATTTTATACACTATGTATCATTTTTTACTCCTTTTATGAGTAACAATTTATCTCAAATCTTATCTTTGACAAAATTCTATACTTAACTTTAAAATCTTACATTATGGAACAATCGGCTTCAAAATCGTCAACAGTTTATACTTATGGTCTTTATCTGGGTATTGCTGCTATTGTGTTTAGTTTAATTACCTACTACGGTGGTATGCTTGGAAATACTTATTTCGGCTATCTAGGTTTCGTTATAAGTATTGTGTTTATTTATTTAGGACTTAAGGCCTATAAAGAAAATGAGAATGGCGGATATTTAAAATACGGACAAGGCGTTGGTATAGGGGTACTCATTTCGTTGGTAGGTGGTATTGTATCGAGCATTTTTACTTTTGTGTTTTTTGCTTTTATCGATCCTGCAAAGCATACCGAAATGATGGCGATAGTGCAAGAGCAACAATTGGAAGCCGGCGTACCTGCGGCTCAGCTGGAACAAATGGATGGAATGATGAGTGCCATGATGAGCCCAACTGCAATGGCTATATATGGAGTAATAGGTTCTGTGATAGGTGGACTTATCATCTCCCTGATAATAGCTGCTATACTTAAAAAAGATCCGGAGCCTGAATTTTAATCAGCCTGGAATAAAATTATTATTGTAATGAATTTATCCATCGTAGTGCCTCTTTTTAACGAAGAAGAATCGTTAGATGAGCTATATAATTGGGTAAGGGGAGTCTTGACTCCCCTTAATATTTCCTTTGAGGTTATTTTTATCGATGACGGGAGTAACGATACCTCCTGGCAAGTAATTGAAAAGTTGAGCGCAGAACACCAAGCAGTAAAAGGGATAAAGTTTCGACGAAATTATGGCAAGTCGGCTGCCTTGTACGTTGGTTTTGAAGCGGCGGTGGGAGAGGTGGTGATAACTATGGATGCCGATCTGCAGGATAACCCCGACGAACTACCCGAGTTGTACCGTATGGTTAAAGAAGAAGGCTACGATTTAGTAAGTGGATGGAAAAAGAAAAGGCACGACCCGCTTGGAAAAACCATACCCAGTAAATTCTTTAACTGGACTGCCCGGCATATCTCCGGTATCAATCTGCACGATTTTAACTGTGGCTTAAAAGCCTACCGTAGCGAAGTAGTAAAAAGTATTGAGGTATATGGCGAAATGCACCGCTATATCCCCATCTTGGCCAAAAGAAATGGTTTTAGCAGGATAGGTGAAAAGGTGGTGGTACATCGCGAAAGGCAATATGGTGTTTCAAAGTTTGGAATAGAGCGATTTTTGAAAGGTTTTTTAGATTTGTTATCCCTAACCTTCATTTCTAAATTTGGTAAACGCCCCATGCATTTGTTCGGTAGTTTGGGTACATTAATGTTCGCTGTTGGTTTTTTTGCAGCGTTGTATCTTGGTATTCATAAGCTGTACGCAGTTTACCATCATATTAATCAGGCATTGGTAACAACGAGCCCCTATTTTTATATTGCTTTAACGAGTATGATAATCGGAACTCAATTATTTTTGGCGGGTTTTTTAGCCGAGTTGGTTTCACGCAACAATACGGAGCGAAATAAGTATCAAATAGAAAAAAAAGTAAATAAACAAGATGACATTTTATAGTTCGATTGCAAAAGCCTACGACCAGATTTTTCCCTTGAACAAAGCACAAAGTGATTTTATGGAGGCATTATTCCCTACCTTGATGGATAAAAAAGTTTTGGACTGTGGCTGTGGAACGGGCAGTTTGGCTATTGAGTTGGGAAGAAGAAATGCAAGCGTGGAAGCTTTTGACCTGGATGAGGCCATGATAACTAAAGCAATAAAGAAGTGCCCACAGGCTTTAAATGTGCGCTTTACAACTAATGATTTGCTTAGCTTTGCAACTGATTATAAACCGGATAGTTTTAATTTGGTTTATTGTTTAGGTAATACCTTGCCTCATTTGCCATCACTGAAAGACGTTGCACACTATTTTAACGAGGTGTTGCAGGTTTTAAAAACAGATGGTTATCTGGTAATGCAAATAGTTAACTACGATAGGGTCTTAAATGATAAGGTGGTTGAATTACCTACCATTGAAACAGAAGATTACTCATTTGAGCGTAATTACATTCCTGAACCCAACGGCGTAATTCAGTTTTCAACGGTGCTGAGGGATAAGCAGCGCGATGAATCTTTTACGCAATCCGTACCTCTTATACCTATATTAAAAGAGGAAATTAAAAATATGCTATCAAAATATTTTACAGACATACAGTTTTTTGCCTCCTTTAAAAAGGATGCCTGGCGTAAAGATTCGTTTCATACTATTGCGGTGGCCAAAAAAGCACCGGGCCACACTTGTAAACCGTGAGGAATGAATTAAATCGATTTGCCCGGTGCTCCTGTTTTTTGTTCTATAAAGCTAATCATTTTATTTAACTCGCGCGGATTAAACCAAGTAATTTCTTTATCGCGCTTAAACCACGATAGTTGTTTTTTGGCATAACGGCGTGTGTTTCTTTTTATAAGCTCAATGGCTTTTGCTTCATCGTGCTTGCCATCAAAACAATCAAATAGTTCTTTGTAGCCTACCGTATTTAGTGAGTTGAGATTTTTATATGGATATAAGCTTCGTGCTTCACTTATGAGGCCTATTTGTATCATCTTATCCACCCGTTTGTTGATGCGCTCGTAAATTTCTTCTCGTTCAGTAGCTAAGCCTATCTTTGCTATATTAAATGGTCTTTTTTTTATCGTATTGGTGCGCAACTTGCTATAGGGTTTACCGGTCATCAGGCATATCTCCACAGCATGTATAAGCCTTTTGTGGTTCATTAGGTCTACTTCTGTGTAAAAAACAGGATCCAACTGTTTTAGTTGCCTTCTGATAGATTCAATTCCTTCGTTCTGATATTGATTTTTCAACTGCTCACGAAGCTCTTCGTCAATGGTAGGTAAATCGTCGATACCCTTGCAAACGGCATCAACGTACATCATTGATCCTCCGGTCATTACCACTTGGTTATGCGCGGCGAACAAGCTTTCGCAGAGAGCCAGCGCATCTTGCTCAAATTCCCATGCGCTATAATATTGATGTATAGAATGTGTACCTATGTTATGATGCTTGGCAGACGCCAGCTCTTGGGGTGTCGGTGTAGCAGTGCCAATGCTGAGTTCCTTGAATATCTGCCTCGAGTCGGCCGATATAATCTCGGTGTTAAAGTGATTGGCAATGGCTATGCTGCTTGTGGTTTTGCCAATTCCCGTGGGGCCAATAATAACGATAAGTGTTTTTTCAGATGGAGTATTATTGTGCGCCATTTAATATATAGTTTTTATATGCAATAGTTGGTGCCCTAATTATATAATTTACGAATAGGGTAAGTTAAATATTTTTAGTAATCGTCCAGGTCGTCGGTATAGGATATTAAAGGATCATTAAAGTCATCGTCGTCACCAAAATCATCATCATAAGGGAGGTTTTTTTTAGTTGCTGAGGATTCGCCCATCGTTGCCTCCAGTAAACTGCTCATATCCAATTGTTCCGGAGCATTACCTTTTTCCTGGGTGCATTTGGGTTTGGGACATTCTGAGTGGGAGATTTTATCCATTTCGATAAACAGGTTACGATCGTTAAAAAAATCAAAGGTGTAAATCATTCTTTGCTTTTTATCCGATAGCAATTGCTTTAGTGTGGTTTCCGACATAATAAGGGAAGCGTCCGATTCCTCGATGGCCATGTCCATTAGTGTAATTTCCTTATCCTTGTGCCACGCATCATCGGTAGTGAAAAATGAAGCCATCTGGCTGGGGTCAAAATTTAATGTTTTCTGAATAAAATGATGCAGTTCTAAAAATGTTGCGTCTCCGCTTATTTCTATTTCTCGTAAAAAATCGTCGTCTTCTGCCGATATTATTCTTAACCTAATTGTCATTCTTGTTTTTTTGGGTTGGCAAATCTATAAAAATTCGAATCTAATTGTAATGTAAACCCAAACCGTATTATATTGCCGAATATTTATTGCTGATTTTATTATTGTTGGCTAAAAAACATTTTTCTTTGCCTAATGTTTATTGGCTACTGTTCTGGTACAAAAAGCACCATAAATGTTAAGCAGGTGTTTCAATGCAATACGCTGTATTTATCGTAGCTTTTCTGTGGATATAACGGTGGTAGAAATAAAAAGTTATAAATAGGTTTATATTGTTTGGCATTTTTATAAAAATTTAAATATTCTATGAAATTTTTGACTTTTATTAGTGTTCTAATTTTATTTATCGGTTCAATTGCTTGTAAGCAGAATACAAACGATACAAATTCTTCAGATGCCGGAAATACACTTGGTACAAGTCCTGCCTCCTCAATAAAAAACAGAAATAGCCGTTTTGATGCAGGTAAATTGGTTTACGACAGAAACTGCAAAGTATGTCATCAGGCAAATAGGATGGGGATGCCCCGGGTTTATCCGCCGCTAAAAAATACGAAGAGAGTTAATGGCGATAAAGACTATTTGATAGATATTATGCTCAATGGCATGAGTGGCGAAATAATCGTAGAGGGTATCAAATACAATGGGGTTATGGCCGCGTATCGTAACCTGAGCAATCAGCAGATTGCTGATGTACTTAACTACATAAGAAGCGATGGACAGGCTGCCAATGATTTGGTGACACCCGCGGATGTAAAGCAAAAAAGATAAGGTGAAAAATCATGACAGGGATGCACTATATTGTATACATCCTTGCGCAAAAAAGAATAGATAATGGCAAAAAAACAAGGATATACCACAAGCTCTGTGCATACTCCATTTGTTAAAGATGATGCCTACAGCGCCTTGCACATGCCCATTTATGATGGGGTGGCGTATGAGTTTGAATCGTCGTTGGAAATGGAAAAAGTATTTACCGGTCAAAAGGTGGCACATGTCTACAGTAGAACCTCCAACCCAACCGTGGGGTATTTTGAGGAAAAATTAAAAAGGATTTCAGGAGCAAAAAATGCAATGTCTTTTTCGTCCGGTATGGCGGCAATAACTACCACTTTGCTATCTATTGTGCCACCGGGTGGTAATATTGTTTCTTCCAATCAGCTCTTTGGGCACACTTATGCCTTTTTAAAAAGCACCATTCAAAGATGGAATATTCAGGTTAAGTTTGTCGATATGAATAACCTGGCCCAGGTCGCAGCAGCTATCGACAAGCAAACAGGACTTTTGTTTTTCGAGACTATCACTAATCCACAACTGGAAATATTTGACATTGAAGCATTGGCAGCTTTAGCGCACAGCAACAATATACCATTGGTAGCCGATTCCACGCTTACTCCGCCCTATGTTTTTAACTCATTGGATGCCGGCGTTGATGTGGAGGTGATATCTACCACCAAATTTATTTCGGGTGGGGCGGCGGCTGTGGGGGGTGCCATATTAGACAACGGTAGCTTTGATTGGTCCAATTCTTTGGCATTGAAGGAGTGGGATACCAACTTTCCGGGAAATGCCCTTATGGCCAGGATACGAAAAGAAATGTTTCGTCACTTGGGAGGCAGCATGACAGCTCACACAGCTCATTTCTTAATCTTAGGACTGGATACTTTAGCTTTAAGAGTAGATAGATGCGTGGAGAATTGTATGGCCCTGGGTAAGTATTTTGAACAACATACGAAGGTTGTAGCGGTGAATTATCCAGGATTAAAATCAAGTGTGGGATATGCCAGGAGCAAGAAGTATTTTTCGGGAAAACCCGGAGCTGTTATGACCATCGACTTAAAAACGAAGGAAAGTTGCTATCAATTTATGGATGGGCTGAAAATGGTGCGCAGGGCAACCAATTTAAATGATAACAAAACGCTCATCATACATCCCTCGTCAACCATCTATGCCGAGTTTTCTGATACGGATCGGGAAAATATGGCCCTTCGCGATACAATGTTAAGGCTGTCGGTGGGCATAGAAGATGTGCAGGATTTAATAGAAGATTTTAAACAGGCCTTTTATATAGTGTGAGCTCGAAAGCCTAAATCAAGGAAGTATGAAATTGACCGGCTATTTGGTAATTAAAAAAAAGGCGCTTGTTCTCGGATGTTTATTTGGGTTGTTAAAATTTACAGTAAACGCGCAGACGGACACTTTAAGCCATGCCGATAGGACCGGTATAATGCAGAGGGTAGCCAATTTTGCGGATTGGGGCGTTGACTTGATTACTTTCAAAAAAGAAAACTATACTTTTTTTTTGCTGCCTGTTATGGCCTATGAAGAGCGCACAAAGTTGGCAATTGGTGTAATGCCTGTGTGGCGCTTTTATCTGGGAAAAGGCAAAGCTGGCCGGCATCATGAGGGCTTGTACTACAGGCCTTCCAATGTTTCACCTTCTTTAGTTACATCCACTACCGGAATGTATCAGTTTGAATTTAATTCGGACTTCTATTTTATAAAAGATTGGTATATTCAAAGTAAATGGATTTACCAATGGATGCCCGATAAATACTATCCCGTGGGCAACGATGTGGATAAAACCTTGTATTCGGATGTAGATATAAAAAAAATTGAGTTTGCGGGCAGGTTGATGAAAGGGCTTAACAAAGAGGTTTTTGTGGGGCTGAATTATGATGTGGGTTTTTACGATGTAAAAAATAAATATGCTAACAACTTAACTGCGGATATAGCAGGTTTTAATGGGCAAAACGTGGTGGGGGGTGGACTCGTAGTTAGTTACGATAGTAGAAACAGTATTGTGTACTCCAATACCGGCAGTTTTGTAAGCGTGGCTCACCTTTGGTATCCCAAAAAATTAGGTGATTTTGCTTTTTCTACATTAACGTTTGACGCGCGTCATTTCTTTAAATTGGGTTCCCGGGGTAAAGTATTGGGTGCCCAGTTGTATATTAAATCAGCTACAGGTAATATACCTTTTTATCGTATGCCGGTGCTTGGCGGAAAAAATCTTTTCCGAGGAATTGCCCAGCCCTATAAATATATGGATAAAAACAGTATGTACTTGCAGGCTGCCTATCGCTCGCCTATATGGTGGCGATTGGGCTACGAGGTGTTTGCCGGTGCCGGTAGGGTGCACTCCCAATGGGATGGCTCCTTGTTGAAGCATATGCACCTAATGGGAGGCCTGGGTTTAAGAGTAAAAGTTTTGGAAGAAGAAGGGCTAAGTGTCCGATTTGACTATGGTATGTCTACCACTGGTGATACAGGATTGTTTTTTACGTTAGGCGAAGCCTTTTAAGAAAGTAAGACCGGTTTCATAATCATACTTAAATAGTATCCTATTGTGCATGGGTATTGTATTGTTAGCTTCTATTTTGTTGAACTTTATACGATTATTTAGGTTTTAAGACATATAGCTTATGTATGTGTTAATTAAAAAAGACTGTTATGAAATTTTCCAAAAAAACAGAATACGGATTGCGATTTCTGCTTTCGTTGTCCGAATTGGGTGATGATAAATTCATGGGAATTTACCATATTTCCTTACGTCATGCAATTCCGATGAAGTTTTTAGAGGCCATTGCCGTACTACTTAAAAAGGCCGGATTGTTGGAAGTGAAAAAAGGTGCCGGGGGAGGTTACAAGTTAAAACACAGTCCGGAAGAAATCTCCCTGTTAATGGTCTTTGAATGTCTGGAAGATACCTATAAAAACGAGCTCAACGTTTCTGGTGATATGAGCAACAATCAAAAAGCCGTTACCTTGGTACTCAATCAAACGATTACTGATGTAAAGGCCTTGCTGGCGCAACGAACCTTGGCGGATATCCAAAAGGAATACAAAGATTTGAATGCAAGTTTGATGTACTACATTTAGCCTATTGGTAAAGTAGGAATAAAAAATAGCAAAGGATTGCATTCGGTATGTGCAGATATTCAGAGAATTATGACTATTGAGGGTTTTTAATCCCGGCTTAAACATACTAATTTAGTAGCTTAAAGTAGCGCTTAGCCCTTGTTTAGTTAACAATCAAACAATAGGTTTGTAGCCATAAATAAATAATCTATCGCAAATCATTAAATTTATTAACCATGAGTAAAATTGCCAACAGTATAGTCGAATTAATAGGAAAAACACCATTGGTACAAATAAATCGTTTAAATGAAGGTGGAGCTCAAATTGTTGCCAAACTTGAGTATTTTAATCCGGCCAGTTCGGTTAAAGACCGCATTGCACTTGCCATGATTGAAGATGCCGAGCGCAGCGGAAAGCTCGATAAGGATACGGTTATCGTAGAGCCTACCAGTGGAAATACAGGTGTGGGCTTAGCCTTTGTGGCAGCAGTAAAAGGCTACAGGCTTATTTTAACTATGCCCGAAAGCATGAGCATGGAGCGCCGAAAGCTGTTAAAGAAGTTTGGAGCCGAATTGGTTCTGACCCCGGCGGCTCAAGGTATGAAAGGTGCCATTTCGCAGGCTCAGGGAATTGCCGATGAATACGGAAAGGCTTTTATCCCACAGCAATTTAATAACCCGGCCAATCCATCGATACATAGATGTACAACAGCACATGAAATCTGGAACGATACAGATGGTAATATCGACGTTTTTGTTGCAGGGGTAGGTACGGGTGGTACCATAACCGGTGTGGGAGAAGAGTTGAAGGCGAAAAATTCATCTATCAAAATTGTGGCGGTAGAACCGGTAGATTCAGCGGTAATTTCAGGTGGAAAGCCCGGACCGCATAAAATACAGGGTATTGGAGCCGGTTTTATTCCCCCCAATCTAAACACCGAGGTTATCGACGAAGTAGTACAGGTAAGCAACGAAGATGCCCTAAACACCTCGCATCGTGCAGCTAAAGAGGATGGGCTTTTGTGCGGTTACTCATCTGGTGCGGCACTGTGGGCAGCAAACGAAATATCAAAACGTCCGGAGTATTCCGGTAAGCGTATTGTTGTGTTGTTGCCTGATACAGGCGAAAGATACCTCAGTAGTTTCGAAATATAAAAATCAAAAAGGATTAAATAACTTGTCTTTAAAAGCATGGGCATCCATAGCAGCGTTTGTTCGTGCTTTTTTAAAATTCAATTGTTAAATCGTTGTTATTTAAATAATTGGCTTGTCGCAGATGAGCTGAAATGTAATTGTTATGTGAATTTTTTAATGAAGATATGATTCAAGGGTTAAATAATATTTTTACGGAGGAGCAAATTAACAATGCTAAAAAACTGTTGGACTCCTTAAATACCGAACAAAGGCTTTATCTGTCGGGTTATTTGGCAGGTTTAAATCAATCCGGCGCCTTATCGGAAGGTTTTTCTGCAAATATCAACCAATCAAATCCGGATAAGGAGGAGGTAAAAACTACTCAACTTACCATACTTTATGGTACACATACGGGAAATTCGAAATTGTTGGCAGAACAAGCGCAGGGTTTAGCTCAAGCTAAGGGGATTGAGGTTAGCGCAATAAGTTTGCAAGAGTATCGTGTACGAAAACTTAAGGACGAAACCAACCTGCTGGTTATAGTATCTACGCATGGCGAAGGGGATCCGCCGGTTTCGGCTGAAGCATTTTATGCCTATATATTCGGTAAAAAGGCACCTAAATCAAATAACCTAAACTTTGCGGTAATTGGATTGGGCGATAGTAGTTATGCTAAATTTTGTCAAACAGGAAAAGATATTTTTAAACAGCTAAATGCGCTTGGTGGCAATGCTGTACACGACTTTATTGGGCTTGATGTGGATTTTAAGGATACCATAGCCGATGTATTACCTCAGGTAGTTGCTAAGTTCGGTGGTAGTAAAGGAAATGGCAAGGCAGCTGTTTCAGCATCCGTAGTACAAAACGACCTGGCCAGCGATGCATGGGTAGAAGTTGAAGTGCTGGAAAAAATACTGCTGAACGGAAAGGGATCGGACAAGGAGACTTACCATATAGAGTTAGATATAGAAGGAACCGGACTAAGCTATCATCCAGGAGATGCGCTGGAGGTACAGGCCAAAAATAACCCAACCCTGGTAAGGGATATCCTGGCTAAATTAAATATCGACGAAAACGATATAGTGGATATTGCTGGTGTACAAATGTCCATAAAGGATGCTTTAACTTCCAGTTTTGAGTTAACGGTGGTTACTGCTCCGGTTATTAAAAAATATGCCGAAAAGGCAAAAAGCCAGGTCTTGGATAATTTGGTAACCAATGATCCGATGCTACAAGACTATTTGTATGGTGCCGATTTTTTGGATGTGATTACGGATTATCCTGCCCGGCTTGATGCAAGCGAATTAGCAACTCTTCTCCGAAAACTACCCACCCGCCTGTATTCTATTTCGTCAAGCTATGCTTATAACCCCGACGAAGTTCATATTACGGTGGGTGCAGTTCGCTATCAGCTTAATCACCGGGAGCACCTGGGTGTCTGCTCAGGTTATTTGGCCGACACAATCAACGAAGGCGATATGTTAATAGTACGTGTTAAACCCAACATGGGCTTTAAACTTCCGGTGGATAATGATGTGCGTATGGTAATGGTTGGCCCAGGAACGGGTATCGCACCGTTTAGGTCCTTCCTGCAAGAACGTGAAGCAAAGGATGCTGGAGGTAAAAACTGGCTTTTCTTTGGCGATCAGCATTTTGAAACAGATTTTTTGTATCAGACCGAATTGCTTAATTATCGTAAAAAAGGCGTTGTAGCCAAGCTTGATGTAGCTTTTTCGCGCGATCAGCAAGAAAAGGTATACGTGCAAGATCGCATGCGCGAAAATGGGGAAGAACTTTATCGTTGGCTGAACGAAGGAGCACACTTTTACTTGTGTGGTGATATGAAAAGGATGGCCAAAGACGTAAAAGAAACTTTATTGCATATTGTAAAAAAATATGGACAACTAACGGATGAGCAGGCCCTGGAGTACTTTACAAACTTGAAACTGAAAGGTCGTTTCCAGGAAGATGTTTATTAATCCAAGCTCGGTTATGTCTGTTTTTTTTGACGGTAAAAGAAAGTAAAAGCCGCTCTAGCTCTAGGCGTACCAAGGCGGCTTAAGAAAGGGATATCTAATCTACCTGCATACGGCTCATGCCCATACTCAGGGGTTTTAATGTGCGCCACGAGTTCAATAGTAACACAACCTAAAGTATTAGTAGTAGAGAAGCGGAGGCCCAGTGTCCATGCTAAAACTTAGGCGCACAAATTGGGCTTTTCCTATCAGGGTACATGGTAACTTACTTTAGTTTAAAAAGTATATCCAAAAATTATAAAAATAATATGGCAGAAATAAATAACAACGAAATATTTCCCACCTGGAACCTGTCCGAAGTGGAGGGAATTAAAACAAAAAGCAATTATCTGAGGGGTACCCTGAAAAAAAGCTTGGACGACATGGCTACAGGTGCACTAGCCGAAGATGACACACAACTGATAAAATTTCATGGAAGCTACCAGCAAACCGATAGGGATATGGAAGCGGAGCGAAAGCGCAAGAAGCTTGAGCCTTTGTATAGTTTTATGATTCGGACTCGTATCCCGGGAGGAGTGGCAAGTGCCGGTCAATGGGCAATATTAGATGAGCTGGCGACAACACATGCCAATAACACTTTAAAGCTTACCACACGTCAGGCATTTCAACTTCATGGTGTTATCAAACGAAAACTTAAAGAAACCATGCAGCAAATAAACGAATCGCTGTTGGATTCAATTGCAGCCTGTGGCGATGTAAATCGTAACGTGATGTGTACTACCAATGAGGCACTCTCTCCTTTGGTTCCGGCAGCCTACCAATTGGCAAAGGACATTAGTGCGCATCTGTTGCCAAAAACCAGTGCTTATCACGAGATATGGCTCGACAAAAAGCTCCTGGTAAGCGGTAAAGAAGATGAGGAACCTATTTACGGCAAAACGTATCTGCCTCGAAAATTCAAAATTGCAATTGCCATACCGCCTTATAACGATACGGATATTTTCTCCAATGATTTGGGTTTAATTGCGATAGGAGATAAAGATAAGCTCGAAGGATTTAATGTGGCTATTGGTGGTGGATTAGGAATGAGCTTTTCCGAGCCCGGAACCTATCCAAGATTAGGTGATGTAATTGGTTATGTGCCTTACGATAAGGCAATTGCAGTAATTGAAGAGGTGGTTAAGCTGCAAAGAGATTATGGCAACCGCGAAAATAGACGAAAAGCAAGGTTAAAATATACCATGGACAGTATTGGGCCTGAAAAATTTAAGGCTTTGTTAGAGAAGCGCCTTGGTTATACGTTAGACAAAACCAGAAAGTTTAAATTTAAAAGCAACGGCGATTTTTTTGGCTGGAAGAAGGCCAAAAGCGGAAAATGGTTTCTTGGTTTGTACATAGAGCACGGAAGGGTAAAAGATGAACCGGAATATCGTTTAAAAACAGGGTTAAGAAAAATTGCAGACCTCAATAAATGCGATTTTAGGCTAACCGGAAATCAAGGCCTGGTATTAGGAGCAATTAAAGAAGAAGATAAAAAAGAAATAGCTGCCCTTTTAAAGGAATACAATATTTGGCCTAAGGAAAATATCAGTGGAGCAAGGCAGCATGCCATAGCCTGTGTAGCACTCAACACTTGTGCCATGGCTTTTGCCGAAGCAGAGCGGTACCTGCCTTCGCTGATGGAAAAGATAGAGCTAATATTGGCTCAGTGTAACCTGACACATGACGACCTGCTGATACGAATGACGGGGTGTCCTAATGGCTGCGGACGTCCTTTCTTGGGAGAGATAGGACTTGTAGGACGTTCTTTAGGAAAATACAACATGTATCTTGGGGCAGGTTTTGCCGGCGACAGACTCAATACATTGTACAAGCAAACACTGGGTGAACAGGAAATATTGGAGGAGCTGAAAGTGCTGCTGCCCCGCTATGCCCAAGAAAGAAACGATGGTGAAAGGTTTGGCGATTTCGTGGTTAGGGCAGGAATCGTAAAGCCCGAAAAAGAAATTAATTTCATAGTCCCTTTTCAATAATATACTGTCATTTACGCTAACGTTTGAGTGAAATAGTAATTAAATAAAACTTTATATGATTTCAGATGAAAGAAAAACGATATAGAACCTTACTAAAAACAATTTCGTGGAGGTTGACCGGAACCATGGATACCTTTTTAATTTCTTACTTAATTACAGGCAAAGTAGGATTGGCACTTTCTATTAGTGGGGTAGAGGTGTTTACCAAAATGATATTGTATTATTTTCACGAAAGGACATGGAACAGAGTAAAATACGGAAAAGAAAAACTCTCCCGTCCTGAATATTATATTTAAACTTATAATCATGATGTTTCTACCATTATCCATAAGCGTTAGCGGCCAGCAAATACTGATTGTGGGAGGCGGAAAGGTGGCCCTTAACAAAGTAAGGAGGCTTAAGCGTTTTGTAAATAATTTTAAAGTTATTGCCCCGGAAATAGCTGAAGAGCTAAAAAATATGGAAGGTGTTGTTTGCATCGAGAGGAAATATAGCCATAAAGACTTATCGGATCACCTGCTGGTTTATGCAGCTACCAACAACCATAAGTTAAACCACCAAATACAAGCAGATGCTAAAAGGTACCGGTGCCTGGTCAATGTGGTTGATGACCCGGGTTACAGCGATTTTGTTTCTCCTGCCATATACCAAATGGGTGAAATGACAGTGGCAGTTGGTTCAAACGGTAAAAACGTAGATGCGTCCATTCTTTTACGTGATAAAATTAAAGCTTTCTTACAGCACAATTGAGCGGAATTTAATGGCGTGTTTCGTCATATCTAAAAATTAAAAACAATGGCAGAGATTAGGATAATAATAGACCACAAACATCATAAGCATATTTGCATGGGTGATATTAGCGAAGCGCTAGTACAAAATGGGATTAATGCAAGATTCAACTTTACGGATGTGGAAGGAGGTCGAGTTTCCCATGTGATGGAGCAGATCCTTATTTCGGATAAGGCAGAAGCTTATGTATTACCTGCAAAAAAAATACCTTACCCCCTGAATACCCAACTGGAAGTACTGGCCTTGTTGCCTATTACGGAAAAGCAGAACAAAACAGATTATCCTTTATTCGAAAATGATTTGAAAAAAAATCCGCTTGAGGATTATTTGGCTGTAGTGGGTAAAAAGGGAATGCCTGAAATAAAAAAATGCTTGGAGCAAATGGATGTTAGAGCCAGATGGGGTAAGGTGATATTGGCTGGGTTTGGGCCCGGTGATCATGATCTAATTACAAAAAAGGCCGCCTTCCATCTGGAGTGTTGCGATGTTATTTTTTACGACGACTTGGTTGACGAGGTTTTTTTACATGGATTTGAAGCCGAAAAAATTTATGTGGGTAAACGAAAGGGTAAGCATAAGTTCGATCAGGAGATAATTAATGAATGGATGTACCAGGAGGCGATTAAAGGCAAAAATGTGGTGCGGGTTAAAGGAGGCGATCCTTTAATTTTTGGCAGAGGTGCCGAGGAGTATCATTATTTGCAGAGCCGATTAGTGCAAGCCACTATAATACCGGGCATATCAAGTGCGTTTGCAGCCGCTGCACAGGCCGTGATCCCTTTTACCGAGCGTTCCTTGTCCTCATCGGTGGCTTTGCTTTCGGGGCACGATATGCACAAGCTAAAAATACCCAAGGCAGATACGCTGGTATTTTATATGGGTGCTTCCAATCAAAAGGAATTAGCACAGGAAATCATCGCGCAAGGCTGGTCGGAAGGTACACCTGTGGGTGTGGTATATAATGTGAGTAACCCCAATCAGCAAATTTACCGCGGAACACTGGGGGATATGATGATTAATGGTTCAGGTTTGCCTTCGCCGGCCATTATTATTGTAGGGAGAACTGCCGGCACCTATTCAAGCCCCAATCAAAAATGGCTGTACACAGGGGCTGCGCTGGAAGAAACGAATTTAAAACCGGATATGATCCATACCCCCTTGATTTCCATAGTATCTAATCCGATGGATGTAGATATTAAATGGTGTTTGGCTCATATTTCATCTTACAATAGAATAATTTTCACAAGTAGATATGCCGTCCGTCATTTTTACGACAAATTGTGCCACGCAGGCAAAGATGTGCGCGACTTACATGGTGTCCGGATTGATTCCATAGGGAAAACCACCTCAAAAGCTTTAAAAGAAATAGGGCTAATGGTTAAACCGTTATCGGTAAATGAGTCGATTGAAGGGATGTTGAAGGTTTATCGTGAAACAGGACTCACAGCCGAAAATGTTCTTCTACCCGGTTCTAAGCAATCTACAGGGCTGCTTCAAAAAGAATTGTGCCGTTTAGGTAATAAAGCGCATGCCCTTAAGGTGTACAAAGTGGTGAAAAACAAAGCTATTATCAGGCAAAATTTGATGCGCTTCCATGGCATAGTGTTTTCATCACCTGCAACAGTAGAAGCTTTTATCGCGATATATGGTAGTATACCCTCACATTTGCAACTTAAATGCATTGGCCAACAAACAAAAGATATGCTTCGAAAATCACAGATGGGGGAAGTTAAAATAGAAG
Source organism: Saccharicrinis carchari (assembly GCF_900182605.1). NCBI lineage: Bacteria > Pseudomonadati > Bacteroidota > Bacteroidia > Marinilabiliales > Marinilabiliaceae > Saccharicrinis > Saccharicrinis carchari. The sequence goes on from NZ_FXTB01000010.1 coordinate 130,283, forward strand.
TAGAAAAAAGGGGCTGTGCAGTATAAAACCCTAAAAAGCCAGCGGTATAATACAAAAGGTGCAAACAAGCGTTGCACCTTTTGTATTCATATCTTAAACCCAAACAAATAAATGTGGTTTGAATTAGCATGCAATACCATCTAACTATACAAGTATCAAACGGATTGTAAGCTCTATTGGGTTACGAACGATCCGGCATTCACTGCTCCATATTAAACCTTCTTCACACGTACGGCATTCATTCCTTTCAATCCTCTTTCAAGCTCAAAGTTTACTTTGTTGCCTTCTTCTATCTTATCCAGTAGGCCATGCACATGTACAAAGAATTTTTCCTGTGTATCCAAATCTTTAATAAATCCGTATCCTTTGTCGTCATTGAAAAACTCAACCCGTCCGGTACGGATAGGCTCTTCGATATCCTCTTTTTTAGGAACCGAAATTTCTATGTTTTCTGCTTTAATCTTTGTTTTCTTGGTTAAATCGGGTGGTGTGTCAACAATGCGTCCGTTTTCGTCCACGTAGGCAATCATCGAATCTAAGCTTCCATCCGAGGTGCTGGATTTTCGCATGTCCTTGCGCTTCGCCTTATCCTGGCGTTTTTTCATTCTTTTTTGTTCTTTTTCTTTTTTGCCAAAGGTTTCTTGAGATCTCCCCATTCATATAATTTTAATGATAATTACTACAATAACCAGAAACAAATACGCTGAATAAAGTGGACAAACAAGCGCCTGAAGGTGATGATGATTGAACAGAGTATTACTTGAGTAGAGTATTCGTTGCCTATTACCAGCACAAAAGTAATAATAATAAAGGACTTTTAGAAAGGTTTTTTTTTATTGGCATAAAATATTGAACTATCTTGGTTGATTAGCAAAATTTACAATGCAATAAAAGAAACGTAATTTATTGTTTATCCATTTTTTATATCAAAAACAATGCATTATAAGCTCTGACTATTTATCTAATCGTTTATTATTTATACTAACATTTAGCGTATAATCTCTACATTATTAGTTACCCCTTTTAGTTATTGTGTAAATTCGGGGTGTGGCGGGGGGGGTATAAAAAAAGCCGACAGAATATTTCTATCGGCTTTTAAGGGTGGTACCACCTGGGATCGAACCAGGGACACATGGATTTTCAGTCCATTGCTCTACCTACTGAGCTATGGTACCCCTTTTTTGTGAGGGCTGTTGTAGCAGCATTGTATTTTGAAGGTGGTACCACCTGGGATCGAACCAGGGACACATGGATTTTCAGTCCATTGCTCTACCTACTGAGCTATGGTACCCTCAATTTGCTGTAGATTCTATTGCTTTCAATAGAAGCACCTTTTGTTTAAGGCGGTGCAAATATACACAAAGATTTTTTTCTGCAAAACCAATTTCAAAAAATCTTGTTTTATTTTGATGCCCCGTATTTAAATACATTGTACTTTAGTACTTTTGCACTCCAATATTTTTTTCATGGAATTTTTCACTCACACCTTAGATAACGGGATACGGATTATTCACAAGCCGGAGGCAGGCGAAGTATCGTACAGTGGTATAATTATAAATGCTGGTTCGCGCGACGAAGAGGAGCATGAGCACGGTATGGCTCATTTTATTGAGCATGTTGTTTTTAAAGGCACCTTGAAACGTCGGGCTTTTCATGTACTCAGTAGACTCGAAGATGTAGGCGGCGAATTAAATGCCTACACCACCAAAGAAGAAACCTGTATATATGCTACTTTTTTAAAGGAAGATTACCAACGCTCCATGGAGCTTATTGCCGATATAACTTTCCACTCTACCTTTCCCGAAAAAGAGTTGGTTAAGGAAAAGGAAGTTATTATGGACGAAATAAATTCGTACAAAGATTCGCCGGCAGACCTTATTTTCGACGACTTTGAGGAGCTCCTTTATCCCAACCATCCTATCGGACGCAATATTTTAGGAACACCGGAAATGCTCAAAACCTTTACACGCAAAGATATCTATCGCTTTATTCAAAATAACTACCATACCGATCAAATGGTGTATTGCTCCGTAGGACAGCAGGATTTTAAGCGCGTAGTAAAATTGGCAGAAAAATATTTTGGTTCAATTCCTGAAAATAAACGGCAAGTTAAACGCAGCCCTATCGCCAAAAGTGAACCAAAGGTGGTGGTGATAGATAAGGAAACTTACCAAAGCCATATTATGCTGGGAGGCATAGCCTACGATTACAACCACCCTAAACGATTAGGGCTGCACCTGCTGAATAACTTGCTCGGTGGCCCGGGGATGAATAGCCGTCTGAACATGTCGCTGCGCGAAAAAAAAGGAATAGCATACAATATTGAATCGTCGTATTCGGCATTTTATGGTACGGGCGTTTTTTCCGTTTACCTGGGCACCGATCGTAAAAACGTAGATAAAAGTCTGAAAATAGTGTATGCCGAACTGAATAAGTTGCGCAATAATAGTTTGGGTAGCATGCAATTGCACAAAGCAAAAAAGCAACTTAAAGGCCAAATAGCCATATCCTCCGAAAATAAAGAGAGTTTGATGCTTAATATAGGCAAGAGCTTTTTATTGTATAACAAGGTGGATTCGCTACCGCATATCTACAATAAAATTGACGAATTGAGCGCTTCGGATTTGTTGCACATAGCCAACGAATGCATGAATCCCGATAATATGTCGCAATTAATTTATTTGTAAATACCATGTTCACACAAAATATCGACCTCGAAGCTTACATTCTTGAGCATATCGATAAAGAAGATGAGCTGCTCTACGACCTCAATCGTAAAACACATATCCACATTCTTCGTTCCCGGATGTTATCGGGCCACTGGCAAGGCCAGATTCTAAAAATGATATGCCGGATGATACAACCAGCAAATATTTTGGAAATCGGCACTTTTACGGGCTATTCGAGCCTCTGCATGGCGCAAAGCATGCCGCACGATGGATTTATTGATACTATTGACATTGACGACGAAATGCAAGCTTTTACACAATCATTTTTCGATAGGTCGGGATTAGCTCATAAAATAAAAATGCACCTGGGCGATGCCTTGAATATCATGCCTGCCTTGAAAAAAAAATATGACCTGATTTTTATTGATGGCGATAAAAGACAGTATCCGGATTATTACCACCAGGCAAGGGAATTGCTGAAGCCCGGTGGTTTTATGTTGGTGGATAATGTTTTGTGGGATGGAAAAGTAATTGAACCCGTAGAAACAGATGACGAATATACGCTGGGAATTCAGAAGTTTAATAAGCTGGTTAAAGAAGACAAAGGAGTGGAGAAAGTGATTTTTCCGATCAGGGACGGTATCTTTGTGATACGTAAAAAAACAGATTAAACATTATTTGGATATAAGGTGTTAACTCTACCAAACTTTACACTATGACTGGAATTTTTTATGGCTCATCCGTGGGCAATACGCGTTTTGTTGCAGAAAAACTGGCTTTATTGCTCCCCGGTTCGGAACTGAACCCTGTAGAAACAGCAACGCAAGAAGATATTGAGAAATACGATTTTTTAATACTGGGTACTTCAACTTGGGGAGTGGGCAATTTGCAAGACGATTTTGAAACCTTTGTTGATACCTTATTAACCAGTAACTTAAATGGAAAAACGATTGCCCTTTTTGGCCTTGGCGACCAGTTTACCTATCCGGATACATTTTGCAACGGCATGGGCCGGCTTTACGAACTGATCAAAGATAAAGGCTGTGATTTTGTCGGTAAATGGCCAAGCGACGATTATGATTTTTCGGATTCGTTAGCAGTAGTGGATGGCGAATTTGTTGGGCTGGCGCTGGATGAGGACAATGAACCCGACTTAACGGATTATAGGTTAGGCGAATGGACTAAGGGGTTTTGAGGTAACTTTTATCTTGTCCATATCCTCCTTATCAAACAAAGTAGGATAATCTGTTAAAAACGTATCCATTACCTGGCGGATTATGGTTTCGCGAATGAATTTAGACTTATTCGTGATATTATACTTTTTGCAGTACGAATCAATGGCCTCTTTTTCTTTTTCGTTTAATAAAACAGTAACCTGATGCGTTCGGCGTAAAAAAGAAGATGATATTGTTCTGTCACCGGACTTTTTATCTTTTTTATGTTTTTTCTTGGCCATTCATTTAATTGCTATGTATTTGTGGCAAAAATAGTAAAAAAAGGAGGGTGCTGAAATTTTCATATTGTAAAAACTCTATAGGCATCCAATAAAACTACGAAAATCCTATTTTTACCTTAACAATAAGGTATGTGGGTGGATTCAGCTTAACGGAAAAACGACTTAACAAGCTTTAACTTATTTTGATTTTACTTTATGGGAGTTTGGCTTAAATTTGCAGTGTAGATTTTTTTTCATAGATTTAGATTAACAAAGTTGATTTTAAGGGTTAAGGATAGATGTTTTGCATCTATCCTTTTTTTGTTTAATATATTCTCACTATATTTTGCATGTAAAACAGACTATATAAACCAAGACAACATGGAAAATGTATTTTTAAAATATATGCTACGCAGGGAGGGTAAAGCCGAAGTAAATCAGCCCCCCCTGGCCGATGGCCCCGTATTTACCATCTCACGTGAGTACGGCTGTCCGGGAAAAAGAATTGCAAAACATTTATCCGAAGTACTCAATAAAAAACTCAATCACGAAGGCAGAACCGAGAAATGGCGATGGTTGAGCAAAGAAATTATTGATGAATCGGCAAGAGAACTTAAACTTTCACCCACCTTAGTTAAGAATCTTTCGGAGTATAAAAATAGAAGTTTTTTAGATAATCTGGCTTTGTTCTTTTCAGATACTTACTATCCAAGCGATGCCAAAATAAACAATACTATTGCCAATTTTATTCATACTGCCGCTTCACAGGGAAATGTTATCATTGTGGGTAGAGCGGCTGAGGCTATCACTAAAAATTTTAAAAAGTCGTTTCACTTAAAGCTCATGGCACCGTTGAACTGGAGAGCCGAAAAAATCAGTACTGATCTCGGTATTTCTATGTCTGAGGCCAAACGAGAGTGTCAGGAAATGGATAAACGCAGGTTTATGTTCAGATCCTATTTCGAAAAAGGGGTGCCAGATGTTGAGTTTTACGATGCAAGCTTCAATTGCAAGGAAATGACCGACGATGAAATAGTTGAACTGATGGTCATCATTGCGGAAACCCGGGGTTTTATCTAATATAAAAATCCATCAGATTAATAGTCTGTGAATAATACCCCGTTCCAAACAGGTTCAGGTGATTCCAAACGTGATATAGCAGATAAATATTTTCGCGGTATTCGTAACCGCTCTTAAGCGGAAAAGTTGAGTTATAACCTTGGTAAAACTCGGGCGAGAACCCGCCAAAAAGCTTTGTCATGGCTATATCTGCCTCCCTGTGACCATAATAAACTGCCGGATCAATCAATACGCCTTTTCCGTTTTTGTTTATTAAATAATTCCCTGCCCACAGATCACCGTGTAATAAGGAAGGTTTTTCTTCACTATCCTGTAAAATGCGATGAAAAACTTTTTCGAGTGCTATAAATTTACTTTGTAATTCAGGGGTAAGACTGCCCTTGCGTTTGGATAGTTGGTATTGGTATTTGAGGCGCTTGTTAAAATAAAAATCGGCCCAACTATCCGACATGGTGTTAATTTGTGGGTTGCCACCGATAAAATTATCCTCGTAAAAACCATAACGTGCAGCCGTAAATTGATGCATACGAGCCAGGTCACATCCCAGATCAAACAGTGTTTCGCTGGTTTTAGGTCCTTGCTCAATGTAGTCCAGTAGCAAAAAATCATTATCCACGCCTACCACTTTTGGGGTAAGTATAGTGTTTGATAGCGCTATCTCCCTGAGACCGTTGGCCTCGTTTACAAACATGTTGCTGGTACCACCTTGTTTAAGAAAATATTTCATACCCGTAGAAGTGGTTATTATCCGGGAATCGGCAATGCAGCCACCACCATGTGGCTGATTGCCCACAATATCTTCATGAAGTAAAGTTGATACTTTGCTTAATACAAGCTCACTCATCTTCCAGTTTTTTTATAAGTCCATCACAAGCATCTTCCAATAAATCCAATACCAGTTCAAAACCTTCTGCACCGCCATAATACGGATCAGGAACTTCGTTGTATGTAAAACGGGAACTGTAATCTGTCATTTTGTGTAGTTTGCTCAATTGCTCATCATTGGTAGCCATTGCCCTTAAGTCACTCATGTTTTGATCATCCATACCAATGATATAATCAAAATTTGCAAAATCGTTGGGTGTTTTAAAAGGCCTGCTGATGCTGGTCAGCTTATAATTACGTTGAGCGGCATGTTGTTGCATGCGATGGTCTGCGGCACCGCCTTCGTGGTAATCCGTAATACCTGCAGAATCCACCATATAATGTTCTGATAAATCCAGCTCTTTTAGTTTTGCCGTCATTACCGCTTCGGCACTTGGGGAGCGGCAAATATTACCGAGGCATACAAATAGAATTTTTTTTTTGCTCATCATCAAAAAGTTTTTATGTGTTTTGCTGTGTCATAGGTAGAAATAAATGCAGTATTGTTTGTGCTATGGTTATGGCTTGATCTGTAAACTAAAAGAAACGCATGGGTGTAATTTATTAAAGCGAAAAAGGCCTCTACTTGGGGGAGTAAGGCCTTTTCATCTTTAACTAACACAACACACAAAATTCATTTGTTACAAACACAACACAAACAAATGAACTGCTTAAATTCTTACAGCAAGTTAATCATTAATCTATTAAATAGCAATAGCTAAATCTTAAGTAAACTGTAATTAGAACAGAACAATCAAAAGTTTGTTCAATAATCTAATCCTAATTCCCCGAATTCTTATCTCTACTTTTCGATAAGTTTTAGGTTTTTCATTTCGTTTAATAGGAGTTGTCTGTTTTCAGGAGTGATTTTACACAGGGGTTGTCTGTAAAATTCTTTTATAAATCCCATTTCTGCCAACGCTGTTTTAACAGGTATGGGATTTGATTCCACAAAACACAATTCCATTAACTTTTTGTATTTGTAAAAACTTTTCCGGGTAGCAATGGCATCGCCTTGTAATGACACCTTCATTAGCTGCTGAAATTCGGCAGGGATTATATTGGCAACAACAGAAATACATCCATGGGCACCTAATAGGTTAGCGGAGGAGGCCAGGAAATCATCACCACTATAAACCAAAAACGTTTTAGGGGCAGAGGCAATGATTTGTGTAAAATACGATAAATCTCCGGAGGCTTCTTTTGTTGCCACTATGTTGTCAAAATCCTTTGCTAAACGAATAACGGTTTCGGGTAAAATGGAAGTACCCGTGCGAGAGGGAACATTGTATAATATAATAGGGATGTCCACCGATTGAGCCACCGTACTAAAATGATTGTATATGCCGGTTTCCGTAGGTTTATTGTAGTAGGGCACCACCACCAGTGCAGCATCGGCACCTAAATTCTTAGCCTTCTGTGTTTTTCTTATGGCTGTTTGCGTACAATTGCTTCCGCTTCCGGCAATAACAGGGATTCTGCCCTTGATCTTTTCCACAGCACGGGCAATAACTGCTTCATCCTCCTCATCGGTTAAAGTAGGTGTTTCGCCGGTGGTGCCACAAACCACAATGCCATCGGTCTTGCTATCTATATGCCAGTCAATTAGTTTATCAAATGAATCCCAGTCTATTTCTCCTGACTCTAAAAAAGGAGTTACAATAGCAACTATTGCACCTTTCAATGTAAATGCCATATTATTTAGATGAATAAAGTACGTAATTTTTAAAGCGTAAAAGTAAAGTTTAAAACTATAAAAATAACGGTAGAAAAATAAATTGTGTAATTTAAATTGCAAATAAAACTAATTTATAACACTTTGTTATATTTTTAACGTTTTTAATTTTGTTTAATTAGCAATTCTATGATTACTATACCGCAAGCTGTTGAATCAGTAGTTAAAGCACAGCCTTTTATATCGGAAGCATTGTTTGAAGGCTTAATTAATGTATCGTCCCTGGCTCGTAAAATTAAGCCCGATATAGACAGGATTTTGTTGAAGGATGCCAAGCACGGTGCTATTGTTATGGCTTTAAACAGGCTTAGTCCACAGGTGGATATAAGCTTGCAACGTGGTATCAATAAAATGATAAACATGCTGGGCGATATAATTGTACGTTCAGATTTGGTAGACTATACTTTTAAAAACTCGGATACTTTAATAAAATGTCACAGTCGTGTTTTTGAATCGCTGAGCCATCACCGGGATACATTTTATACTATGGTGCGCGGTATGAATGAATCTAATATAGTTATCAGTGGTATTTATGCCAACTTAGTAGATGAAAATTTTAATGAAGAAGAATTGCAGGTAAAAACAGAAAATCTGTCGGCCATAACTTTAAAACTGCACGAAAGTAATACACAGGTACCTGGTTTTTATTATTATATTTTAAAAGCTGTTGCATGGGAGGGGATCAATATTGTTGAAGTAATATCTACTACTAACGAATTTACGGTTTTGGTTAACGACGAGGATGTAGACAGGGCCTTTTCTGTACTCAAAAATTTAAAAAAGAAGAAATAAAAAAGGGTATAAGGCCTTTTACGAGAATAATCGTATTTTTATATCGTTAAAATACTTATGAATGGTACATGCTTTAATTGGTCATTTATTTTTAGATGTTTATCAGAAAATGTGAATATTTTGTAACTAAAACGGACGTAATCCGTTTCTAACGATATAAAATAAAAGATTATACAACTAACATTAATTTATATAGTAATACGCTGGATATGAAAAAAATCGTTTTAATTATGGCTGTGGCCGGGTTGTTTATTGCGTTAGGAATGAGTTCTTGCAAAAGTACTGAGGACTGCCCTGCTTATAGCAAAGTAATTGTTGAAAAGGACACAGAAAATGCATAGACCAAGTTTTATGGTGGAAAAGGACAATTTTTTAAATTGTCCTTTTTTTTTGTTCCTACTCAACGTTTTCTTCTTATAATCCTTTTTATGGCGGCATTTCACATTTTTTAATACAGTATTTGATAAAAACGTGAGCTGTTTACTTGACCCTTTCTTAATGATTTTATACTTTTGTACCTCATTTTGAATACGATTGTAAATTACATTTTTAAATAAAAACTATAAAATGTCAAAAATTAAAATTGGTATTAACGGATTTGGCCGTATCGGTCGTTTCGTATTTCGTCAGGCTGTTGCCAAAGGAACTTTAGAAGTGGTAGCTATCAACGACCTTATCGACGTTGACTATATGGCTTACATGTTAAAGTATGATTCAACTCATGGTAGATTCGACGGTACGGTTGAAGTGAAAAATGGAAAACTTGTTGTTAACGGATCTGAGATTCGTGTTACTGCGGAAAGAAATCCAGCCGACATTAACTGGGGTGCAGTTAATGCTGAATATGTGGTTGAGTCAACAGGTATATTCCTTACCAAAGAGTCGGCCAAAGGACATATCGACGCCGGTGCTAAAAAGGTAGTAATGTCTGCTCCTTCAAAGGACGATACTCCTATGTTTGTAATGGGTGTAAACAACAAGACATATACAAAGGATATGGACTATGTTTCTAACGCTTCATGTACTACCAACTGTTTGGCTCCTATTGCAAAAGTATTGAACGACAAATTCGGTATCGTTGAAGGTTTAATGACAACTGTACACGCTACTACGGCTACACAAAAAACTGTTGACGGTCCTTCAATGAAAGACTGGAGAGGTGGACGTGGTGCTGGTCAAAATATTATCCCTTCTTCTACTGGTGCCGCCAAAGCTGTAGGTAAAGTTATTCCTGAGCTTAATGGCAAACTTACCGGTATGGCTTTCCGTGTTCCTACGCCCGATGTATCTGTTGTTGACTTAACGGTTCGTTTGGATAAAGGTGCAACTTACGATGAAATTTGCGCTGCTATGAAAGAAGCTTCAGAAGGTGAATTAGCTGGTGTTTTAGGTTATACTGAAGACATGGTTGTTTCCAACGACTTTATCGGCGACACACGTACTTCAATCTTTGATGCTAAAGCAGGTATCTCTTTATCTGATAACTTTGCTAAAGTAGTTTCTTGGTACGATAACGAAATGGGATACTCTTCATCCATATGTGAATTGATTAGGTACATGGATTCTGTAAAATAATTGCAGTTCTAAAATATTTTTTAAAGGCTCGCCAATTTTGGCGAGCCTTTTTTGATAGTGATTTATAGGGGAGAACAGTTTTGCAGGCAAAAGTTGATTTGTAGCCGGCAGGTAAGCGCTTCTAGACGTGGAATTTGAAAAAGTAGATAGAGGTCGTGTACTTTATTAAGTTATTTATTTTATTTTTATAGCAATATATGAAACGATTGCAGTTTATAGATGTACTGAGGATTACTGCCATTTTCATGGTTGTTTATCAGCATAATGAATTAGATTCATCGATTAGTATTTATTTTGAATCATTTTCGGTATCACTTTTTTTTATGGTTTCAGGATTCGTTAGTAGTCCGAAAAGTCATCTGCCATTTCTTAAGGTGCTAAAGAAATATATTAAACATTTACTTGCTCCCTATTTTCTGATCAGTGGGTTACTTTATCTTTTTTGGTTTTTTGTAGGTCGGCATTATGGATATAAAGCAACTGTAACGCACGATCCCCTACTAAATTTTATAGGAATATTTTATGCACAGGGAGGTGCAGATTTTATGAGCTGGGGAATTCCTATGTGGTTTCTTCCGACTCTTTTTAATGTGGTTATGCTGGATTATTTTGTCTCTAAATTAAAACTTCCATTGCAAATTATTGCATTGTTGCTGTTTCCTGTAATTGGACTTTGGCTTTTCCAACATATTGGTTTCCATCTTCCCTGGAGTTTTGATATTGCCTTGGTTGTTTATCTGTTTTATTTTGTGGGACGTGTATTTAAAAAGATAGATTTGGTAAAAATTATCCAAGGCAAGGAATTGTTGGTTTTTATAATTTGTTTTAGTTTGCATTTATATACTTTTCGTTTTAATGGGATTGTTGAAGTGTATTATGGGCATTATGGCGATTTTTTGGGATTGATGTATTTTAATGCAATACTGGCGTTTGTTTGGCTGTTTGCTTTATTGAAAGTGTTGCCTAATTGGAAAATAGTGTCGTGGCTTGGTCGCAACACTTTGCCTATACTGGCCTTTCATTTGTTAATGATGACCTTTGTTAAAGGGGTGGCTCTTTTTATTTTTGATTATAAAATCGAGATTACACCACTCAATGCTATCTTTTACACACTATTACAAATCATTTTGCTTATACCGCTTATTCATTTTGTGAATCGCTATTTGCCTTTTTTGGTTGGAATTGATCGGAAAAAAGATTCCAGGATGGTTCAATCCAAGGCGACTTAATGGCACTGCCATCGATAATGGTATGAAACAAAAAGGCGGTATCAACTACCTTTTCCCGGTTTTTAATGAATTGGCTTACTTTTTCGGCAAACTGAATTTTGTATTTATCAGAAAACCAGAAAAAGCAGGCCGGATTTTGTTCCGTGGGTGCACCATTAGCGTGTAACCATTTACCATTTTCGCCAAACGATTGCCCATGGTCGGCAAGAAAAATAACCATTGCTTTTTTATTTTCTAACTCATTTATAAACTGTTCAATCACTGAATCTACAAAAAGTGTAACGTTATCATAGGAGTTTATCATTCGCTCTTTATTGTCGTTCGATAGCACCTTATTTTCTAAAATAGGAGTAAATTGTATATATTCCTCCGGAAGGTTTTTATTGTAATACCAATGATTGCCAGCAAGGTGAACCATTAGTAATTGTCGTGGATGGTGCTGGTTAATTAAATTGGTAAAAGGTTCAATAAGATCGGAGTCATATTTTGGGGTATTGCTGTAATCCGAGAATTGTGGCTTATTAATAAATATAGTATCGTTTTCGTTAATGAAATAGCGGAGTGCAGCCAAGGGGTTTTGATTGGCTATCCATGCCGTACGGAAGGAGCAGCGTTTAAAAATGTCGATAAAAGAACTTTCCGTGTACATAGGATCAAGCATGCCGGGTGCGGCTCTGGTAAGAAAATACCTTAGGCTGGCCGCCGTGTAGGTGTAGGGGGAGTGCACATGGGGTAAAAATAGGGCCCCTTTTTGTTCTGCTTTAGGCATTGTAACACGAAAATAACCATTGGTTTGAATATGATCGGCACGTAAGGCTTCGCCAATAATTAAAAGTGTGATAATTGAGTCTGACTCCACATGTGCATCTTCACCCAATAAGCGTCTTTCGCTGTCCATTTCCTTTACATTACTCTTGTAATCTTGATAAGCAATATAATACGAAAAAGGAGCCCTCATCAGTAATGTGTTTCTACGTAATTTATTGGTGAAAGTGAAAATTACAATACCCATCAAAGCCAATGATAAAATGAGAATGAACTCTCTTTTTTTGAAGGTAATGCTGAAACGATAAATAATTAGTAATACGGTAATGCCTATGGATGCAATTAAAGTACCAAGTATAGGCAACGAAAGGTAGTTGCTTATTTCGGCGGTGTCGGTCAGGAATATGGATTCGATGAGTGCCGTATTGATTGAGATGTCCAATTGCCATGTGAAATATGCTGTAGCGGCCGATATAAAAGTAAAAATTGGGAAGACAATGGTAAACAAGTATCGGTTAAGACTCATAATGACAATAAGAACCAGTACGCCCCATGCTGATAGTGCCCAATGTGAAATGACCTCTAAAATACTTTTAACATCCGACATGGGATAGTGACGGTAGTTTGCAGTTAAAAAAAATACAGAGCAGCTTAGTGTAGTTATCAGAATGAAAGTAACAAGTGGAAAACGCCTAAAAAAAGAATGCATACAAATGAGCGATAAAAAGTGATGGGTACTGAATCCTATTTGATGGCATCAAAATTACTTTATTATTTATTATACACCAATGAATGGTGGGATTGTTTTGTATATCTTTGAGTAAGAAAAATTAATGGGGTATAACTGGTTTTCAGGATCTTTATTCATCCATGAACTAAAATATGGAAAAAAGTTAAACCTGGCTTACATTTAGTGAAAGAAAGTAAATAATTCAATTTTTTTAATAATACGATATGAATGTTTTAATAATTAATATGCTTATAATGAGTGTTTTATATCTCGCGGGCTGTGTTAATAAAAGTACTAATACAAGCCGTAAGGATGTTGATCAATGGATTTCGCTTTTTAATGGGAAAAATTTAGACAACTGGGTCGTGAAAATTCATCACCACAATTTTGGAGATAATTATGCCAATACTTTTCGTGTAATAGATGGTAAGATACAAGTGAATTACGATGGTTATAATAAGTTCGACGAGCGTTTTGGGCACCTGTTTTATCATCAACCTTTTTCGTCGTATCATCTAAGGTTTAAATATCGATTTACCGATCAGTGGATGGAAGATGCGCCCATCTTCACATTCCGAAACAGCGGAGTTATGTTTCATTCGCAGGATCCTAAAAGTATATTGAAAGGGCAGGATTGGCCTATTTCGGTAGAATACCAAATTTTAGCTGAAGAAACTGAAGGAACAGCTCGACCAACCGGTAATGTTTGCTCTCCCGGAACGGAGGTGTACTACAATGGGGAAATAGATCCACGCCACTGCATCAGTTCCACGTCGTCGACCTATACATGGGATAAGTGGATGAGCGGTGAACTTATTGTACGAGGTGATAGCATTGTGCATAAGGTTAATGGTAAGGTGGTGCTTAAGTATAGTAAGCCAACCATTGGTGGGGGTGTTGTAACTGGATTCGACCCTGCTGTTAAGCGTGACGGTAAACTGCTTACGGAGGGGTATATAGCATTACAATCAGAAGGACAAGGAATAGAATTTAAAGACATAGAAATAAAAATATTGGGGGAAATTGCAGGTCGGTGAAATTGTGCTTTGTTGACCTATCAACTTAAGTTTACATCGCATCGCACCGTACAAAACTACCCGCATTCTCATAAATACATAAGTTGTCAAAAATATTCAAATTTGCTCGTGCTCTTGTAATTTACGGTTGATTTTGGTTCAGGGTATAGCATCATGTTTCTAATAAAAAAAACACATATCTTGCACCAAACAAAAAAATATCATTGAGATGAAGAAACTTATTTACATTCTATTTATTATTACCATGTTAGCTAGCTGCACAAGCCATCAAAACCGGCAAAAGCAATCTTTCGAAACTGCCGGATCGGGCAAAATAGTAGTTTATCAGGTTTTTACGCGTTTGTTTGGAAACACCGATACCATTAATAAACCCTGGGGAACCATAGAGGAGAATGGTGTGGGTAAATTCAACGATTTTACCGAAAAGGCCTTAAAGGAAATAAAAAGTATGGGAGTTAGCCATATTTGGTACACCGGAATTCCGCATCATGCAACGGTAACCGATTATACCCAATACGGCATATCCAACGACGACCCGGATGTAGTGAAAGGCCGTGCAGGATCGCCCTATGCAGTAAAAGACTATTATCAGGTAGATCCGGATATGGCGGTAGATCCTGCCAAACGAATGGAAGAGTTTGAAGCGCTGATTCAACGAACGCATCAACAAGGGATGAAGGTAATTATAGATATTGTACCCAACCATGTAGCCCGTCATTATCAAGGTCTTAACAATCCGGAGGGTGTCAGTGATTTTGGTGCTGATGATGATACTTCGCTGGTGTACGCACGCAATAACAACTTTTATTACATCCCCGGAAAAGCTTTTAGTGTGCCAGCGCCTAAAGATGGTTACAAGCCGTTGGGAGGAAGCAAGCATCCGCTGGCCGATGGCAAGTTTGATGAGAATCCTGCTAAATGGACGGGCAATGGTTCGCGTTTAGCACAACCCAATTTTTACGATTGGTACGAAACGGTAAAGGTAAATTATGGCGTGCGTCCGGATGGAGAGTATGATTTTGATACTTTGCCCGATAGTTATAAAAGCAAAACTTACAAGGAGCATTATGCTTTCTGGAAAGAAAAAGAGGTGCCGGATTCTTGGATTAAATTCCGGGATATAGCTCTTTTTTGGATGGATAAAGGGGTGGATGGTTTTAGATACGATATGGCGGAAATGGTTCCGGTGGAGTTTTGGAGCTTCTTAAATTCATCTGTCAAAATAAAAAATCCGGAGGCTTTTTTATTGGCCGAGGTGTATCAGCCCGACTTGTACCGGGATTACATCCACAAAGGCAAGATGGATTACCTTTACGATAAGGTAGATTTGTACGATACCCTAAAGCACATTATGCAAGGACACGGCTCTACCGATAATATTGCCCCCATACTACACAAACTGGCGGACATTGAGCATCACATGCTTCACTTTCTCGAAAATCATGATGAGCAGCGCATTGCCTCGCCTGAATTTGCCGGCGATGCCAAAAAGGGAATGCCGGCCATGGTTGTATCGGCCACCTTGAGCACTTCGCCCACAATGCTTTATTTTGGACAGGAGGTAGGGGAGCCGGGTGCAGAAAATGCAGGTTTCGGTGCGCCTTCGCGTACTTCTATCTTCGATTATATTGGTGTGCCGCATCATCAGCGCTGGATGAACAAAGGAAAGTTTGATGGAGGCCAGTTAAATGATGAGGAAAAGAAATTGCGCAGTTTTTATAAAAGGCTGTTGAGTTTTACTGCAAATAGTGAAGCCCTAATGGGCCATTATGCCGACATACATTCTTTTAACAGGAGCCGGACAGACGATTATACGGACAAAGTTTATTCATTTGTTCGTTGGAACAACAAAGAAAAGCTGATTATAGTTTCTAATTTTAGTGCTGCGAACAGCTTTGCTTTTGAACTTCAAATTCCGGCTGATATTATGGGTAAGATGGAGGTTACAGATGGTAACTTTATTGCTGCTGATCAATTGTTTGGTAAAAAAACCACTTCCTTAAATGTAAAGGATGGTTTGGGCACCATAGATATTCAGCTGGCACCCTTGCAGTCGTATATTTTTAAAATAAAGTCAAACTAAGAGAAGCTAACTTTGCAGTCCGGCTGCAACTGTATGCGTTTTGTACATGCCACGCCCAAACTGAATTCTATTTGTTAAGGTAAATGATAAATGAGTTGAAACCACTCTGCTTTATGTGTCCTCCTTCATTCGGGGGAGTTACAGGGGGCTTTACTTTACCTCAATCACCACTCCCGAGGCCTGTACTTTATTTTTGGTGGATGCCGGGCCTGTTATAAAAGGCTCGTCATCCAGGTAGATTTGTATATAATACAAACCTTTTTTCTGAAAAGTAAACGCTAAGGGTATAAATCCCTGATCATTAATTACAGGTAAATCCCAGGGTAGTATTTTGTGAGCCAACTCATCACTATAGTCATTGTAACTCATCTGCCGGTTAATGGCATCGGCATTCATTTGAGCCGGAAACTTTTCGTAATATGCCAATGCCATATGTAGATGTTTTCCTTTTTGCGGTTGAACGGGGAGCAATACTTTTGAGTTCACTTTTACTGTGGCATTAAAGTCATCGAACTTTAGATATCGGTCTAAAAACTCTTCGTAATATCTGAATTGATTTTTATGAAGGTAAAAGCCAATGCCTATATAATTGTGATGAGGGTGGATACAGTTTAGTTTATGGCCATCGTTAGGCGCACGTTCCGCCATAAAGGCATTGTGTGCCTGCTGCATGTAGCTTGCAATATGTTCCGGCTTAGAGGGTAAAAACTCGGTTGAAGAGAGCGCAGAGGCATTTTCTGTTACGTGTGCTGTGCCTCCGGCAAGCGCATAACGGTAATAAGGCGATTCGCCCTTTAAGTTATAATGCCCCATAAAATTGTTGGTGGCTGCCTCTCGGGCTATTTTATTGGCAACACGTGAGGCCAAAATATCCAATTCTACCATGGGTTGGTGGTGCTTTTTTCGCGAAGCATTGATGTGAGCCAACTGGTTTAACTTAAGGAGGAGTGCATTTTTGTCGTCTTTGTACGCTATTAATCTGTTTTCCTTGTGATTAAGGTTTTCGTATTTTTTAACTTCCGATTCAGATAGATCATACTTAATTATATCCTTCGCATAAACAAGTGTGTTTGCAAAAAGTGCTACCACAAAAACCAATAACGTTAAAATGTATCTTATAAACATGTTCTCTTTTTATTTATAAACGATGAATAAAGAGCTTTGTTTTGTAACAATGCTATTCTGCTCTTTCCGCTTACTGCTTTCCTCTTTCCGCTCACACACTTCCCATTCACAGACATTACACCTTTGCTTTACATGCTGCTATTCCCACTCGGAGCACAATTCCTTCTGATCCAAATCAGTCGAATTCCCCTATTCCAGGCGCTTTACGTTGTGTGGTTTACGCTATACGCTATCTGCCACGTGCGTAACACGCATCTCAGGATATATTGGTAAAACAAAGAAAAACTTACTGCCCACATTTCTCTTGCTTTCTATTTGCATTTTGCTGTTATGTTTTTTTAGTATGTCGTTGCATATAATCAGGCCTATTCCGGCACCTTTTTCGCTATGCGTACCTTTTTTTACATGATGAATTGTGGGGTTTAGTACTTTGTCAATGTCTTTATCGTGCATGCCAATGCCATTGTCTTTAACGGCAATTTCTATTTCGTTTTCGCCTATTTGCCTGGCGCTTAAATGAATCTCGCCACGCGACCTCGTAAATTTAATAGCGTTAAAAATCAGATTACGTATAATGGTGGCTATCATTTCTTTATTGCAATATACCATTGCATTTCTGGGGTAGGAATGTGTAATTTTTATTCCCTTTTGCGAAGCAATTTCGCGATATAGCGATCGATTCTCAGCAAATATAGGGCCTAATTTATAACGTTTGGGTTTGTGTTCGTACTCGTTAAGTTGTGTTTTGCTCCAGTTTAATAAATTGTTCAATAAGTTGTAGGTTCTACGTACATGCAAATAAATCTTTTCAATATCATCTTTCCTGACCTTAAATTCTTTGCCGTCGTTACGAAGTAAAATATCAAAATAGCCTATGAGCGAGGTAAAGGGACTGCGTAAATCGTGTGAAATAATACTAAAAAAACGATCCTTGGTTTCATTGAGGTTTTCCAGAGTATCTTTTTGATCGCTTATTTTTACTATTTCCTTTGTTATATTCTTTTGGGCACAAAACAACTTAAATAAAAAGCGGTCGATTACTAAACCTGCCATTGTAAATAATCCTGAAGCTACAATTACATAGGTGCTCGACCTTACAAACAAATGAGAGTTATAGGTAGGTAACTCGTGTACAAAAACCGAAATCAATATAAATAAAATAGCCGATAGGGCAATGTATAGGTTGATTAACAGTACCTTGCTCATGGATAAGCCAAGCATAGCCAATGATATAACCAGAATTGTGTAATACGAATCTAAGGTGTCATAGCCAAGTATGTGGTATGCGTAGGTAAGTGTAATGTTAAGGCTAACTCCCAAAAAAGCCGTTGCATTGATTGTTCGGATATAGGGTACACATTTATCAATAAATGTACATACATAAGCGGCTATCAGTAAGGGTAGGCCTGCAAAAAAGCTTAGACTTGCTAAGGTGCTGAATGGCTTTGATGTGCCATAGCTGTGTAAAACGGCAAATATAGGGTACAAGCTCATGTACATTAGTAATAAATTACGAATGTATTGCTTGTTGTTCTCAAACAGCCATCGCGTGTATTTACGCGTAATCTCTCTCCTCTTTCTACTACAATTCATAATACTTTTTCTCCTACAAAAAAACTGCATATTTTTAGTTGGTAACTAAAATATACAGTTTATTGATTTGTGATAGTAATTTGGTTTTTTGCTGTGCTTCCCAATAGGTACGGTACACTTATCCAAATACTTGAATAAATTCTTCAACTTTATTTACCATGTTGGATGAGCCACAGAAAAACGGTGTACGTTGGTGAAGGGATAATGGTTTCGTTTCCATGATACGATTTTTTCCATCCGTTGCCCTTCCACCGGCTTGCTCAATAATAAAGGCGATGGGATTGCACTCGTAAAGTAGACGCAATTTGCCGTGTGGTGCGTTGTCAATTACAGGATACATAAAAATACCGCCCTTTAGTAAGTTCCGATGGATGTCCGACACCAATGAACCGATATAGCGCGAAGAATACGGGCGGTGGCTCTTCTCGTCCTTCTCCTGGCAATATTTAATATACTGCTTAACCCCTGCCGGAAATTTCAGGTAATTGCCCTCATTGATAGAATATATAGTGCCGTTTTCAGGTGTCTTTATTAAAGTATTCGAAAGGCAATACTCTCCAATGGATGGATCCAGCGTAAAACCGTTGATGCCCTGCCCCGTGGTATAAACCAGCATTGTAGACGATCCGTATAATATATACCCTGCCGCTACCTGTTCGGTTCCCGGCTGTAGAAAATCGTCCATGGTAGCCTTTTCACCAATCGGGGATTTTCGTTTGTAGATTGAGAAAATTGTGCCGATGGAAACGTTGACATCAATATTGGATGAGCCATCCAGGGGATCCATCAAAAATACATATTTTCCCTTGCGTGCAACATCATCATCGAACAGGATAAAGCTTTCGTTTTCTTCCGAGGCAATGGCACATACTTCGCCACACGAATGGAGCGAATTGATAAAGTGGTCGTTGGCAAATACATCCAGTTTTTTTTGATCTTCGCCCTGAATGTTGGAAGTTCCCATCTCGCCCAGGATATCAACCAAACCCGCTTTGTTTACTTCGCGGTTCACTATTTTTGCCGCTGTGCCCACATGGTGGAGCAGATGTGTCAGGTCGCCTTCGGCATCCGGAAATTGTGCCTGACTGTTAAGGATAAACTCATTGAGGGTGGTAACTTTAAATGGATTCATAATATAAATTTTTAGCTGTAAATATAGATTGGATTTATTTTAAGGATAATTTACGGTAGATATGCTTTCCCACTACTGATAAAAATCACCTGTTATCATTAACATGGGCAGAATATTTAAAAGCTTTGTTTACTATCTTTGTCTTTAAGGTTAAAATAATATGTATGGTTCAAATTTATAAGTTTGGTGGAGCATCGGTTAAAGATGCTGCTGGTATTAAAAATGTATGTAATATTATTAAAAGTGGCACAAAGCCCCTGGTTGTTGTTATCTCCGCTATGGGAAAAACAACCAATGCGATGGAGGAAATAATAGAGGCTTATGTTGCACAAAATCAAGAACAATTAAAATTAGCTTACCAGGCTGTTATCGATTATCATAACCCCATAGTAGTAGATTTGTTTGGCGACCAACACCCTTTTTTTAACATTTATAACAAACTGTTAAACGAGTTGTGGCAACGCTTGCAGCTTCGGCCTACGGGAAGGTACGACCTGGATTACGATCAGATTGTACCTTTTGGCGAACTCATTTCAACACATATCGTTAGTGCATATGCCAATAGCATACACATCCAAAACCAATGGATGGATGCACGAAATATAATAAGAACCGACAAGAATTATCGTAATGCAGAAATCAATTGGGGGCTGAGTGCACAGCTTGTGCGTAAATCAATTGATTTTCAGAAGCAATCGATTTATATTACCCAAGGGTTTATTGGTGCTACTCTTAGTGATATGAGTACCACTTTGGGGCGCGAAGGTTCCGATTACTCGGGTGCGGTGCTTGCCCATATTTTAAATGCCCAAAGCCTGACTATCTGGAAGGATGTGCCCGGTGTGCTCAATGCCGATCCGCGCTGGTATCCGTTGGCACAAAAACTCAACGAAATATCGTACCCCGAAGCCATCGAACTGGCTTATTACGGCGCGCAGGTAATTCATCCTAAAACCTTAAAACCCCTGCAAAACAAAGATATCCCATTGTATGTAAAGTCGTTTTTGGATGCTGGCCTGTCCGGGACTGTTATAAAATCCTTGAAAGGGGCAGTTGATATACCGGTTTACATTCTCAAAAAAGAGCAGCTCTTTATTACCATATCGCCCAAAGATTTTTCGTTTATTATGGAAGATAACCTTAGTGCCATATTTGCTATATTCAGCCAACATAAAATCAAGGTAAACCTGATGCAGAACTCGGCACTTAATTTTTCGGTATGCATAAATGAACCGCGCGATATGGGCAGTCTGTTAAAAGCTTTGCAAACGGACTTCACAGTCCGTTACAACGATCACGTAGAATTGGTTACCATCCGGAATTATACCCCTGAAGCCATAGCGCTTGTCACTAAACAAAAACAAATTATTGGCACCCAGTTAAGCCGCAATACCGCACGTTATGTTTTAAAAGAAAGTGAGTGGATGTTTTAACCGACTAAATATTAGCGGTTAGAACGTTTAACTTACCTTTTAAAATACGAAAGGGTTTTAGTTTGATAACTCACTCCGTAACTCATTCGCATCACAATTGTTAATTAACCTTGTTTTACTAATAGCTCAAATTTAACGCTTGTAAATTAAGTTTTATAGTCAATTATAAACAAAACCTGGCAGCTAAATATGCCAAAGGTAACGCTATCCGTTCTTTATAATATAAGGATAATCGGTATATCCTTTTTCGCCAGGAGTGTATAAAGTATTGAAATCAGCTGTCTGCAGTGCAATATTGTTCTTCATCCTGTATACCAGATCGGGGTTGGATACAAAGGGGCGACCAAAAGCTATCAAATCGCTCATGCCGGAAACAAGCGCTTTATTGGCTGATTGAGCGTCAAATCCACCACTAGCAATGATGGTTCCACCAAAGGCAATCTTAATTTTATCTTTAACTGATGTTGGCACCTCGGGTGCGCCCATATCCGATTGATCCACAATATGGATGTATGCCAGTTGTAATTTCTTCAGCTCTTTTGCCAGATATTCATATGCATCCTCCAAACCATCAAAAGCCACCATATCATTAAAAGCACCATACGGCGAAACGCGTATGCCGGTTTTGCAGGCACCTATGGCGGCGGCAACTTTTTGTGCTGTTTCTATAACAAAGCGGCTACGGTTTTCAAGGGATTTACCGTATTCATCTGCACGCTGATTTGTACATGGGTTGATAAACTGATCCAATAAATAGCCGTTGGCAGCGTGCAGTTCTACCCCGTCGAACCCTGCTTCTATGGCATTTTTTGCAGCCTGCACAAATTCTTCCTGTGTTTGTTTAATATCGGTAAGTGTCATGGCCTGTGGGGTGGGGTAGGGCTGTAGACCATTTTTATCGCTGTATATTTCGCCCGTCATCCCTATAGATGAGGGAGCCAGCACTTTTGTTCCTACGGGCATATTATCCGGATGGGAAACACGACCCGTATGCATTAGTTGCACAAATATTTTAGCCTTGTAGGTGTGTACCGTTTCTGTTATCTGTTTCCATGCTTCCGTTTGCGCCTTATTATAAATGCCCGGAATGCGGGGGTAACCCACTCCATTAGCCGAAGGGGAAGTGCCCTCGGTAATAATCAAGCCGGCACCGGATCGCTGGCCGTAGTATTCTGCCATCAACTTGTTGGGAATATGGTCAGCGGTGGCTCTGTTACGGGTCATGGGAGCCATAACCACTCTGTTTTTTAATGAAAGTGGGCCTAAGTTGTAGGTATCGTATAATAACATGCTAAGTGTTTTTTGTGATAAATTGGGATTTAAGAGCAGAATGATCTTTTGTAGCATCTATCCTATAATTCCTTTTTCCTCAACAAACAGCAACTCATGTAAAAAGTTCGTCAGAACTTCAACTTTCCACTCGCAATGCGTGTCGTATTTTTACATGTTGTTATGTTCGTTAGAGCTGCATATTCTTATACGTTGTTGTCACACGGGCTTCAATGCTGTAAATCATAACTCGCTGCCATCGCCCCCGGCTTATCATCGTTGCACAGCTTACAACTTTATATAAAAAGCAGCCTTATAGCCTCTTAGTTCGTTGGCCTCATTGTACAGTTCGTAGGCCAATAATATGGAGTGTATTTGTTTTTTTAATATTAAGTTGTTTTTATTGTAGCGCCATGTTTCGGTAAACTGCAACTTGCCTATTCTATTGCGGGTATAGCGCTCATCTGCTTCCATCGCTTTGATATCCTCGATGGACAATGCTTTGTTGGTATAATAATGATATGCTTTTTTTTTGCCCGAATAAATCATATCAAATAAATCATCTACCATTTTTTTATGTTGCACATCTTTAACTTTAGTTGTTGCCCATTCATCCAGGGGGTTTGGATTGCTGATTAGCACCTCATAAATAATGGTATCGGCCCAAGCTGTGCTGTTCATATCTCCTGAGGATACCTCCTGCTTCTTGTCTTCACAGCCAAGCAAACACAAAAGCAATACGGCCATTATCCCCAAAAATTTTAATGCTGGTTTCATAATCAATACTATCCGTGATCTTATCTAATTGTGTGGCGTATTCTCCTTTCCACTAACTAAGTTCCCTTTTTATTTTACATTGTTGTTACGCTTCCCATTGCACCTTGCATCATGCTACGCAAATATTAGTCTCTCCCCTTTTTTATTTTCGTTAAAAACACCATTGTTATATGCCAGATGACCGTTTACAAAAGTGTGGCTCACGGCATGGGCAAACGCTTGCTGTTCAAAAGGACTCCAGGCACATTTCGAGAAAATATTGTCCGTAGAGACAGTCCATTTTTTATTGGGATCCACAATAACCAAGTCGGCTTTATATCCTTTTCGTATAAATCCGCGCTCCTTTACCCGGAACAATTTGGCAGGCGCATGGCACATTTTATCCGCTACTTGTTCATAAGTAAAAACTCCTTGATTCACCATTTCGAGCATAGCCACTAAAGCATGTTGTACCAGAGGACCTCCGGATGGAGCTTTAAAATACGATCCTTTTTTTTCCTCTTTTGTATGCGGGGCATGGTCGGTAGCCACCACATCCAGTGTCCCATTCTTTAATGCCTCTCTCAAAGCGTCACGGTCTTTTCGGGTTTTAATGGCAGGATTCCATTTAATGTTGGCACCATAATTTTTGTAGTCCTCATTGGTAAACCAAAGGTGATGCACACATGCCTCGCCCGTTATTTTTTTATCTTCAATAGGCATATCCTTATCCAATAAAGCCAGTTCTTTGGCTGTTGTTAAGTGCAATATATGTAGGCGTGCACCATGCTTTCGCGCCAGAGTTGAGGCCTTAAGCGACGATTTATAGCAAGCCTCTTCCGAACGGATTAAATGATGCATCTCAAAAGGAACCTCCTCGCCATACTTATCTTTGTAAGCCCTTAAATTGGCCTGTATCGTATCTTCGTCTTCGCAATGCGTAGCAATTAAAGTGGGTGCTTTGGCAAAAATGGCCGACAGTGTTGCTTCGTTATCTACCAACATGTTACCTGTGGATGATCCCATAAAAACCTTTATACCACAAACTTTTTTAGGATCAGTCTTTAATAGTTCGTTCAGATTATCGTTGGTAGCACCGATATAAAAGGAGTAATTGGCCAGCGATTTCTCCGAGGCCAGCTTGTATTTTCTCTCCAGCACCTCATGCGTGGTAGCCTGCGGAATGGTGTTGGGCATCTCCATAAAGGATGTAATCCCCCCGGCTACAGCGGCTCGTGCCTCGGTATATATATCAGCTTTGTGTGTCAGTCCGGGCTCACGAAAATGCACCTGATCGTCAATAATGCCTGGAAACAACAATTTACCTTTGCCATCAATACGCATGTTCGCTTCGGGCAAAGCATCCCCCTCTCCATAAACTTCTTTAATTCTATCGCCCTCAATCAACACGCTGCCCACAAATAATTTACCTTCGTTAACTATGCTTATATTCTCAATCAATAACAAACCCATAACTTAAAAAATAATTACAATTAATAAATGTACAATTTCTGGTTCTTGCCACAGTGCAATAACCGTCTGTACCCCCCCCTCAATATCACCCTGCGTCACACCCAAAACGCACGGAGTGTGCTTTTTCATCATCCTTTCTATTGAGGGCACGGGGCATCTATTATTTCCCTCCATTTGGAGCAAGCCGGGCGGGCTTCTCATACTTCTTAAACCAACTGCCCACCTTCATTTTTATCACGCCCCACACGGCCTCATTAAAAATTCCGCCACTCATTTTCGACGTCCCTTTTTGTCGGTCAGTAAAAACAATAGGTACTTCTACAATTTCAAAACCATATTTCCAGGTCGTAAACTTCATTTCTATCTGAAAAGCATAACCTCTCAGCTTAATCTTATCCAACGGAATGGTCTCCAAAGTGTTACGTCGATAGCATTTAAACCCCGCTGTGGTATCCATAATTTTCATGCCCGTAACCATGCGTACATATACCGAAGCAAAGTACGACATTAACACCCTCCCCATAGGCCAGTTCACCACGTTAACTCCCGATTTATATCGCGAACCAATAGCCAAATCGGCCCCATTTTTACAAGCATCGTATAAGGCAAGCAGTTTTTCTGGGGGATGCGAGAAGTCAGCATCCATCTCAAAAATAAATTCGTATTTTCTCTCTATCCCCCATTTAAAGCCAGTCAGGTAGGCCGTCCCCAAACCAAGCTTTCCTTTGCGTTCCAAAATATGAAGGCTACCCTCATATTTTTCCTTTTGAAGTCTTTTCACAATAGCTGCAGTACCATCCGGCGAATTATCTTCTATAATCAGCACATGAAATTCTTTGGGTAAATTGAACACTACGCCCAAAATATCCTCGATATTTTCTTTTTCGTTGTAGGTAGGAATAATTACTAAACTATCGCTCACGATACTATATTTTTATAAAATTAAGCCACGAATATACAACAACCCACAAATTTTAATATGCTTTCACTTAAAAATCTTTTCGTGGGCGTTCCCCTCCGTGCAATATTTCTTTTAATATTGCGGTTTGTGCTGTCGGGTCGGGCTTTCCGCTATAATCTTTTTGCTCGTACCACACAAAAAGGATTTCCGCTGCAATCCCTAACGCAATGAGGTTCCGGTCTGCTAACCCTACCTTACGCTGTCGGGTGTATTCATATCTGCAAAAGACAAAGCTCCAACCTCTAATCCCTAACTCCTAACTTCCAACCTCTAACTTCTAACTTCTAACTTCCAACCTCCAACCTCCAACCTCCAACCTCTAATCCCTAATGTCTCGTCGCTCAATTCCGGTAAATATTTTTTTTCTTACGCTAACCATTTGGCGTGTTAGCTTTTAAGTGATATGTTACTCTTCTGCTTAAAAAAAACTTGCGATTAATATTTGGAGGTTAAAAAATAAAGCAGTTATTTTGCATCCGCTTTTGGGAAACACGATGGGTTAACGAGCCTGTTTCGCTCCCTAAAAAAACGCCTCACTTTTTTGCAACATAAGAAGATGGCAGGTGCTTAGGAAGGCAGCGCGTTAAAAAGCAGTTATAACAACATGTTGAGAGGGCCAAAACCGTTTTATGGCGGTATTGCTTTGGAGTAAAAAAGTGACAAAAAAACTTCCATTTATTTCAAAAAAACATTTGGAACTTAAAAATTAAAAACGTTATCTTTGCAGCCGCAAATGACAGAGTTAATTTAATGAAATAGCTCACAGCATCCCCCGGATGGAATGCATTACTTTTTTTAAGAAAAGAAAATGCTTAGGTTAAACGGGAAAACGCAAGTGTTTAAAGCGAATAACAAGATTTAGAATTGGGCCACGGCTCAAGACGAAATAAAAAGAAGTCAGATGTTAACTGTTCACTGTTAACTGTTTACTGTTCACTGTTCACTGACACAAAAGTTCTTTGAAAATATTGGAATGCACAAAAGGAAAAAAAAGTAGAGTGATTCTTTGAGCAAAACTCTTGTAAAGAAT
>NZ_FXTB01000011.1 GCF_900182605.1 Saccharicrinis carchari
ATTCTTTACAAGAGTTTTGCTCAAAGAATCACTCTACTTTTTTTTCCTTTTGTGCATTCCAATATTTTCAAAGAACTTTTGTGTCAGTGAACAGTTAACATCTGACTTCTTTTTATTTCGTCTTGAGCCGTGGCCCAGTTCTAAATCTTGTTATTCGCTTTAAACACTTGCGTTCCTCCGTTGGACTTTAGCATCTTCTTTTCTTAAAAAAAGTAATGCTTCCCATCCGGGGGATGCTCTGAGCTATTTCATTAAATCAGCTCCGTTTTAAGCGGCTGCAAAGATAACACTTTTAAATTTTAAGTTCCAAATGTTTTTTGAAATAATTTGAAGTTTATTTTTCTTACCTCTTTTACGCCAAAAAAAATACCGCCATAAAACGGTTTTGGTTCTCTCAATATGTTGTTATAACTGCTTTTTAACGCGCTGCTCCCTTAGAACTTCTCATCTTCTTATGTTGCAAAAAAGTGAGGCATTTTTTAGGGAGCGAAACAGACTCGTTAACCCATCGTGTTTCCCAAAAGCGGATGCAAAAGAACTGCTTTATTTTTAAACCTCCAAATATTAATCGCAAGTTTTTTTTAAGCAGACAAGCAAGATAACACTTAAAAGCTAAACGACCAAATGGTTAGCCTAAGAAAAAAAATATTTGCCGGAATTGAGCGACGAGACATTAGGGATTAGAGGTTAGGGATTAGAGGTTGGAAGTTAGAAGTTGGAAGTAAGAAGTTAGAAGTTAGAAGCTAGAGGTTGGAAGTTAGAAGTTAGAATTTAGGGGATTAGAGGTTGGAGCTTTGACTTTTGCAAATATGAATACACCCGACAGCGTAAGGTAGGGTTAGCAGACCGGAACCTCATTGCGTTAGGGATTGCAGCGGAAATCCTTTTTGTGTGGTACGAGCAAAAAGATTATAGCGGAAAGCCCGACCCGACAGCACAAACCGCAATTTTAAAAGAAATATTGCACGGAGGGGAACGCCCAGCGTTTCTATTTTCAGTATGCCGGGTTATTACTGCAATTAGAGGTGTACTTTGTATTTGCCAGCTATCGTGGGCGAGCGATGAGGAAAAGTCATGGGCTTGTTTTTAAGCCAAAACTAGCGTTCCAAGGTAATGCACTTGTAGAAATATGCTTTTTGTAGTTAAAGCAGCTTACTGCTACAATGGCTTACCACCAGTATAAAAAATATGCCTACAGGGTTTTAGCAGCACAAAAAAAGTACAGTTACGTTCAAACAAAGTGCAAGTACAACAGCCGGTTGGCTCTCTATAATATATAGTAATTTTTGTTAATACACCTTACTAACTATGCCATTTTCTGGGGTGCAAGTTTTCTAATGATTGGCGCCTTCATGTGCGTCCGGACTTTTGTTAATGATGTTTGGTTTGCTTCCTTATTTATACGGGGATAATTTAAAAAAGTCTCATAAAACTTAACTTGCTCAAAGTAGTTCAATTTTATTTTTGGGGGTGTAGTAAGGTAGGTTTTTATCCAAAAATTAATGGGCTGACCTGTATTTAGCATTTGTAAACCTTTAATTTTGTAAAAGTAATCCATGGCCATCTCGTTGCTCAATCTGTTGTTGGTAAAACTATGAATGCTTTGCAACACCTGTGCTTTATTTACTTGCTTATGTGTAAATAATACCTTTTCAACTTCGGGCAATGCTTTTTTTTCGGCTATTAACCTAAGGATGTGTTTATGGAATAACAACAAAGCGCATATTGTTGCAACTACCAAAACAATAATTATATATGTCATTTCTTTGTTTTTAGGAGTTATACAGGGCAAAAACCCATTGTGTCAATTTTACCTTATTTTACGGTAAATGGTTATATCTATTTGATGAATACTCCTTAAAACGAAGCCCAGCCTGAAAAGTTACACTTATATGCACAATCCTATTGATGCCCTTTAAAAGCAAGCGTAAGCTACAAATAATTAATCAACTGCACTTTTACATCTGTTTGATTGATTGTAAGGTGTTTATGGGTTAAATGTAGGGCCAGATACTCCTGTTCGGTTTGACCGGGAGTAGGAATAAGGATTGCTTTGCTTTTAAAATATTCCAAATCCATGATGGAGCTATAGCCTGAGCGGCAGATGACTGTGTGTGCTTTTTTTAAAATTGCCCGAAGCTCTAAAGTATCCAAATGAGGTACCGAGGTGATGTTTCCAACTGTTGTGTATTGTTTTCTTTCTGAGGGTTTTCCCTGAACAATAAGGGCAGATGCATGGCTGTGCGAAAGTACCGCCCTCAATTCCTCCTCCAGCTCACTGCGTAAAGGTTCAGGACCAGATAGTACAGCAACTACCTTAAAGCTGCGGTCTGTACTCACCTGTTTAGCCTGTGCAAATCGGCTGAGTGGGCCAATAAAAGTTGTATTGCGTGGCAATGCGTACTTATGACTTAAATCGCCACTGAGGGAGTTCTGCCTATCGGCATAATCAGGCACCCAGCAAGTATCAAAACGTGCAACGGCCATTTTAATGAGCAGATGAACCGGATATTCTAATATTTTTAAGGCTTTGGGTAATTTTAGCATCAATTGATGCGTTACAAAAATCGATTTTATCTTTTTATTCCACAGCCCATACCTGTTGTCAGCTATTACCACATCTATGGCTGTACACTTTATTAGGCGTTTTAGAATGCAGTGCTCGCGGAAGGATGAGTATATCATTTTTGGCACCAAGCCCAAAAGACTCCAGCATATGGTCTTGTGTCCCAGACGCACTTCAACATCGGGGATGCTAACCGTTTGCAAATCCGGAAACTCATTTGACATGAGGCGAAGTGCGTCCCCATCCCCCCCCAGAATAACCTTATTCCCTTGCTTTAACAAATCGTTAACTACGGGTATCATTCTGCTGGCATGTCCCAAGCCCCAATTTAAGGGGCAAACCAAATATTTTAGCTGTTTTTTCAATACAACTCAGTCCTAATTTTTTTCTTCGATATTCTGAAAAAATATGGCAGCTTATTCGAGCGTAGGTACTAACTATTTTTAGCCCATTCCTCAATCCAATTAACCGGATACTTGCGTAGGAATACCTAACTCCTCAACCTTACGGGCAATTTGCTTGAGCACTTGTAACGGAACTTTAATTAATCCTTCTACAGGCGTGTCGCGCTCAATTGTGTATATCATCACACTCTTAGGCCTTATATCTTTTAACAAATTAAGCCAGGGGTCAACATTTTCGTTGGTGGTATTATCCACTTCGCGACCATTATAATGCCCTTGAACAAACATGGTTTGTATTATCAGCTGTCCGTCAAACTTGCGTAGGTTGTCCACCAGCCCACTTAAGGTAAAAGCCGACTGTGGTTTATCCAGCAAACGAATTGTTTCTTCAAGTCCGGAGTCCAATTTAAGAATATTGTCGTCCACTTTTTTCAGTGCCTCAAAAACTGATGGTTTGTGGGTCATGGTAGCATTAGAAAGGACGGCTATTCGGGCCTGCGGAGAATAGGAGTTACGCAGGGCTATGGTATCCTCGATGATAGCAGCAAAATCTTTGTGGATAGTAGGCTCCCCATTGCCCGCAAAAGTAATCACATTGGGTGCTTTGCCCTTACGTTGCATATCCTTTAGCACTTTCTCCAATTCGTACTTTACCTCTTCGCGCTTGGGCATTTGAGGTATGGCTGCGGCATGGTCGCCATTAAAGCCACATTCGCAATAAATGCAATCGTAGGTACATATTTTTTTGTTAACGGGTAGTAAATTCACTCCCAACGAAACACCCAGCCGGCGACTTTTTACCGGCCCAAATATTATTTTATCGAAAAGGAAAGTTGACATGCTATTTTAATTTTTAAAACACAAAGGTACGCTAAAAGTTAAAAGCCACACCTTGTATAATGTGGTTTTCTTTATAAATCATTACCTCGGCCAAGCTCCAAAAAAGTAGCTTTTCCCTTTTTTGAGATTAGCCTGCCGTAAAGCACAGGGCGTATTATGGATAGTTTATATCTTTAGCTATTTTATTATCTTTGGCAGATTTCAAAATTAACGGAGCAGATAAATGTTGTTTAAACAAGTTGTAGGACAGGAAGATACAAAACGGAGGCTCCTGCGGATGGTGCAGGAAAACCGGGTGAGCCATTCCTTACTGTTTACAGGCCCCGAGGGCAACGGAAAATTGGCATTGGCCATTGCTTTTGCCCAATATTTAAATTGCCTGAACCCCACAGAAACTGATTCGTGTGGCGCATGTTCGTCCTGTAAAAAATATGCTAAACTGGTACACCCCGACCTTCATTTTGTATTCCCCGTTATTAAAAGCAATTCGGCAAGCAACCCGGTAAGCGATACTTTTATTGCGCCATGGCGGCAACTGGTCAATCAATCGCCCTATTTTGACTTACCCACCTGGCTAAACTGCATACGCAAAGAAGGCGACAATAAACAGGGCGCCATCTTTACAGCTGAAAGCTCGGAGATTATCCGCAAGTTAAGTCTTAAAACTTTTGAAGGCAGGCACAAAGTGATGATTGTATGGCTGCCCGAAAAAATGAATGATACCACCTCCAACAAGCTGCTTAAAATACTGGAGGAACCTTCGCATGGTACTGTTTTTATACTGGTTTCGAACAAGCCGGACGATATGATAGGTACCATTCTCTCACGTACCCAGCAATTAAAAATACCCGCCTTCGAACAAGTCGATATAGAAAACTACCTGATTGACAAATTCGATATTTCGCAGAAAGAAGCAGTGGGGGCTGCAAAAGTGGCCAATGGCAATCTGATTTATGGACGCCAGCAAGTAGAGATGAGCGAAGAGAACGAGTTTTTCTTTGATCGATTTATTACCATGATGCGGCACAGCTACAGTCGCAAAGTAAGCGACCTGCTCAAATGGGTAGAAGAAATGAGTCGCCAGCCGCGAGAAAGACAGCGTAATTTTTTAAATTACGCCATTAACATGATACGCGAAAATTATATCATGAACTTTAAACAAGATGATATTGTTTATCTCACTCCTCATCAACTGGAGTGGTCGAAAAAATTTTCGCCTTTTATTAATGATAAAAATGCGATGACGATTGCCGAAGATTTTGCTTTGGCCGACTCGCACATAGGACAGAACGGGAACAGCAAAATTGTCCTGTTCGATTTGGGGCTCAAATTGATCATTTCGATTAAGGAGGGCAATTAATATATACGCAAGGCTATGGCCTTTTAAAAAAAGTAAAAATGGAAGAAGTACAGTCAAAGTGTAGCACATGCTCTGACCGGTGCGGCAAATTAGATGTTTTTGATTGGTTGGCCGATTTACCCGACAGTGGCAATGTTTCAGATATAGTAGAAGTTCAGTTTAAAAACACACGCAAAGGTTATTACAGAAACAGCAATGGATTACACCTGCTAAAAGGCGATGTGGTGGCCGTGGAAGCCTCACCGGGTCACGATATTGGAACGGTAGCCTGCACCGGAGAAATTGCCGTGATGCAAATGAAGAAAAATCGTTTAAACATAAAGGACTACGAATTTTTTAGAGTGTACAGGCATGCCCG
Source organism: Saccharicrinis carchari (assembly GCF_900182605.1). Lineage (NCBI taxonomy): Bacteria > Pseudomonadati > Bacteroidota > Bacteroidia > Marinilabiliales > Marinilabiliaceae > Saccharicrinis > Saccharicrinis carchari. The sequence continues at coordinate 5,529 of NZ_FXTB01000011.1, forward strand.
ACCAGTTGATTTTGAAAAATGGGAAGAGGCAAAGAAACTGGAGCACGAAACAATGATTGAGAGCCGTCGTATTTCCCTGAACCTCAACCTAAATATGAAGATTGGGGATGTGGAATACCAGGGCGATAAAACCAAGGCCATTTTTTATTATATCGCCGACGAAAGGGTGGATTTTCGTCAACTGATAAAGGTACTGGCCGACAGGTTTAAAGTACGTATTGAAATGCGCCAAATAGGTGCGCGGCAAGAGGCAGGCCGTATAGGAGGTATAGGCCCTTGCGGTCGCGAACTCTGCTGCTCTACATGGATCACTAATTTTGTTTCGGTAACCACTAATGCAGCGCGTTACCAGGAAATATCGCTGAACCCTCAAAAATTAGCTGGACAATGCGGAAAGCTGAAGTGCTGCTTAAACTATGAGCTGGACGCTTACATCGATGCCCAAAAAGATTTTCCGCGTACAAACATCCCACTCGAAACAAAGGACAGTACTTATTATCATTTTAAAACTGATATATTTAAGCGATTGATGTGGTATTCCACTGACAGACACATGGCTGCTAACCTTACAGAGCTTTCGGTAGATCGTGTTAAAGAGGTGATACGTTTAAACCGCAAAGCAACAAAACCCGAAACATTATTGGATAAGAAGGTAAATGCAGCACTTAAAGAGACGAAAGCTTTAGATTACGAGAATGTGGTGGGCGAAGATAGCATATCGCGCTTTGATGAACCAAAAAAGCAAGGGGATAACAGAAACAGGAAAAAACGTAAAAAAAAGTCAAACACCAGAAATACCAGTAGAAACAACCCCAGGAATAATCCCAGAAATAAAAATAGGGACAACAATGCAAAAAATTAATTTAGCGATATTCTGCGCATTTATTTCGCTGACAGGCCTGTTATCGTGCGGGCCAAACATGGTTTACGAAAATACCGTACCCCTACCACCAACGGGATGGCATAAGGATACCGTGGCGGTTTTTAAAAGTAATGTTACCGATTTAAATAAGTCCTATCATCTATTGCTGGAGGTTGAAAATACCGATGCCTATAGCTATAGCAACATATGGTTTTTTGTAGACGCCATTTCGCCATCGGGACATGTACAACGCGATACAGTAGATTGCCCACTGGCAAATGATGCCGGACAATGGTATGGTAAAAACAGTTGGGGGTCAAAAGTATTCTCGAGCATGCACCCTTATAAACTGAACATACGTTTTCCGGAAACCGGCGTGTACAAGTATTACGTGGTACAAGGGATGCGTGATACTGTTTTATCAGGTGTGGCCGGTGTAGGTATAAAAATGATGGAGGTGGAATAACAATGGAATGCTAACAGTTGAATCATTGCTGTTGACAAACAGGGAAGGCATTTGACTAATCAGTTAATACAAGTTGGTTAGTGAGTGGATACGCTTACAATAAATCCACCTCCTCCAATGTTTTCGCGGTAAGCTTCTCCACCTTCGTATCGCAATTACTTCAAGGATCCGGGCCATACACTTGCACCAGAGCATATCAAAGAAGGTAGTGGTTGCGAAGCGGCAGCGTGAGTTATATACTATCAGCCGGGGTGGTTTAATTGATATAAATTTCTCAATAAACAATTATGATTTTCTAATTGTGTTATTTTCTAAACTTTAAAATAAAAAATGGGTAAAAACAAACTATATAAGTTTGCGAAGTTAGAAACTTACGCACATGTATTTCAGGCTAAATTTGATGAGGCCAACAGGGAAGACTTTTATTTGAAAGGCAAATGGAACAAGTCCTTCTTTAAAAACGACAACCCTATTGTGCTTGAGCTGGGCTGTGGGAAAGGTGAATATACGGTAGGGATGGGCGAATTGTTTCCCGACAAAAATTTTATTGGTATAGATATAAAAGGTGCCCGAATTTATACCGGAGCCACCCAGGCTTTAAAAAAAGGCATGGACAATGTGGCCTTTATTCGAGCTAAAATTGAATTGATTACTTCCTTTTTTGCCCAGGGCGAAATTGATGAAATCTGGATTACCTTTCCCGATCCGCAAATGAAGAAAACGCGTAAGCGTTTAACTTCGGTTCGCTTCCTGAATTATTACAGGCAACTGCTACAACCCGGTGGCATTATCCACCTTAAAACCGACAGTAAGTTTTTATACACCTACAGCAATGCGGTAGTTAAAGAGAACGGACTAAAGGAAGAAGTAAACACAACAGATTTATACAATAGTGATGCAGTAGATAAAGTGCTGGCCATTAAAACATTTTACGAGTCGCAGTTCCACGAACAAGGCATCCCCATTAAGTACATTCGCTTTTCCATCCCCCCGGGAAAAGAATTAATCGAACCCGATATCGAAATTGAGTTCGACGAGTACAGAAGTTATAACCGGGGAAGTAAAATGCCGGAAGAAGCTAAGACCCCAAAAGCTAACAGCCCCTATGGTGGAAGGTGATTTTTTTAAGCAAGTACATCAGGTGGTCCAACTAATTCCTTACGGCCGAGTAACATCGTACGGAGCCATCGCCAGCTACCTGGGATCGGCCGGAGCAGCCCGGATGGTGGGTTGGGCCTTGCACAAAAGTGGTGCTTCGGCCAAACCTATCCCTGCCCACCGCGTACTCAACCGGAATGGGCTGCTAAGCGGCAAGGCAGCCTTCCCCGGCGAAAACATCATGCAGCAATTGCTTGAAAGTGAAGGGCTTACCGTCGTAAATAATCAGGTGAAGGATTTTGAAAAATATTTTTGGGATCCAAAGGAACTGGATGACTTGTAAGTGCTTATCAAGCTATGCGGTACGAGGTCATATTTACGAAATCCCTGTAAAAAACGAATCGTTATTAAGTTATTAAAATTGCCGATATGGCCACATTCGCCCCTCACCAGTTGGTTCACAGCAGATAACTCTTACCACAAAAATCATCTTATCAAAAAATACAACCTAAATCTCCAACATCTCTTTAATCCTATTTTCGAGCTTAAGCGTATCCGCTGCAAAGTTCCGGATGCCCTCTGCCAGTTTTTCGGTGGCCATGGCATCTTCGTTCATCATCCACCTAAAGCGGAGCTCGTTCATCTCTATTTTTTTTATTTCCTTTTTTTGTGCAGCTGCAACTGAAAGCTTTTCGGAAACAGGTGAGGAACAGTCCTCCAACTGCTTCATTAAATGGGGAGAAATAGTTAACAAGTCGCAACCAGCCACCTCAAGTATTTCGCCAATATTTCGGAAGCTGGCTCCCATCACTTCAGTATCGTAGGCAAATTTTTTGTAGTAGTTGTATATTTCCGTAAGCGACAAAACACCCGGATCGTCCTTGGGTTCGATATGATCAAGGCCCCTTTCTTTTTTATACCAATCGTAAATCCTCCCTACAAATGGGGATATGAGCTGTACCCCTACCTGGGCACATGCTACGGCTTGTGCCAAACTGAACAGAAGCGTGAGGTTGCAATGTATGCCCTCCTTTTCAAGCTCACCGGCGGCTAGGATCCCCTCCCAGGTGGAGGCTAACTTCACCAGTACCTTGCTTCGGGGTATACCCCCAATCTCATACAGGTCAATTATCTCGCGTGCCTTTGCTATGCTACCCTCCGTATCAAAGCTTAATCTGGCATCCACTTCGGTAGATACCCTTCCCGGAACAATCTTTAATATCTCTGTGCCAAAGTTAACGGCAACCTTATCCATAGCAAGGCTAAGCTGTTGATCGGGCACATCGGCCTTATTTTGCGCATATTTAACGGCTTCGCTTATTAAAGGCCGATATTGAGAAATGCCGGTTGCTTTAAGAATGAGTGATGGGTTGGTAGTAGCGTCCTGGGGTTTAAACGATTTCATGCTTTCAAAATCACTGGTATCGGCTACTACCGTGGTCATTTTTTTTAGCTGTTCCAATGCATTCATGTTATAATACTTTATTGGGTAGAGATGAATGATAATTATATGGCTACCCTAAATATACGTATTATAACGGCATGTTACCATGTTTTTTAGGTGGATTTGCTTCACTTTTATTTTGCGTCATATCCAAAGCCTGTATGACTTTTTTACGGGTTTCGCGCGGCATAATTATTTCGTCTATATAACCCAATTCGGCAGCCCGATAAGGATTGGCAAAATTCTCTCTGTAATCCTCCACCTTTTGGGCTCTTTCCTCTTTGGCCTCATTCCGAAAAATTATATTTACTGCTCCCTCGGGTCCCATAACGGCAATTTCGGCCGTGGGAAAAGCCAGGTTAACATCAGCCATCAAATGCTTGCTCGACATTACATCATAAGCTCCTCCATAGGCTTTACGGGTAATCACCGTTATTTTAGGCACGGTTGCTTCGGCATAGGCATACAATAGCTTGGCACCGTGTTTAATAATACCACCATGCTCTTGCGTTATGCCGGGTAAAAACCCGGGTACATCCACAAAGGTAACCACAGGGATATTAAACGAATCGCAAAAACGCACAAAACGTGCTGCCTTTACACTGGAATCAATATCGAGCACTCCTGCCAAAAAAGCCGGCTGGTTGGCCACAATACCTACCGATCGACCGTTGAAACGAGCAAATCCGGTAATCATATTTTTTGAGTAAAGTGGCATCACCTCAAAAAAATGCCTGTCGTCCACCACGGCGGTTATTAGCTCCAGCATGTTGTATGCTTTGCTGGAATCCGAAGGAATCAATTCCTGAAGCTTCTCTTCCTCCCTGTCGCTTTTATCACCGGTAGGCACAATAGGCGTTTCTTCCATGTTATTGCTGGGAAGAAAGCTGAGCAACTCACGTATCATTAAAAGGGTATGTTCGTCATCATCACCCACAAAGTGGGCTACACCGCTTTTTGCGTTGTGGGTTACCGCCCCACCCAGACTTTCCTTGCTCACATCTTCGTGTGTAACGGTTTTTATAACCTCAGGCCCGGTAACAAACATGTAACTCGAGTTTTGCACCATAAAAATAAAATCGGTTAGGGCAGGTGAGTACACGGCTCCGCCTGCGCAGGGCCCCATAATGGCCGATATTTGGGGTATTACGCCCGAAGCTTTCACGTTAAGATAAAAAATGTCGCCGTAGCCCGCCAAGCTTTGCACTCCTTCCTGAATCCTGGCACCCCCGGAATCGTTAAGACCAATTAGCGGGGCACCCATCTTGAGGGCCAGCTGATGAACCTTTATAATTTTTTTGGCATTGGTAATGCTCAACGACCCACCAAAAACGGTAAAATCCTGAGCAAAAACGTACACCAAACGCCCATCCACTTTTCCGTATCCACTCACTACACCATCGCCGGGTATATGCTGTTTTTCCATACCAAAGTTAACACATCTATGGGTTATCATCTTGTCCAGCTCAACAAAGGTACCCCGATCCAAGAAAACGGCTATGCGCTCCCGTGCAGTAAGTTTGCCTGCACTATGCTGTTTATCGGTTCGCGATTTTCCGCCTCCCTGCTCTGCCGCTCTGTTTTTATCTTCATACAGTTTATATTTATCCTTTAATGATTGCATGATGTTATTTTATAGGTTGAACAAACTTTAGCGGTATTAATGCTCGTATTATTCTTGCGGGTCAATTTCCACCAGCGTTATGCCGCCATCTACGGTATCGCCCTCCGCAACATTAATTTTACGCACTATGCCCGATATAGGCGCTTTAAATTCGCTTTCCATTTTCATGGCCGAAACTACAAGAGCGGTATCTCCCTCATTTATAAAGCTGCCCACACTAACCATAATGCGTACAATGCGGCCCGGCATAGGCGAAATAATCTCCCGATCGCTGCTTTTAGCATTATTGCGCGAAGCCACGTTATACCGGGTAGAAGGGTCGATGACCTCCACTTTAAACTGATCGTTACGGGTATTCACTTTGTAATGGTTGGGGTGATTGTCCTCAATCATCTCCAGATTGATAGAAGTTCCATTGTGCAGTATAGAATAAACCGACGACTCAACCTGCAACACATCAAGGCTATACGCTTTACCATCGATAAGCACATGGTAAATACAGCCTTCTTGTTTTAGTACCTCAATTTTTACTTTTCTGTCTTTAACTTTTAATTCTAAAGGCATAAGGGGATATTTAAAATCTAAGCATATTTCTTTTTTTACCGAATTCTTTCCATGGCGACGGCTTATTGGTCACGTTGTCGCGCACTTTATATTCCTGCTTTTTCATAAAGTCCAGGTAAGCTACAAACATGGCAATATCCTGCGATTCGTAATCGCATGGTTCCTCTATATGCAGATATGGCTTGTTTTTTTCGATAAAGTGCGTATCGTAGGTACCATTTCTGAAATCCGGGGTTTCCATAATCTTTTCCAAAAAGGGGATGGATGTTTTTACGCCGGTAATTTTGTATTCGTACAACGCCCTTTTCATCCGGTCGATAGCTTCGTTGCGTGTTTTAGCCCAAATGATAAGCTTGGATATCATGGGGTCGTAGAAGATAGGAATTTCATATCCTTTATAAACGTAACCGTCTGTTCGCACCCCCAAGCCCAAGGGTTCTGTAATATGCTTTATCACGCCCGGGTTAGGCATAAAGTTATTTTTCGGATCTTCGGCATAAATACGGCACTCAATAGCATGACCATGCATAAGCACCTGATCCTGTGTATAACTTAGCGGATTGCCATCGGCTATCCTTATTTGCTCCTTTACGATATCAATACCAGTTACTCGCTCTGTAATGGGATGCTCCACCTGCAAGCGGGTGTTCATCTCCAAAAAGTAGAAATTATGCTTATCGTCTACCAAAAACTCAATGGTTCCGGCACCTACGTAGTTAACCGATTGGGCAGCTTTAATGGCATACTGACCCATTTTAAGTCGCAGCTCGGGGGTCATGTGGGGCGATGGCGTTTCCTCCACCACTTTTTGATGCCTCCGTTGCACGGAACACTCGCGTTCAAAGAGATGGATGGTATTGCCATATTGGTCGGCTAAAATCTGAAACTCGATATGGTGGGGTGATTCGATGTATTTTTCGATGTAAACCGTGTCGTTACCAAACGAAGACAAGGCTTCGGATTGGGCCATATCGAAGGAGGACTGAAGTTGCGACTCGTCCGTTACCAACCGCATACCTTTACCGCCACCACCGGCCGACGCTTTTATCATAATGGGATAACCAATCTCTTTGGCAACAGAAGTTAAATCCTTGGTCTTTGACAACGGCTTTTCGGTTCCGGGAACAACAGGCACACCGGAACGCTGCATTAGTTTACGGGCTGTAACTTTATCTCCCATATCCAGAATGGCCTGGGGCCCCGGGCCTATAAAAATGATTCCCATACCCAAAACTTCCCGGGCAAAATCTGCGTTTTCGGATAAAAACCCGTAACCCGGATGTATGGCGTCAGCCTTGGTTTCCTTTGCTACCTTTAAAATAGCATCTATTTTTAAATAGCTTTCGTTTGAAGGCGAGGCACCAATACAATAGGCTTCATCCGCATATCTTACGTGCATAGAAGTACGGTCGGCTTCGGAAAATACCGCCACGGATCTAATACCCATTTCGCGGCACGATCGCATAATACGCACTGCTATTTCGCCCCGGTTGGCCACTAAAATTTTTTTAATCATCCAATTGATTTTTTACGACCGTTTAATATATGAACTTATTTTTAAAATTAAATACTTACAAGTCTTTTAATATGTATCATTTCGAATATTCCCTATCGCCGAAGTAGTAAAAACTAAACCAAATGATATATAAATAGTTCAGGTTAAATACTAATTCTGTTTGATTATGCATTCTAAATGAATTATCGTAAATTTGAAATTCAGAATAAAAATAATCGTAAAAACAATAGTTATGTTAAAAAAAACGGTAGAAGATAGTTTAGTAAAACAAATAGAGAAAGAAGCCTATTCCTCCAACTTGTATTTGTCGATGGCATCGTGGGCCGAAACCAACGGATTCGAGGGAGTATCGAAGTGGATGTATGCCCAGGCAGAAGAAGAGAAGATGCACATGCTCAAGTTTATGAAGTATGTAAACGAAAGAGGCGGAAAAGCTGTTATTCCAGCCATAAAGCAACCACCTACAAATTATAAAAACGTACAAGAAGTTTTTGAGCAAACTTTAGAGCACGAACGTTATGTTACCGCAAGTATCAACGAAATTGTAGGCGTGTGCCTCGACGAGAAGGACTTTACAACCCATAATTGGATACAATGGTTTGTGAATGAACAAACGGAGGAAGAAGCTTCGGTTATGGCCATTATTGACAAACTTAAGCTACTCGATGGACATAACCTATACATGTTCGATCGCGATATTGTAGGTATGAGAGGTGATGTGCCGGCCAGCCAGGAATAGACGGCGTTAGGCATACGAAGTGTCGGTGTTGGCTAATCCGTATGTGAGAGGCAAACAGCGATGGCTTTTCTCCCTCCTATTCGAGTGCGGGATGCGGATAGATCGTTCTCAGTAACCAAATACAAAAAGCCGGAAAGGAGAATGTTCTCTTTTTCGGTTTTTACTTTATTTAAGAGAAAAACGTTTACTGTTCGCATGATTAATTTGGCACAAGCTGAAATAATAAAGTCGCAGCATTTGCCCTGCCATATGCAGGAGGATTATGAATTAAAATAAGTCCATACATCAGCGTTCGGCTAACCTTAAAAAATATGAAAAAAATTGTCAATCCATTCGTCAACAATCCGCAACATCAACATAAATGTTTCGGTTGTTCCCCCCAAAACCCCATTGGCTTACAGTTAGAATTTTGGGATGCAGGAGAAGAAATAATAGCAAAATGGCTACCCAAAAAACAATTTGAAGGATATATGAACGTGGTGCACGGTGGCATACAGGCCACGCTGCACGACGAAATAGCCAGTTGGGTGGTTTATACCAAGTGCCAGACTATGGGGGTTACTTCCAATATGGAAGTTCAGTACAAAAAGCCGTTGATGATAAGTGGTGAAGAGATAACCATAAAAGCACGCTTAGAAAGTCCCAACCGCAGGTTGGTTAAGATAAATACCCTTATTCAGGATTATCAAGGTACCGTTTGCTCCATTGCAACGGTCACGTATTTTTTGCTTTCGCAGCAAAAAGCCAAAATGGAATACAACTATCCCGGTATTGAAGCGTTTTACGAAAAATAATTTTTAATGGGTTTTAAAAATCGCTTCAGGCAAAACATACCTCAAGGAATTGTTCCCTCGGCTTTGTACCTTGGCAAATGGATATTGCTGTGCGGTTTAGTGGGTTTGCTGGCTGGTTCGGCATCTGCCATATTTTTAATTGCCTTGGAGTGGGCCACCGATTTCAGAGAGCATAACATTTGGATAATCGCTTTGTTGCCCTTGGGTGGGCTCGCGATAGGTATGACCTACTATTATTTGGGACAATCCGTAGTGAAAGGTAACAACCAAATATTGGAAGAATTCCATAGCCCCAAAAAAATCATCCCCTTAAAAATGGCTCCATTGGTGTTGTTTAGCACGGTAGCTACACATATATTTGGTGGTTCGGCCGGACGAGAGGGGACAGCCATACAAATGGGGGGTGCTATTGCCGACCAGTTTACGAAGATATTCAGGTTAAATTCTTCTGACAGAAAAATACTATTAATTACCGGTGTTAGTGCCGGCTTTGCCTCCATATTTGGCACCCCTTTGGCAGGTGCCGTATTTGCCTTAGAAGTTTTTGTGGTAGGGAGGATGCGTTACGATGCGATTGTACCCAGTTTTTTGGCAGCCATTTTTGCCAACGAGGCAGCACAGCTATGGCCCATACATCATACCACTTATTCCATCCCTGTTGTACCAGATTTATGGGCTCCTCAGCTTTTATGGGCTTTACTGGCAGGCATATGCTTTGGATTGGCCGGCATGTTGTTTTCCAATGCTACCCATTTTTGGGGCGCTCTTTTTAAAAGAACAATTAAATACCCCCCCTTTCGTCCTTTGCTTGGCGGAATAGTAATTGCTTTAGCTGTTTGGGCGGTGGGAACTCGTTGGATTGGACTGGGTATTCCGGTCATCGTGGAATCATTTAACCATCAATTGCCTTTCAGCGATTTTCTACTCAAAATATTGTTCACCGCTTTTACGCTGGGTGCCGGTTTTAAAGGAGGTGAAGTAACGCCCTTATTTTTTACCGGTGCCACACTGGGCAGTGCGCTGGCACTATTTATTCCTCTGCCTGTGGCGCTGCTTGCAGGCATGGGTTTTGTAGCCGTTTTTTCGGGGGCAACCAATACGCCTATCGCTTGCACTTTAATGGGTATTGAACTATTTGGAGCCGACGCCGGCGTGTTTATAGGTATAGCCTGCGTTACGGCTTACCTCTTTTCGGGGCATACCGGTATTTACGGCGAGCAAATTATCGGAAGCCCTAAAAGCCTATTATTCGGTTCCGACAAAGGAAAAAAAATAAATGAATTGTAAAAACATAAGGTAGCACCCCTACCCACCTGAGTAGTTATTATAAGAATAAACCACACCATAGTGGCTTAGTGCGTGGTATTGCGTTAACTAATATAAGGAATGCACAATAAAATTTATGCACAACGCTTCCTAATCATGTGGTTTGTACATGTAACAGGCAATTTTTTAAAAATATTCGATGAGGACGAAGCGCCTATTAAGGGGGCACCTACCTTATCGAACCCAGCTACATACTTTAAAAGGTACTATCCCTTATAAAAACCCGCGCTTATATTATACCAGACAAGCTCCATGTGTAAACATCTCCCACATACCTATTGTTAACGAAGCCGCTGCCTCCTTTGATTCCGAATCGAAAAACGGATATTGAATTTCTTAAAATAACTTATGGCAGGCCGCACCATTGCTTTGCCTACCATGCGCAACGCCCTATTGCGGATACCGTTTACTGCTTACTACCCACTGAAATGAGTGCTCCCGTAACCGGTGAAACATCAATCACAACACCTTCTTTTTCGAGGATAGACGGCGGCATGGAAACCACTTGACCATATTGCGCCAAAGCAACTTTTTGGGAAGCTATGGTGATGTTTCTATCTACAATATGCACTGTACCCCATGATGGCACTGTATAAAACAAGCCGTTTCTAACCGCATCTTTTGAAGGTTCGGCTTGTGTGCTTTTAGGATTCTCCTTTTGTGCTATATCGAGTTTTAAATAAATAGGTGTTCCGGTTATATCCATGGCATCTACCAACCCTTTTTGTTTGTTAAGACGGCACAATACATGGTTGGCATAACTACTTTGTATATCGGGGGTAAGTTCAAAACGTTGTGTTTGGATCGTCGAAATTGTTTTACCACTAAAAAGAGATACAAAATCCTTTTCTTGTTTTTCGATCTCCTTCAGGATAGTTTTGTAAGCCTCCCCATCGGGTGGCAAGTTCTCCAACTCACCCGATAGCAATTCTATCCGGCTTGTACGCAACTTATAAACCATATTTGCGGCTTCCTGCGCCATGGCAGCCGAAGAAGTTTTATACAACAAATCTTCATTTAATGCCACGTTATCAAAATTAATATCGGCCAGCATAGGAACTGCCGGATTCTTAATCTCGGGAAGCTTTGTGGTGAACACCGGGGCATTGTTAATACCTGTTAGCACGCCTTCAGGGTTTAAATTAAACTGGTGTGCCGAGGTGTTACCTGTAGCAATCACACTAAACCGCTTGCTCTCATCGGCTTTGCCGGATGTACTTATACGTACCTCTTTAATAATCCACTCCTCACTATCTTCGGCAATAGCCTTATCCAAGTTTAAAAAGCGCTGCGAATAGCGATAATAAGGACCCGCTTTCATAATGCGCTTTTCCATAACAATATCCACCTGTATAACAGTTTTTGGAAGCATGTACATGAGTGATTGACCGTCATCCGCCACCAGAGTGGCCGGTTTGACATCTACCGCTACCGATCCTCTTTTTTGCGAAAACAGTGCCGATGACACGCAAAGGCTAAGTATCAGGCCAAAAATCAATCTTTTGGAATTATTCATTTCTATGTTTTTTAGTGTTTTATCAAAAAGGTATATAATCATTGTTTGTTATTTTACTCTTTAACAGCACGTTGTGCTACTTTATTATCTTCACGCTATTCGCTCAATACTATACGTTATACCTACTACGCTGCAATTCTAACTATTCGCTTTACGCTCACTGTTTTTCGTTCTCTTTACACTTCACCCAATCTTTTTAAACGCAGCTCCCAGGCAACTTATTATATCCAAAGCGGTCATCGACTCTGTCGATTCCTTCTTCAAAGCCAGGTCACCTGCTTTGCCATGAAGATAAACACCAACAACAGCAGCTTCTTCAGGACTATAATTTTGAGCCAATAGCCCTGTAATAATACCTGTCAATGCATCACCACTACCAGCTGTGGCCATCCCCGGATTACCCGTTGTGTTAAAATAGCATGTGCCATTGGGTGTACAAGTTACCGTATATGCCCCCTTTAAAACGGTAAACACTTGATATTGCTGACAGAACTTTTTCAAGCGACTGAGTTTATCCATATCGTTATTCCACACACCAACCAGCCGCTCAAACTCCTTTGGATGTGGGGTGAGAATGGCATTTTCAGGCACTTTCCCGAGTAAGTGCTTGTTTTCGCTCAATATATTTAACCCGTCGGCATCAATTACAAGTGCCTGACTGTTCATATTATCGAGCATAGTTTCAAAAGCCAATACCGTGTTTCTTTTTTTGTTTAAGCCGGGGCCGATTCCAATAGCACTAAAAGTATTTAAATCCGGAAATTCGGTAAAAAACATGTCGGAGCGATCGATGCTGGTCATGGCCTCAGGAACGGCACTTTGTATAATCCCATAACCCCAATGCGGAACATGAGCGGTAAGCAGGCCAACACCTGAACGTAAACAAGCTTTGGAAGCAATAATAGAAGCTCCCATTTTACCATAAGATCCGGCAATGAGCAAGGCATGCCCATAATTTCCTTTATGACTATGCAAAGGTCGTTTTTTACGGAGCTTTTTGATTTGCTTTTTACTTACCACGTAATGTGAACAAGGCTGCTCCCGAATAAAATTTCGCGCCAGGCCAATATCTAGCACATGCCATTGCCCTACATGGCAACCGCTCTCGGGCATAAAGAACGACAGCTTTGGCATTTGGAAGCTTAGGGTAGTATGGGCGCGGATAATTGAATTTCCTTGTGCGCTGTTTTTATCGTACTCGGCAAACAAACCTGATGGAATATCAATGGAAACAACCTTATTGGGCAACTCATTTATCGCATCCACCACTGATTTGTACAAGCCTTCTAAGGGGCGGCTTAACCCCGAACCAAACAAAGCATCAACAATAATGGCATCTTTTTTAATTTGGCCAAAATCAACTTCGCCTATCTTCTTAACCGTGCTCAGACAAGTAGGATTTGTTTTTAGCAGTCGGTCTAAATTGATAGATGCATCGGCACTTAGTTTAACGGAAGTTTTTACCAGAATCACTTTTACTGTGTATGCAAAATCGTCCAATACTCTGGCAACAGCTAATCCATCGCCACCATTATTTCCCGTTCCGACAAAAATACAGAACCGTTTGTTATAAAACTTTTCCATCAACTCACTAGCAACATGTTGGGCAGCGCGCTCCATTAAGTCGATGGATGATATAGGTTCGTGTTGGATGGTATATTGGTCGAGATCCCTGATTTGCTGAGGTGCTAATATTTTCATTTTATACAAACAAATACGTTATCAATTAATAAATTACCGAAATAAAAAACCATTAAAATAGCGAACATGAGAAAAAACACTATAATTGATGTCTCGTTTTTTTTACATTTGTGGCAATATCACAAATATAGCGAACAATAAGGTTTCAAACATAAACAATATACAATAATTAGAACTATTAGAGATGAGTAACGAAGACAGAGGATTTTTTGGTCACCCCATGGGACTGTCCACTCTTTTTGCCACCGAAATGTGGGAGCGATTCAGTTATTATGGCATGCGTGCCTTATTAGTGCTTTTTTTAACCGCCTCATTGGCCAATGGAGGCTTTGGGCTCGACAGGGAAGAAGCTTTTACCATTTACGGGATATTTACCGGATTAGTATTTGTTACCCCCATGCTGGGTGGCATTTTAGCCGATAAGTTTTTCGGACAGCGAATGACCATTTACATGGGTGGTTTGACTATGGCTGTAGGACAATTTATGCTGTCGGCAGCAGCTATTGGAGGCGACAACCTGGAATCACGTCAATTTTGGTTTTACGCCGGACTGGGGGTGCTCATTCTGGGTAACGGTTTCTTTAAGCCCAACATTTCGACCATGGTGGGCGACCTGTACGATAACAACGATCCCCGCAAAGATGGTGGTTTTACCATATTTTACATGGGTATTAATTTAGGCGCATTTATCGCTCCCTTTGTAGCGGGATATCTGGGCGAGAAAATTAGTTGGGAATATGGTTATCTGGCCTCAGGCGTAGGAATGCTTATTGGTGTTTTATGGCTGATATTACGTTCCGAAAAAACATTGGGACATATTGGTCTGCCACCCAAATCAGATAAGAACCGTACGCATCTAAAGGGAATAGAATGGGGCCAGGTGATTGCTGTAACTGCTGTATTGATATTCGGAACTATTGGCTTTATGCAAGGATGGGCAGCCCTGTCTGAAGGTGCACAAAGCACCATACCTAAGGTGGTAGGTATTGTTGGTGGTCTTTATTTGGTCATATCAATCTTCCGTGGAACCAAAGGTCGCGACCAATGGGAACGTGTAGCCGTTATCCTGGTTCTGGCCTTTTTCAACATCTTTTTTTGGGTGGGCTTTGAGCAGGCCGGTACTACCTTTAATCTTTTTGCAGACGAAAATACCGACCGGATGATCGGTAGCTTCGAGATACCCGCTTCGTGGTTTCAATCCATCAATGCCATCTTTATTGTTATTCTGGCACCTCTGTTTTCTATACTTTGGTTAAAGTTAGATAAGTTTAAATTGAACCCTAAAACACCATTTAAGTTTGGGTGGGGTATGCTGTTGCTCTCCGTTGGAGCCGCCGTTATGGCTGTGGCCGATACCATCTCCAAGGGTAGCGGTACAATGACATTGGTATCGCCATTATGGCTAACTCTTGTTTACCTGATCTTTACCATGGGCGAACTTTGCATATCGCCTATTGGCTTATCGATGGTTACCAAATTGGCTCCTCCTAAGTTGGTTTCAACGCTCATGGGTGTATGGATGTTCTCTTTTGCAGCCGGTAACTTTGGCGCCTCTCAAATGGAAACCCTCTCTAAATCGATGGAAGTTAGCATAGGGCAACCTGTAAACGTATTTTGGTTTGTATCGGCAATTACCGGTATAGCTACCGTATTGTTATTTATTCTGGCTCCCTGGATTAGCAGGATGATGCACGGAATTAAGTAATGACCATTCTCATTGAAATAAAAAAAGCCCGCCAAATAAATTTGGTGGGCTTTTTTTATGATTAGGTTCTACTCAACAAGGTCAATCAACCCTGCACCGAATACAGGTATATCTCACCTATTAAGCACTTTCTACAATCCCGCAACGGTATGATAAATATTAGTTACGTCTTCGTCTTCCTCAAACTTGGCCAACATTTTTTCAAACACCACGGTTTCCTCCTCGTTTAGTTCTTTGGTAGTAGTAGGTATTCTTTCAAATTCGGAGCTGATAATTTCAAAATCGTTGTCTTCCAAATAAGATTGGATGGAGCCATAGCTTTCAAAGGCGCCATAAATAATTATTTTGCCGTCTTCCTCAAATATTTCGTTTGCTCCTGCATCAATCATATCCAGTTCCAGCTCCTCCAGGTCAATTCCTTCCTTGGCCTCTACCTTAAAATGGCACTGATGCTCAAACATATACTCAACACTTCCGGTAGTACCCAGAGATCCTCCGGCTTTGTTAAAATAGCTACGTACCGCCCCTACCGTACGCGTGTTGTTATTAGTGGTTGTTTCAACCATTACGGCAACACCAAAGGGTCCGTAACCTTCGTAAACTACTTCCTTCCAGTCGTCATGGTTTTTTTCGGTAGCCTTTTTTATGGCCCGCTCCACATTGTCCTTGGGCATGTTGGCCGCTTTGGCATTCTGGATTAACATCCTTAAACGCGGATTGGCTTCCGGATCAGATCCACCGTCTTTTACTGCTACAGTGATTTGTCGTCCTAACTTGGTAAATGTTTTTGCCATGCTTGCCCATCTTTTGAGCTTTGTGGCCTTACGGTATTCAAATGCGCGTCCCATTATTTTGTTTTTTTGCTCACAATTTTATGAGGTCACAAATTTATCATTCCTATGCAAAAAAATCAATAATGCTCAAAGAATAATTTAATGAAACTAAAACGATAGTAAGTTTGTACTGTATTTATATCTTTATGCATCTATTATGAAAAACAAATTAAAATGGCTACCCCTTTTTATCACCAATTTCGCCGGTGTTTTAAACGATAACTTGTTAAAAACGCTTATCGGATTCGTGTGTGTACTGTGGATTGGCCCGGACAGTAAAGCCACTTTAGTTTCTGCTGCTGCTGCATTATTGGTGCTTCCTTACATCTTTTTATCGCCATGGGCGGGCAAATTGGCCAGGGAACATCCCAAAGCTACCATAATTAAAGCGGCCAAACTGGCCGAAATACCCATCATGACGCTGGCTGCTTTAGGATTTATAACCAGCAACATATATGTAGTAATGGGTGCCATGTTTTTAATGGGCGTTCAAAGCTGTATCTATTCGCCCAGCAAATACGGAATTATACGTGATATTGGTGGCATTAAAGGTATTTCGTTTGGCACCGGTGCCATGGAGATGCTTACCTTTGTTGCCGTGTTGACCGGCACCTTCCTGGGCGGTTACCTTTCGGATCTCCACCAGTACTTTAACCGTACCGTTGTTTTAGTCACACTCTGCACTTCGTTTATCCTATTGGCTCTTGCCGGTTGGCTGTCCAGCTTAGGCATACAAGTACACGAAACAGCACCCGAAGACGATTCGAACGACACCCTAAACCCCTTTATTTTCCCTATTAAATGGTTTCGTTGGAGCAAACAATTAAAAGGGCTCAATACTACTGTTTTGGGTCTTTCCTTATTTTGGTTCATCGGCTCTATGGTTCAGATGAACCTTTATATCTACTGCGAAGAATATCTGCATTTATCCAATACATCAACCGGTACCATAATGGCTTTAGTGGCTATAGGCATAGGGGCGGGATGCTATGCCGCAGGGCTTATCTCCAACCATAAAGTAAACACCAGGCTGGTTCCCGCAGGTGGTGCAGGAATGGTAGTGAGCATGTTGGTTATTTTTGTATTAAAACCGGATACCTTCCTTTTTACCGTTCTCATTATTATTTTTGCCTTTTTTGCAGGCCTTTTTAAGATACCGCTTAATGCATATATGCAGGACAGGGTTAAAGGAAGAGAGCTTGGGCCGGTAATTGCCTACAACAATCAAATGGTTTTTGTGGCCATTTTGCTGTCTGCCGGCGTATTTTCATTGGTTGAAAACATATTTAATGCACGTATCGTGTTTTTAACCGTCCTGCTTATCACGCTTGTAATTACAATAATTGTTTACGTCAGACTCCCGGGAGCAAGATGGAAAAGATAGAGGGTAAACTGATAGAGGTGAGGGGTGGGAAGTTAGGGGTGAGAGATTAGAGGTAAGAGGTGAGAAGATAGAAATTAGAAGTGAGAGGTTATAAATAAAGTAGCTAATTAGTTGTTATCTGTAAATGATCGTTGAAGAATAAGGGTAAAATCCCGGCTATTGTGTAGTTAAGCTGTTTATGTATGAACAAAAATATTGTAACTGTATGTACTTACCTATCGATTTAATTCACTCGGAACCCAAAACATGAAAGAAAAGCATTTTATAGTAAAAGGAATTGCACAACTGATTTTTTTACTGGGTCGTCTTATGCTATCGTTGCGATACAAAGTAGAGCTTTCGGAATTAAACTGTATCGATAAACACAGGCCTGTTTTATTTTTGCCCAACCATCAGGCTGTTGTGGATCCTATGTTATTGGTGAGCAATGTATATCTGCACAAAAATGTGGTTCCCGTAATTACCTCGGCTTATTACGATTTGCCGGTACTCCATACGTTTTTTAAGCGATGGGGTGCCGTGCGCGTTAGCGATTTGGGCGCAGGCAGCAGAAATACAAATGTTTTAAACGACATTAAAGCAGCATCTTTAAACGCCTTTAAATACAAACGAAGCATGGTAATTTATCCGTCGGGCCAAATTGCAGAGCAAGGATTTGAGCGTATCCTAAACAAAAAGTCGGCTTATGAAATAATTAAAGATATGCCCAACAATGTACAAATAATAGGTGTTAGGATAGACGGACTATGGGGCAGCATCTGGTCCAAAGCCTACACCGGCAAGTCGCCCCATTTTGTACGCTGCCTGCTAAAGGGGATAAGCTATACCTTGGTGAATCTGCTGTTTTTTATGCCCCGAAGAAAAGTCAATTTAGCTTTTGAAGACATCACTCCTACGGCTAAAGAAAAGGCAGCGCATGCGAGCCGACAGGAATTCAATATGTTTTTGGAGCAGTTTTACAATGTAAATGGAGAAGAGCAACCAACTTTTGTTAAACACTATTTTTGGATGTCGACAAAAAAAACTTCCCGATAAGCCCCACTTATTAGCAACCCTTCCCTTTACCAGTTACGCTTGAATCGGCTTTGAAATTATGCCCATTTCTTTCATCAAAAACGTAGCATTATGATTTTGTGTAAGTCCCGGGTAAAGTTTATAATCAAAAATTAATTCGTTGTCTTTGTTTTCCACTTCAAAACAACGGTTTACAATTTTACCTTGGGTACTCTCCTGGAGCACACCCAGCTCCAGATCGTGTGTGGCAATCATACCATAGGCATTTAAGGAAAGAAGGTGCTTAATGAGCTCCATAGAACCGTACGTTTTATCTTTGGAGTTAGTTCCTTTTAGTATCTCATCAAGGATAATAAACACATCGTTTCCGCTTTTCAGTTGCCCAATAATATACTGTAGCCTTTTTAGTTCGGCATAAAAATACGATTCATGTTTGGTAAGCGAGTCGGTAGTTCGCATATTAGTAATCATTCGCATGGGTTTAAAAACCATGCTGGTGGCGCATACGGGCATACCGCTCCGTGCCGAAACCATATTTAATCCTACGGTACGTAAAAATGTACTTTTACCCGACATGTTGGCTCCGGTAATCAAGGTGAAAATGGAATCCTGAAAATCATAGTCGTTACAAACCCGTTCTTTCCTATCCAACAAGGGGTGGCCAAGGGCTGTAGCTTTTAGCATAATATCAGGATGTGGCTCGGGGAATACAAAATCGGGGTGGTTATAGGCATAACCCGCCATGCTATTGAGCGCATCTATCTGGTGCACAACATAAAGCCACTGCGCCATTTTATGGCCATATTTTTCAAGCCATTTTTCAATTTTACCCACATATTTAAAATCCCAAAGTAAAAAACCGTTCAGTAAAAAACCGGCAATCATACCATTTCGTTGGTCGAACTGGGCCATGTACCTGCTTAGTTTATTAATTATCTCCGATGCGTTCTCTTCTTCCTCCGAAAGGGCGTTTTGCAGTTGTAACAATTGCGCCGATGAAAAACTTTCGTTGGCAATCAAATCAGTTAAAACCGCATATTTTTGCAATAATCCGGTGAGTGAGCTAAACCGTTGATTGACTTTATTGAGTGCTTTTAAATTGGCTCCTACAAGGGCCAGGTTAAATAAAAAAAGCATGGTGGGCACCACGGCCGGAAGACCAATAAAAGTAAGGCCCAATGCTATAAACAGCAACCAGGGAAGCGCAAGTACAAGGTAAGTAAACCATGCCCCTTTACTTTTTATAAAAGATGAGTAGCTTTTAAAGGCGTCTATCTTTTCGATATCAACCCGGGTCTCTTCCAGCATTTTACCTTTGGCATAAAAATGCTGGCGAAAATCTAGTTTTTTGCTCAGCTCTTTAACCGCCTCCTGCTCACGCAGAATATCCTCCGTTTTGATGTGCGGCGAAGTAAGTTTGTTTTTAAGCACTCGCTTACCTTCCGAAGTGGAGGTTCTGTTGATGTATTGAAAAAAAGAGCCCTCTCCAAATAAATCCAGATCGTGCGAGTAGTTGTGCGTAGGGTCAATAAACTCGCTCCCTGATTCAAAAAAAAGCCAATCCCCTTGCAAGGCTTTCTCCTCGCTCTGATTCAAATAATGCATCAACTGATATTCGGCCTTTAGGCGTTTGTAATTGTTAAAGCGCTTTATTAACACGGCAAAACAAACGGCAAAGCCCACAAAAAGAACCACTGCGGCGATTTGCGAAAAATCGTAAATATAAATAGGAACACTTACAAGGAGCACAAAAATTAACAGACGTATCCAACCCGAAAAAATGATCTTCCGAGAAAAAACGTTAATACAGGACTGATACCGCCTGGCCAACTCGGCATAGTGTTCTATTAGTCTATTATATCTTTGTTGGATTCCTCCAGCGTTTTCCATATCATGTCTTTTAATTCGATGATTCCTACATTGGCCACGGAAGATATAAAGGTATAGGGAATATCAGGCAAATCGCTTTTCATTTCCGCCATAAGCTCAGCGTCCAGCATATCACATTTGGATATGGCCAAGAGGCGTTGCTTGTCTAATAGTTCGGGATTATAATTTTTTAGCTCGTTGAGCAATATTTCGTATTCTTTTTTTATACTATCCGCATCTGCCGGCACCAAAAATAATAAAATAGAGTTACGTTCAATATGCCTCAAAAAACGTATACCCAAGCCCTTACCCTGGCTGGCTCCTTCGATAATACCCGGTATGTCGGCCATTACAAACGATTTATGATCGCGATAGCTCACCATGCCCAGGTTGGGCACAAGTGTGGTAAAAGGATAGTCGGCTATTTCGGGTTTAGCAGCCGAAACAACCGATAATAAGGTTGATTTACCCGCATTTGGAAATCCCACCAATCCCACATCAGCTAATATTTTCAGCTCCAGTATAACCGCAATATCAATGGATTCCTGTCCTGGTTGAGCGTAACGTGGTGTTTGGTTAGTAGCTGTTTTAAAGTGCATATTACCTCTGCCCCCCATTCCGCCTCTGGCCAATACAAACTCCTGGTCCTCATCCGTTATTTCGCACAGCACCTCTCCGGTTTCGGCATCTTTGGCAATGGTACCCAGCGGCACATAGATGGTTTTGTCCTCACCTTGGGCGCCGGAGCTCCCTTGTCTGCCACCCGACATGCCGTGTCCGGCAAAAACATGACGCTTAAACTTAAGGTGGAGCAAAGTCCAGAGGTTACGGCTGCCTTTAATAATTACATGTCCACCCCGGCCTCCATCACCTCCATCTGGTCCTCCTTTAGGCACGGATTTTTCGCGGCGCATGTGTTGGGAGCCAGGGCCTCCTTTTCCTGATCGGCAAAATATTTTTACGTAATCTACAAAATTGCTACTGGCCATAAGCTGATAAATTAAAAATAACAAGCCACGGCAAGGTAATACCTCCGTGGCTTCAATGGTAAATAAACAGGTAACTACCTGGCCGAATCGATAGCCTCGGCTATAGACTCAAAAATACTTTCCACAGCACCCACACCTTTTATAGCCTTGTACACCCCTTTACTTTTATAAAAATCGATAACCGGCTTGGTTTGTTTCTCATATACCGCTATTCTTTTTTCAATCGTTTCGAGGTTATCATCGGAACGGCCGGACACCTCGCCTCTTTTTAGCAGGCGTTGTACCAGTTCCTCTTTAGGCACCTCCAGATTCACCATTACCGACACCTTGGTTTTGTGCTCGTTTAAAAGCTCATCCAAGGCTGTGGCTTGCGCCTCCGTTCGGGGGAAGCCGTCAAAAATAACACCATTGGTATGGGTCAGAGATTCTATTTTGGTATCGATCATACCAATAATGGTATCATCGGGAACCAACTCTCCTTTATCAATATAACTTTTGGCAATGATTCCCAACTGGGTGTGCCCGCTTATCTCGGCTCTTAGTAAATCTCCGGTAGAAATATGAGCTAAATTGTACTTTTTAATAATATTCTCGCTCTGGGTTCCTTTACCCGATCCGGGAGGGCCAAAAATAACTACATTTAACATTTCAATAAAAATTTATTTATTCAACAACGGTATATATGTCGGGCAAATTTCGTCCGTAACCATCGTAATCCAATCCGTATCCTACAATAAAATCATTTGGAATTTCTATCCCTACGTAATCCACCTCAATATCGCCGGTAAATGCTTCGGGTTTAAAAAGCATACTAGCCACCTTAAGGGCTTTTGGATTAAACTCCGACAATTCTTCCAGTACTTTTTGAATGGTTATTCCGGTGTCGATGATATCCTCCAAAATAACAATTGTTCTACCTTCAATTTTTTCGGTTAAGCCGATGATTTCCTTTACGTTGCCCGTGGTTTCCGTTCCCCGATACGACGAAAACTTAACAAAGCTTATCTGGCATGGGAAATCTAATTTCCTCATTAAATCCGAGGCAAACATAAACGAACCGTTTAAGACACAAACCAATAAAGGATCTTTATCGCTCAGTTCTTTGTTCATTTTATCTGCAATTTTTGCAATCGCTCCGTCAATTTGTTCAAACGGTATAGAAAGCTTAAACTCTCTGTCTAATAGCTTTATACGCTTCATTAAATAGGGATTTTTTTTATTTAATGCGCAAAAGTACAAAAAAATACCGTGCACAGGCTATTTTATCCCATAACTTACTATTTTTGGACCGGTTTAAACTTTTTTTCATCTCTTTTGTCTGGTAAAAGATGGATTTATTTTGTTACCGCCGGTTCGTATAAAAACCAAAGAATTGAGGGGGTCAAACCTTGTTTCAGGAATTATTTCAAGCCCCGGTAACGACTAAGTTTGACATACAGAAATAAAATTAGGGGGCAGGCTGCCGATTTTTAATTCGTTATTGATTTCTTCAAAAATTAAAGTCCAGCTATTTCGGGAATAACCCCTTAAAAAAGAGGGGGCATGCGCTGCACTTTTTTATATTTTTGACATCCTTTGAATAGGTCCGGTAAAAGAGACGGGTTAATAAATTTACACAAAAAGAAGAAAATTATGCAAGCAACAGTTAGTATTATTATGGGTAGCACATCCGATTTGCCTGTTATGGAGAAGGCAGCACAAGTGCTTAACGATTTAAAAATTCCGTTCGAAATAAATGCTTTATCGGCACACCGGACACCACAAGCAGTAGAAAAATTTGCCAAGGGCGCCGAAGAACGCGGCATAAAAGTAATCATTGCTGCTGCCGGCATGGCTGCTCACCTCCCCGGTGTTATCGCCTCCATGACCAAACTGCCTATTATAGGGGTCCCCATAAAGGCATCGCTCGATGGTTTAGATGCCCTTTTAGCTATAGTACAAATGCCCCCCGGAATTCCGGTAGCCACGGTAGGCATAAACGGGGCACAAAATGCCGGTATTCTGGCTGCTCAAATGTTGTCCCTGGCAGATAGAGAGTTAGCTGAACGCGTAGCCGGTTTTAAAGAAAACCTTAAAGATAAAATTGAAAAAGCCAACAAGGAGTTGAGCCAGGTTAAATACGAGTTTAAAACGAATTAACCCCACCCAGCTATTTTTGGTTAAAAAAATACATTTTATAGCCACATAATTTGCTAAGGTATTATAAATAAGGTAACTTTTGAATATAAATCTTTAAGTTACCTTATTTATACCTTACGCATGCGCCTACTGCTCTGGCTAATATTTTTATTTGTGCCGCACCCTTTGTTTACACAATCGGCATTTGTAAATTCACCTACGTCGATGGGGCGTGGTGCTACAGGAGTAACAGGGGCCGATACCTGGAGCCCTATCCTTAATCCTGCCGGCACATCGGAGGCAGTTGGTCCAAGTATTTCGCTATCCTATCATCTACCTTATTTTGTAAATCAATTAAGTTCCAAAAATTTACTTGCCGTGCTGCCTTTCCGCTTTGGGGTGCTCTCAGTCAATGTACATCAGTACGGTTATCCGCTCTATCAGGAAAACAAACTAAGTATGGCCTTTGCCCGTACTTTGGCACCCCATCTGCACGCCTCTTTTCAACTCAATTTTCAAAACAACCACCTGTCGCAATCCGGTGCAGGCAGTCAGCTTTTTGCAGGCCTTGGCATTTTATACAAACCATTAAACGCGGTTCGGCTGGGCTTTTTAATCTCTAATCCGGAACAATCCAGCATCTCCATAATGGAATCCACTTCCAACATCCCCACTTTGTTCGTACTCGGTTTTAATTGGAGTGCCTCTACCCATTTTGACATTTCGTGCGAGGTAGAAAAGCAGAGCCGCTTTGACATGTTATATAAATTGGGCCTGGAGTACAATATAAACCAACAAGTTTGGATAAGAACCGGCATCCTCGGCAAACCGATAAACTACACCCTGGGTTTAGGATTTGATGTAATGGGCATTATGCTTGATGCAGGCATGGCACATCACGAAGTATTGGGAATATCATCTTGTTTTGGGATAAGCTATCAATTTAAAGCGAAGCAATGAAAAAGTTGTACTTCATCACGTTTTTGCTGCTAAGTTTTCTCTGTCTTCGTGCTCAAGTTGCAGAAAGCCCGGAAAGGATAATCGGGAATTTGATGGAATCGCTTAGCGAAAATGAGATAGACTTGAATGGGCAATCTCAAATTTTTGACGAACTACTACAGTTGTATGAATCTCCGATTAATTTAAATAGCGCAAGGATAGAGGATTTGGAGAAATTGATATTTCTGAGCGACATACAAATTCAAGCTATTGTAGAGTATATAAGTAAGATAGGACCTTTGCAATCAAAATATCAGCTGCAGGCAGTGGGCGGGCTATCGCAACTGGATATTGAAAGGTTGATGATGTTTACAAAGCTAGAATCTATTGAATCCGAAGCTGTGTATAAAAATCGCCTAGACGGACAGGTGCTGTTGCGAAACCAATTTAATTTGGAAAAAGCCAAAGGCTATATTCCCGATAGCATGGCCACTCGTTATCTCGGCAACAGGCACCATTCCTATGCCAAATTTCAACTGCAATACGGGGAAAATTTTTTTGGCGGTTTGGTGATGGACAAAGATCCCGGCGAGGAAACACTTCCCATAGATTTTACATCGGGCTACTTAATGTATGAAAGCAAAAAGCTTATAAAGACCATGATAGTAGGCGACTTCCACGCCAATTTTGGTCAGGGTGTGGCGCTATGGACTGGCACAAGCATGGGCAAAACATCCGAGCCTTTGCGCATACGCAAGCGGGGCCAAGGTTTTAAAAAATACTCATCGGCCAACGAAAATGGCTTTCTTAGGGGTGCTGCTATAACATTTGCACACAAAACGGCCGAGCTGTCGTTGTTTATATCTAAAAAAAAACGTGATGCCGATTTAGAATATAATCCGGATTCAACGCATGTTATTGTTAATTCCATGCCGGAAACCGGTTATCATCGCACGCCAAGCGAAAAAAGCAAAAAAAACACCTTAGGACAATCCGCCTATGGAGCCAACCTCAACTACCGTTTTAAAAATATATCCCTTTCTGCGGGAGGATTCTTTCAAGCGTACGACGCCGATTCCATAGCGGTTAAAGCAATGTATCAGCGCACGGCACAGCAAAAAGTAAAAAACACGCAATACTGGCTGTCCTATCAATATGGTACTGGAAAGGTGCTGGCTTTTGGCGAGCTGTCCATAAATGGCAGTAACAAAGGAGCCATCATAAACGGACTTCAATTTAAACCTGCCAACAATGTTTCCCTGGCTCTTTTGCACCGATATTTCTCCATTCATTACTATTCGCCTTGGGTAAATGCCTTGTCCGAAAACTCTTTGCCTGGCGGTGAGTCGGGCTTTTATCTTGGGATGAGTATTTTCCCTGTTTCAAAGCTTAACATCTCGGGGTATGTAGATGTGTTTAAAACCAATTGGCTAAAATATAATATCGATAAGCCTTCGCAGGGCTATGATGTTTCGATTAGAGCGGATTATATTTTTAACCCGAACTTTAAGCTTTATGTGCGTTACCGCGAAAAAGACAAATACAAGAATCAAAACATTGATGGCGCTCCCGATTATCCTATTGTAGTAAGTAACACCAAAAAAATCCGTTTACACACCGATATAATGGCAAACCAAAACTGGGCATTGCAAATGCGGGTAGAAAAATCGTTTTATAAGGAAGAAAATCAAAACAATACCTATGGTACCTTGGCTTATATGGGATTAAAATATGCAACAAGTACCGGACGACTGAACTGCTGGCTGCGCTATCTGGTATTCGACACGGAAGATTACGACACCCGATTGTACACCTACGAAAACGATTTGCTATACAACTTTTATACGCCGGCCTTTCAGGGAGAAGGCTCCAGAGCTTATTTTATATTAAGTTATGAGATGCTGAACAACTTAAAAATATGGCTAAAGGCCGGAAGAACCAGCTACACGGACAGGGACAAGATAAGCACCGGTTTGCAAACTATCGACGGTAACAACCGCACCGACCTAAAGATGCAAATGCAGTTTAAATTTTAGGTACTTCGTGTTAAATACCATACCGATCCATTGCAGATTAAGCATTACCGCTTCCTATATCCATCTGCATGGTATGCGCCGCGATGTGAACAACTTACGGGGAGTAGTATCCCAAATATGCTGCACATACCGTCTTTACCCTATCGCGTTAAAAATTTAATTACCCACTTCGCTCAAAAATTTAACTCTTACCAGTCTTATATTTTCCTCGGGATATTCATCCTCGCCTAATTCTTCCAGTGCACTACTAATATCATCGGTTTCGGCATCTTCTTTAAAATACATAAATATGTCGTCCCTTCTGTCGTCATCCATTACCTGATCGATATAATAATCGATATTAACACGCGTTCCGGAATATACGATAGACTCCAGTTCTGATAACAATTCATCCATATCTATACCCCTTGAACTGGCAATATCGTCGAGCGGAATCATGCGGTCGATGCTTTGTATAATTGCAATTTTATTCTTCGATTTGTTGGCTACTGATTTCACCACCATATCTACCGGCCTTTCAATTTCATTCTGCTCTACATGGTTTTTAATCAGCTCAACAAACTCTTTTCCAAATCTGTTTGCCTTGCCTGAACCTACACCCGGAATATTTAACATCTCCTCCAAGGTTATAGGATAATGGATGGCCATGGCCTCCAGCGAAGGATCCTGGAAGATAACAAAAGGGGGCAAGCTTTTCTTTTTCGCTATTTTTTTTCTTAAATCCCTAAGCATACTAAACAGCTCGGGATCTACGGCTGCAGTACCCCCACCGGAATCCTCATCCATGTCGCTGCTTTCGAAATCGTGTTCCTGGGTAATCATAAAAGAGCGTGGCTTTTCCAAAAACTCTTTTCCGTCGTCGCTTACTTTTAATATACCGTAATTTTCAATTTCTTTAATCAACAGTCCTGCCACTAACAGTTGTCGTATAACAGCATTCCAGTATTTTCCTTCCTTTTCCTTACCTGCACCAAACAACTCATGCTTATCGTGCTCATATGATTTGATGGCCGAATTGTCTTCTCCCGTTAAAAAAGCCGCCATATAGTCGGCCTTAAATCTTTCTTTTAATGCCAATATCGATTTGAGCATCAAAATCACATTTTCTTTTCCTTCGCTTTGTTCTTTTGGGTTGCAACAATTGTCGCAGGTATCACAATTTTCAGGATGGTATTTTTCGCCAAAATAATGCAGCAATATTTTGCGTCGGCATATCGAAGATTCGGCATACGAAACCGTTTCAAACAGCAGTTGTCTGCCAATTTCCTGTTCGGCTATTGG
This sequence comes from Saccharicrinis carchari, assembly GCF_900182605.1. Taxonomy (NCBI): domain Bacteria; kingdom Pseudomonadati; phylum Bacteroidota; class Bacteroidia; order Marinilabiliales; family Marinilabiliaceae; genus Saccharicrinis; species Saccharicrinis carchari. Next base: position 33,347 of record NZ_FXTB01000011.1, read on the forward strand.
CTTACCCTGCATAAATTTCTCGAGCTTCTGAATATCTTTATAACTATAAAAAGTAATGCATTTACCCTCCCCACCGTCGCGTCCGGCACGTCCGGTTTCCTGATAGTAACCCTCCAGGCTTTTGGGGATGTCATAATGCATCACCAACCTCACATCGGGCTTGTCTATGCCCATCCCAAAGGCAATGGTGGCCACAATAACATCCGTTTCCTCCATCAAAAAAGCATCCTGATTGGCTGCCCGGGTGCTTGCATCCATTCCGGCATGATAGGCTCGCGCTTTTATGCCGTTAACGATGAGTGCCTGGGTGAGCTCTTCCACTTTTTTACGGCTCAAACAATATATAATGACCGACTTAGCCGTGTTATCTTTTAGTATTTTAATGATTTGTCGGGTAGCATGTTTTTTACTTCTGACTTCGTAATAAAGGTTGGGACGGTTAAAGGATGATTTAAACACCATCGATCCTGCCATGCCAAGGCTTTTTTGAATATCACTTTGAACCTTGGGCGTAGCTGTTGCAGTAAGGGCAATAAGTGGCTTTGAACCGATCTCTTCTATAATGGGGCGTATCCTGCGGTACTCGGGTCTGAAATCATGCCCCCATTCGGATATACAATGCGCCTCATCAACTGCATAAAACGAAATATCAACACGTTTCAGAAACTCTATATTATCCTCTTTGGTAAGCGATTCGGGAGCTACGTAAAGCATCTTGGTTTTTCCGGCCAGCATATCCTCCTTAACATTGGCAATGGCTGCCTTGGTAAGCGATGAATTTAAGAAATGTGCAATACCATCATCTTCACTAAAATTGCGCATGGCGTCCACCTGATTTTTCATCAAAGCAATCAATGGAGAAATAATGATTGCCGTTCCGGGTAGAATGAGTGCCGGCAGTTGATAGCATAATGATTTTCCACCTCCTGTGGGCATTAAAACAAATGTATCCTTCCCCCGTAGTACATTCTCAATTACATCTTCCTGGTTCCCTTTAAAGGTGTCAAAACCAAAATGTTTCTTAAGGTGAGCCTTAAGATCAACCTTTTCTTTCATAACAATAGCATTATCCTTATTTATTACCGTTGTAACGGACAGGAGATTAAAAAGTTTCTTTAATATCCTTAAAACAAAAATACCTTTTCTTTAAGACATATCAGCACAAATTGATAAAAAATTAAGATGTGCTATTTTATGTGGCAATAGGAGCCCTACTTCAGTCTGTCGATAAACTCTGTAGCCCTTCGGATGCTTTTTTACGGATAGCGGTAATATTACCCGCGGCAGAAAATTTAGGCGTATCCGGATCAATAACAACAATTGGCACTGTTTTTTTAATAAAATTTAAAAGTCCGGCTGCCGGATAAACTTGCAAGGAAGTGCCTACCACTACCACCATATCGCCTTGCTGAATAAGACTTATCGCTTGATCCATAGCAGGCACCGCTTCGCCAAACCATACAATATGCGGTCGTAACTGACTGCCTTTTTCGCAATAATCACCAAGTTTAAGCTCCCCACCTTTTAATGTATACACCAATGATTCGTCTACGGTGCTGCGTGCTTTTTTAAGTTCGCCGTGCAAATGAAGCACTTTTGTAGAACCGGCTCTTTCGTGCAGATCATCTACATTCTGAGTTATTATTTGAACATCGTAATCTTTTTCGAGCCCGGCAATAAGCGTGTGTCCCTTGTTGGGTTCACATTGCAGCAGTTGTTTGCGTCGTTGGTTGTAAAAATCCATCACCAGCTGAGGATTTTTTTCCCAGGCCTCAGGGCTGGCTACCTCGGTAACATCGTAGCGCTCCCACAGTCCGCCCATGTCTCTAAAAGTCATAATACCGCTTTCGGCACTCATGCCCGCTCCTGAAAACACTACTATTGATTTCATTTGTCTAAAACTTTAATTTCAATTGTAACATATGGAACTCGCCACATTTTAACAATAGCCTCCCCCCCCTTAGAAGGGACAGGTTAGGTAAGAAGAAGCTCTCAGCGTCCGCTCCGGCCATTCGGGGGCTCGTTTCAGAAAAAACTACACTTATAGCAGCACAACGCTACAAATGGTTATTGCTCCCAGCAAAAAGCCGACATACACTTGTTTTGGACTATGTGCACCCAGGATCAGCCTGCTGCTGCCCAATAATCCGGCGAGTAGCAAAATAGCCAGCATCCACAATTGCGTGTTCACTCCATACTTGAGCCACATAGCCAACAAGGCGCCCAATAAACCACCAATGCCCACCATATGAATACTAATTTTCCAGAAAAATGAGATGAACAAGGACAACAAAACAGCAATCAAAGTACCCAAATAAAAAAAGGCAATAAACGCGGGGACCTGAAATTTTTTAAGAAAAAAATAACCCAACATAAAAAAAGCTGCCGTGGTTAATAAAGGTATCAACCTTTCACGTGGCGTTTCCATATGCATAGATTTTATAATGCCCACCTGCAAAAAAAGAGGCATAACACTTAAGGGCAAAATACAGGTGCTAATCAACACAATGATAGCGATCAGCCGGCGGTATTCAAATGGGATAAAGGTAACATGACTTTGTGTGCTAAAAATAACCAACAAGCCCATGGTGGGTATGAGCAAAGGGTGCAATAAAACGGACAGCGCCGAAGCAATTTTTTTTATCATTCCGTATATTTAATTAAATGTATTTACAACTCTTTGCGCAGCCTGGCCACCGGAATATTTAACTGTTCGCGGTATTTGGCTACCGTTCGGCGTGCAATGTTATACGATTTTTCTTTTAAGATGAGTGCAAGCTTATCATCGGTCAACGGCTTTTTTTTGTCCTCATTTTCGATACAATCTGATAGTATTTTTTTTATTTCGCGCGTAGATACCTCTTCTCCGGTATCAGTTTGCATCCCTTCTGAAAAAAAGAATTTAAGCGGAAATATACCAAAATGGGTTTGGATGTACTTGCTGTTTGAAACCCGCGATATGGTGGATATGTCCAAGTCGGTTATTTCAGCAATATCTTTTAATATCATTGGTCGCAGCTTTGTTTCGTCACCTTCGATAAAATACTCCTTTTGATACGTCAATATAGCATTCATGGTGAGCATCAGGGTATTTTGCCGTTGCTTAATGGCATCGATAAACCACTTGGCCGAGTCGAGCTTTTGTTTGACAAACATGACGGCCTCCTTTTTATCCTGAGAGCGATTTTTTTTATTGGCAGAGTAATCCTGCAACATATTGGCGTATGTTCGGCTTATCCTCAATTCGGGTACATTGCGCGTGTTCAGGCTTAATTGAGGTTCGCCGTCCTTCATCTCCAAAATAAAGTCGGGGATAATATATTGAATTGCCTTGTGCACCGGATTACTGTATGAGCTTCCGGGCTTGGGATTCAGTCTTAATATTTCATCCATGGCGTCTTTAATCTCGTCATCATCGAGATTTAAACGTTTGGTGATTTTATCGTAATGCTTTTTGGTGAACTCATCAAAATGGTTTTTGATGATATGATAAGCATTGTTGAGGGCAGGGAAAGTACGATCCTTTTTTTCGAGTTGCAACAACAAACACTCCTGTAAATCGCGTGCTCCAACGCCGGGTGGTTCAAAATCATGAATTACCTTTAACACTTCCAGGGCTTCGTCTTCTTCCACTTCAATGTTTTGTCCGAATGCAATATCGTCAATTATCTCCTCTATTTCACGTCGCAGATAACCATCTTCGTCAATGTTACCTACAATTTGCTCCGCAATAAGCAGCTGTCTCTCGCTGAACATGCGCATATCTAACTGCCTGCTTAGGTGCTCATGAAAAGTAGTTCCGTCGGAAAACGGGATATCTTCGTGTTTATCGTCTTTCGAGAAATTTCGTGCCTGCAATTTATAAGCCGGTATATCTTCGTCCTGTATATAATCGTCGATGGAGAGTTCATCTTTTTCGCTTTCCTGCTCTTTTACCTCGGGCTCTTCGGCATCATCCTTGTCGCGCCCTTCGCCATCAAGCTCCAAGACCGGATTTTCTTCAATCTCCTTTTTGATACGTTGCTCAAGTTGCGCCGCAGGAATCTCCAGTAACTTTATCACCTGTATTTGTAAGGGTGACAATTTCTGAAGCATCTTTTGTTGTAAGCTCTGTTTTAACATATCGTCCTTTCTTCAACTTGTTTATGATAATGCAAATCGCAATAATCGTCAAAAACTAAAAAAGCTGGTATTTGTGCTACGCGCACCATTGCACACCAACCTAACAAAATTACGACAAATCGGCTAATAAAACGCCACAGCAGCTTTATTTTTTATAGGACCCCGGCACCTGTACTTTCATTGACTTTGTTTTTGAAAGAAAAAAGCAGCTCACCTGCCGATAAACTGCTCTTCTTTAATGTTATATGTAGTATAATAACTTTTTTGAGATTAAAGACAAGTGAATTTTCCATCGGCTACCTATCTAATTTGCCAATAGCAACTACCTACCACCTCTCAGGCATTTTAATCATATCGTCGTATATCCACTAAAACTCTGCATTTTTGGGTGAACGCGGGAAGGGTATTACGTCACGGATATTAGTCATCCCGGTTACAAAAAGCATTAAACGTTCAAATCCCAGTCCAAACCCACTATGTGGAACCGAACCAAAACGGCGTGTATCCAAATACCAATACATCTCTTTTTCGGGCAAATTAAGTACTCGCATACGCTCCAGTAATTTATCATAATTATCTTCGCGCTGTGAACCACCGATGATCTCGCCTATCTGTGGGAAAAGCACGTCCATGGCTCTTACTGTTTTACCGTCGTCGCTCTGTTTCATATAAAAAGCCTTAATCGACATAGGATAATCTGTAAGGATAACCGGCTTTTTAAAATGTTTCTCCACCAAAAAGCGTTCATGCTCGGCCTGCAAATCGCTTCCGAAACCCGTAATCTGATATTGAAATTTACCTTTTTTATGTGGCTTGGAGTTCATTAATATATCAATAGCCTCGGAGTACGTAATACGTGCGTAATCGTTCTCTACCACAAATCGCAGTTTCTCCAACAGTTCCATCGAACGCTCGTCGGCTTTTTTGTTTTTTTCTTCCTCCTGTAAACGCTTGCTCAAAAAGGCCAAATCTTCGGCACAATGCGCCAAGGCATAATTTATCAGGTATTTGGTAAACTCCTCGGCCAAATCCATATTGTCGTTCAGGTCGTAAAAGGCCATTTCGGGTTCAATCATCCAAAACTCTGCCAGGTGGCGTGTTGTATTCGAGTTTTCGGCCCTAAAGGTGGGTCCAAAGGTATAAATATCGGACATACCCATGGCGGCCAATTCTCCCTCTAACTGGCCGGATACGGTAAGATGGGTAGATTTACCGAAGAAATCCTGACTATAATCAATTTCTCCATCCTCCGTTTTCGGTGGATTATTTAAATCGAGTGTGGTTACCCTAAACATTTCGCCGGCTCCTTCGGCATCGGAGGCAGTAATAATGGGGGTATGAATATTATAAAATCCTTTATTTGAAAAGAACTGGTGCACTGCAAAAATCATTGCATGACGAACCCGCGTTATAGCGCCAAAGGTATTGGTACGGAAACGCAGGTGCGCAATTTCACGCAAAAACTCCAGCGAATGTTTTTTGGGCTGAAGCGGATAATGATCGGGACTGCATTCGCCGATAACTTCGATTTCAGCGGCTTGTATCTCCACATTTTGACCACTCCCTTCCGACTCGTTCAATGTACCATTTACCGAAATAGCAGAACCTGTAGCGATGCGACGGAGCAGCTCATCCCCAAATTTTGTAGTGTCGGCAACAATCTGCAGGTTATGAATAGACGAGCCATCGTTAAGCGCGATAAAATTAACAAACTTATTGCCTCTTCGGGTTCTCACCCATCCTTTTACATTTACTTCTTTACCAAATCCTGTTTCTTTCAGAAGGTGGGCTACTTTTGATCTGCGAATATGTTCCATTAGTTATTGATAGTTTTTTTAAAGGTCACGAAATTAATCAATTGTTTGCTAAAGATGTAAATAAGAGCCCAATTATTTTTTTCATTTCAGATTTACCTCGGCCAACACTTCCTTTATACTGGCATAAGTGTTGCGGTATATCTCATCCATTTGGTTGACAGACCTCCATACCGTTTGCGTTATATCTTCCTCGGTTTGCGGCTGCGGAGTCCTGTTGCCCAGGTACTTCATTTGATACCAATACGTTTTTTTTAATATCAACTCCCCTTTCTGCCGATAGGTATGATAGGTGGGACTTAAGTCCTTTATAATCTGCAGGGGTGCTATGCCACACTCCTCCTCCACTTCCCGAAGAGCCGTCTCTTTCATCAACTCTCCATTTTCGGCCTTGCCCTTGGGTAAATCCCATACGCCCAAACGATGGATAAGCAATATCTTGTTTTCGGCATTAAACACTACGCCTCCCGCTGCATCAACCCGTTTAAAACATTTGGTAAATTCCACCATTAGCTCTTCAAGGTTGTGATGATAAATAAAAGCTTTACTTATTTCTTCACGTCTCTCAAAATTCAATATAAAATCGTGCAACTCTTTTTGATTAGAATATTTAAATATACCGCCAAAATCGGCACTTAAGTCGCGTTCTATATCGTCGGTCAACAAAACTATTCTATCCTTAAAAAAAACTTTATACATTTGTGCCATGGAAAATACATCTGAAAAAATAGCTGAACAATTGCTACAAATTAAGGCAATTAAATTACAACCAACAAACCCATTTACCTGGGCTTCGGGCTGGCATTCGCCCATTTATTGCGACAACCGGAAAACCTTGTCGTACCCCGATGTTCGTAATTATATCAAATTGCAATTTGTTGATATGGTAAATAAACTGTATCCCCAGGCGGATGTAATTGCCGGAGTGGCTACCGGAGCCATAGCGCAGGGTGCTTTGGTGGCCGATGTTCTAAAAAAACCTTTTGTTTACATCCGATCGTCGGCCAAAGGACACGGCATGGAGAACCTGATTGAAGGCGATATTACCCCGGGCAGTAAAGTGGTGGTGGTGGAAGATTTGATATCAACCGGCGGAAGCAGTCTGAAAGCGGTAGAAGAACTGCGCAAGGCCGGCTGCGAGGTATTAGGTATGGTGGCTATATTTACCTATGGTTTTAAAACAGCCGAAGAAAACTTTAGTAAAAAGGCTGTCAAACTGAACACGCTGAGTTCGTACCAGGCTTTAATACAAGTAGCAGCTGCAACGGGTTATGTGTCGGAAGAGGATGTAAAAACATTGAGCAACTGGAGATTAAACCCTGCCAATTGGGGAAAATAATCCGTTTTTAACGACCTGTTTAAAAACACGAATGCACTTATCCACTGGTTAGCATTTTTTATAAGCGATAGCGGATGGGTGATTTATGATATTTAAAATCAAAATACAGCCAAACTAATTTAAACAATGACAACATTCGAAAGCGACATTAAAAGTGCCCCGCACGATCAGGAAAAAATTTTTTCTTTTATCTCCAACTTTAATAATTTTAAAAATCTGGTTCCTCAGGATAAAATAAAAGATTGGCAAAGTACGGAAGAAACCTGTCGCTTTAAAGTGGATGGCATTGGTGAGGCAGGGCTTAAAATAATTGATAAAGAGCCCTGCAAAACCATTAAATATTCTACCGACGGAAAAGTACCTTTTAATTTTTTCCTTTGGGTACAGCTTATACAGTTGGCCGATAAGGATACCCGAATAAAATTAACCTTGAAAGCCGAATTAAACCCCATGATGAAAATGATGGTGACCAAGCCAATAAATAAATTTTTAAATCTGCTGGGCGATTCCATTGCCGGGCATCACTATGATTAATCTCGCATAACAAATTCCACCTCTTTAAAAGCATAGCTGCGACGTTGGCCCTCATCTGTTTTTAAAAGCATATGTCCATAATCGTTAATGCCGGTAATACGTGCTTTAAATTCACCATTTTCATCTCTATAGCAATAAAGGCCATTTTTCCGGTATAGTTGCGCTAAGTACAGCCTGTTAACAGAATCGGGACCTGCGGTTCTTAAGGTATCCAGGTATTTTACAATGTTGGGTAAAATTTGGTTCAACAACTTACCCGGATCCAACGCTTTACCCCTTATAGCTTTTAATGAAACCGGATTAGGTGCATCACTTACAAAAACGGTTTGATTAACATTTAAACCTATACCCACCACCGAAGTACCAATTCTATTTTGGTAGAGGGCATTTTCAATTAAAATACCTCCTACTTTTTTATCCTGATAATAAATATCGTTAGGCCATTTTATCGTAAAACCAGAAGAATAAGTCTTTAAAGCATCCAGTATGCCTAAGGAAACCGCTTTTGAAATCAGAAACTGGTCTTGTATTTGCACATAAGCCGGTTTAAGCAAGATACTGAAGGTAAGGTTTTTTCCGGCTTCGCTTTCCCAGTGGTTTCCGGCCTGCCCTTTGCCAGCGGTTTGGCTATCGCACACCACAACAGTATACTCCTCCATAGGATCCGTTTGATGTAGCGACTTAAGCGTTTGGTTGGTAGATGCCAGGGCCGGGAATCGTAATATATTAAAATACTTAATGTTTGACATGCTTTTTTCGATATAAATGCGTCAATATGTCACCATGACAGGTAAATTAATTTCAGGAGCAAAAGTACTTAGTAAAACCGGATATAAAAATGCCGTATCTTCATGTTTTTGTAGTAAATTAGCCGATTCAAAAAAAACACAATTGCAAAAAAAGATATAAGATTAATGACAGAACAGGAGAACAAGCTAACTGAACAATTGGTAGATGCAGTTGTTGGGGGTATTCAAGAGCAAAAGGGCACAAATATTGCTATCCTCGACATGCGTAAAATAGAGGGCAGCATTTGCCAATATTTTATTATTTGCGATGGTGGCAGCAACACCCAAGTAGATGCAATTAGCGATTCAGTTTATGATTATGTGAGCAAAAAACTGGATCAAAAACCTTATCACATCGAAGGAAAAGAAAATGCAGAATGGGTTTTAGTGGACTATGTGGATGTTGTAGTTCATATATTTCAGCAACCCACACGCGCTTTTTACAACCTGGAAGGTTTGTGGGCTGATGCCAAACGAACCAACATCGAGAATTTATTTTAAGTAGTTATTTATTTTTTTCCGAATGAGCGAAGAGCAAAAACTAAAGAAAGAACCCGTTAAGGAAACCGGAGGTAATACCAATCCTAAGTTTCCTAAGTTTAACGGGTATTGGATATACGGCATCATCTTACTTTTATTGATTTCATTTTTTATGGTGAAACAGGAGGGTGTAGTAAAAAAAATGCCGTATAGTAAGTTTATCGAAAAAGTATTGCCTTCGGGTGATATTGAAATGCTTACTGTTATTACCAATGAAAACGCCTTAGAGGTGGTCATCAAAAAAAACAAACTCGAAAATTACAAAGATGAGTTTGGCGACACCTATTCTACTTTAACCGAAGGCACACCCCACTTTTTTGTTAAAGTACCATCGGTAGATAGTTTTGTAGAAGACTTGCGCCGTGTTGAACAGAGCCAAAACATTTCGATACCCAATACCTACGACCAGCGATCGAATTATTTTAACGAAGTACTGGGCTTTTTATGGCCATTGCTATTGCTACTTATCATCTGGATTTTTATTTTCAGGAAGATGGGAGCCCAGGGTGGAGCCGGTGGAGCCGGAAATATTTTTAATGTAGGTAAGTCCAGAGCGAAAATTTTTGACAAGGAAGCCGAGATAAAGGTAAACTTTACCGATGTAGCCGGTTTGGCCGAGGCCAAGCAGGAACTGGAAGAGATAGTAGAGTTTTTAAAGAAACCGGAAAAATTTACCAACCTGGGAGGTAAAATACCTAAGGGAGCCCTTTTAGTGGGCCCTCCCGGAACAGGTAAAACATTGCTAGCCAAAGCCATTGCGGGCGAAGCTAACGTACCCTTCTTTAGCATGTCAGGATCAGATTTCGTGGAGATGTTTGTAGGCGTGGGTGCCTCACGTGTGCGCGACCTGTTTAAAAAAGCCAAGGAAAAAGCACCCTGCATCGTTTTTATTGACGAGATAGATGCCATAGGGCGTGCACGAGGCAAAAACCCCAACATGGGGGGTAACGACGAACGCGAAAACACCTTGAACCAGCTACTAACCGAGATGGACGGTTTTGGCACCAACTCTGGCGTAATACTATTAGCAGCCACTAACCGTGCCGATATCTTGGACAGGGCCCTGATGAGGGCGGGCCGTTTCGACAGACAAATTCATGTAGAACTTCCTGACATTAAGGAACGTAAGCAAATTTTTGAAGTACATTTACGTCCGCTTAAATTATCTAAGGAAGTAAAGTCATCATTCCTGGCCAAGCAAACACCCGGTTTTTCGGGAGCCGACATAGCCAATGTATGCAACGAAGCGGCATTAATAGCAGCACGTGGAGATAAGGAGATAGTTGAAAAAGAAGATTTTTTAAATGCTGTAGACAGAATAGTGGGCGGTCTGGAAAAGAAAAATAAGATTATATCTAAGGACGAGAAAAAAGCCATTGCGTATCACGAGGCAGGCCATGCGGCAACAAGTTGGCTCCTGGAACATGCCCACCCACTGGTAAAAGTAACCATCGTGCCACGCGGAAAAGCATTGGGTGCAGCCTGGTATCTTCCCGAAGAACGGCAGCTCACCACCACGGAGCAAATGTTAGACGAAATATGTTCGGCATTAGCTGGAAGAGCAGCCGAAGAGTTAGAGTTTGGCAAAATATCCACCGGAGCACTTAACGATCTGGAAAAAGTAACCAAACAGGCTTACGCAATGGTAACCTATTATGGCATGGGTAAAAAACTGGGCAATGTTAGTTATTTTGATTCGAGAGGACAAAACGAATACGGTTTTACAAAGCCGTACAGCGAAGAAACCGCACAAGCCATAGACCAGGAGGTATCGGCCATTATTGAAGAACAGTACCAGCGTGCCAAAAAAATACTCATGGAAAACAAGGATAAACATGCCCAGTTGGCCAATTTATTGTTGGAACGCGAAGTTATCTTTAGTGAAGATCTGGAAGCTATCTTTGGAAAACGTGTAAACAAGCACGTTATTCAGTTTGATGAAAACGGGGGCAATGTGGACGAAGATGATAATGGTAAAAAAGAAAGCAGCGCTGGTAAAGGCACAGCAGCGGAAAATAAAGATACCATAGAGCCGGAAAACAAAAAACAACCTTTATAGATGAGTAATTTTTGGCAGCGCCTGCTTACGGGCCTTCTATTTGTGATTGTAGTGGCAGGCGGAATATATTATCATCCACTCACTTATTTCGCGATATTTTTTCTGGTGATTATAGCCGGTGTGTATGAGCTGAATACATTTTTATCGAAAGCCGGCATAAAAATAGATTTTATAAGCACCCTGGGCATTGCTATCTTTGGCTACGTAGCCTTTTTTTTGGTACATTCCGGCATTTCAAAAGCTTCTATTTATTACTTATTTATCCCATTGGTATCCGTACTTTTTATTAGGGAGTTGTTTAAGGACATCATTACACCTTTTACAAATATAGGAGCCGGACTGTTGTGCGCCCTGTATATTGGAGCACCCTTTGCCTTAATGCACAGTTTGGCTTTTACACATGGTAACTATAACTTCAAATTACCCCTATCGGTTTTTATTTTAGTATGGATAAACGATACCGGTGCATATTTGTCGGGGGTAAGCATTGGCAGGCACAAGTTTTTTAAACGCATATCGCCTAAAAAAACATGGGAAGGAACTATTGGTGGTTTTGTGATTACCCTACTTGCTGCCTATGTTATTTCCTTATTCTGGGATGATTTAAACGGGATACAGTGGGTGGTTTTTGGTGGGATAATATCCGTGATGGCCGTGTTGGGCGATTTAATAGAGTCGATGTTTAAGCGCTGTATTAACATCAAAGATTCGGGTTCTTTTTTTCCCGGACACGGCGGACTCTTAGACCGTTTTGATGCGGTAATATTTGCCTTACCTATGGCGGTATTTTACATTGAGTTTTTTGTGCGGTAGTAGCTTTTAAAAGTATAAAATAGGTATTGCAAAAATAAGGCCCCGGCAAATTGCCGGGGCTTTATTGCTTAAATGCCTACAAAATTTCTTTCATAGCGGTCATGGCATCGCGCAACTCGGCGCCTATCATTTCAACATCATGAAAACGTATGGCCTCATTAATCTCCACCAGTTCTTTATTGCCCACTCCGGCATCAACACCCGCATTAAAATTTTCACCGATAAGCCGGGTATCCACTTTCGACATAAAATCCGTTAACAGGGGTTTACAAGCATGGTCGAACAAATAGCATCCGTACTCTGCGGTATCGGAAATCACCCGGTTCATCTCAAACAATTTTTTACGTGCAATGGTATTGGCAATCAGCGGAGTTTCGTGTAGCGACTCGTAATAGGCACTTTCTTCTTTTATGCCGGCTTCGGTCATTGTTTCAAAAGCGAGTTCCACACCGGACTTCACAAAAGCGACCAGCAAAGTGCCATGGTCGAAATATTCCTGCTCGCTTATTTCTACATCCGCGGCAGGTGTTTTTTCAAATTCTGTTTCACCTGTTTCTGCACGCCAGGCCAGTAAGTTTTTATCGTCGTTGGCCCAATCTTCCATCATAGTAGCAGAAAACTTTCCACTCATGATGTCATCCATATGTTTTTGGAATAACGGACGCATAATATCTTTCAGTTCCTCGGCTAATTTAAACGCTTCTATTTTGGCCGGGTTCGAAAGGCGATCCATCATATTGGTGATACCTCCAATTTTTAGTGCTTCGGTAATTACTTCCCAGCCATATTGAATAAGCTTAGAAGCATATCCTTTATCTATACCCTTTTCAACCATTTTATTGAACGACAGGATAGAACCGGTTTGTAACAATCCGCACAATATGGTTTGCTCTCCCATTAAGTCCGATTTTACCTCCGCCACAAACGAAGAAAGCAGTACGCCGGCATGATGCCCGCCTGTACCCACAGCGTAAGCTTTCGCAATCTCCAGGCCGTCGCCATTCGGGTCGTTTTCGGGATGTACTGCAATAAGGGTAGGTACACCAAAACCGCGTTTGTACTCCTCGCGAACTTCCGATCCGGGTGATTTAGGCGCTACCATAATAACGGTAATATCTTTACGAATCTGCATTCCCTCCTCCACAATATTAAAACCATGCGAATAGGAAAGAGTGGATCCATTTTTCATTAAGGGCATCACTTCGGTTACTACAGCCGTGTGTTGTTTATCGGGGGTTAGGTTTATAACCAAATCGGCAGTAGGAACCATTTCTTCGTAAGTACCTACCTTAAAGTTATTTTCGGTGGCATTTTTCCACGACTGGCGCTTCTCCTTGATGGCACCCGGACGCAAGGTATAAGAAACATCCAAACCTGAATCGCGCATGTTTAGTCCCTGATTTAATCCCTGTGCACCGCACCCTACAATCACTATTTTTTTGCCTTTTAGTTTTTCAACCCCATCGGTAAATTCCGAGCTGTCCATAAATTCACAAATACCCAGCTGGTTCAACTGCTCTCGCAAAGGTAATGTGTTAAAATAATTCGTCATTTTATTATGTTTTTAGATTATTTAATATCCTGTGTTTATGCGTATCTTATCTATCCGCATTAAGTATTTTTTTTATTGCCCTACAAGGTACATAAGATACCCATGCAAATCAACAGATAAATACTTAAAACTGTTTCGTACAAAAACAGCTAATTTAGGTACTTTTGGTGGATTATTAAAAATAAGGCAACTACATGGCCATGTAGCATGATAGCGCAGGTGTTCTCCGGCAAGCGCTGCAAGCCTCTTGCATTTTTATTCGGTGGATCGCTATTTATAAAGCTCCAATGTTTATGGGCAGGAATAAATGACTCTAAGCGGATTTGCAATGATTGCTTACCTTTTTTTAAAAAAGCGAAAATAAAATCCTTAACCTGGCGAATAAATTCTATGTACTATATTAATAATAAAGTCAATACACTGCTCCCCGTATACTTACCTCTCTTGCGGTTTACTACCCGACCGGCATACATACGACCTGAAATTGAAGTATCTTTTTACTTATCCTTTCATACGTTGTTTCTCTACCATAATCCAAGCGGTATCTAATAGCAACATCAACTGCTCGGCATGAAACTTTGTGTAGGAGTTGTTTTGTGTAGCCAACCAAAATAGCGCCACCACCTTATTGTTTGCGATGACAGGCAGGGTGATTGATTTTAACAATTCGTCTTTGAGGTTTTCCGATTTTTGAAAGGGATAATATTGTGTTGGTTTATTTTCAATTACTGCCCTTCTGAGCTGTAAAGCCTTATTTAAGCAGTCCATGTTATCCACATGTTGGCTTTGGCTTGCATAAGGATGGGTGAGTTGTACATTTTGCGACCAATTGTTGAGATAAAACAATCCCTTTTCGATATCGCAATGATACACCGCTCCTAAATCGCTATTGGTAAATTCTATACTTTGCTTCAGGGTAAAATCAAGCAGATCGTTGATAGAAGAGGCCTTATAATGGATGATATTGTCGAGCCCCACTAATCGTTTGTTTATCTGCTTTATCTTGTATTCTGCTTTTATGGCTTTAGTGGTATCTAAAGCAATAGAATGCAGAAACGCCTGGTTGTTTACCTTAATAAGGCTAGCAATAACATTTACGTTGCGAATGTGCCCCGAAGCAAGACGATGCTCAAACCTAAAAACACTTTGCTCTTCCTGCTTGGCAAGTTTCATTTTGGCCGCTATCTCTTCACGGCTTAACACATTGATTTGATCCATACTCATACCCAACAAGCTTTCTCTGCTGTATCCGTAAAACTTTACTGCGGTATCGTTAACATCTATAATTTCTGTTGTTTCCGGATCAACGATATACATAACGGCTTTACTCTTATCAAAAACTTTTTTAAATCGCTTCTCACTATCGGCTAAAGCCAGGGCAGTTTCTTTTTTATCGCTTACATCCAGATAGGTGCCCATCATTCTTAGCGGCTTACCATCTTCATCCCACTCTACCACACTACCTTTTGAGTGTACCCAAACAAAATGGCCTTTTTTATGTTTTTGCCTACTTTCTACATCAAAATAATCCAATTCTTTAGCAAATACACGTTCCATTATTTCCTTCACTCTTACTTTATCTTCGGAGGCAAAAAAATCATAAACCATAGCTTCACTTATTGGCTCAAGCTCGTCGATGGTATAGCCCAGTATTTGCGCCCATCGTTCATTAACGAAAAACTCGTTGCTTTGAATATTCCAGTCCCATGTACCAGCGTTTGTTCCTCTTAAAATACCCTCGGTCCGGTTTTTTTGTACCAGCAGAGCCGCTTTTGCTTTTTCACTTTCGGTAATATCGTTATATACAACGGCAAAAAAGTTTAGTTGTGGCGAATAGGCGTGCAGCTCATAATATTTATCCAGTTTTTCCACATATTCCACATATTTTTTTACTCCACCCGATAGCGCTACCTCGGCAAACATTTGTCGCCACTCATACGCACAATGCGCAAAAATTTCATTTCCTTTTTTATCTATGAGCTCATCGCGAGAGAGATTGTACAGTTGTAAAAGACGAGAATTGACATCCCGTATTATATAGTCTACAGGTTCCTTATCTTCGTTAAATACCAGCTCATATAATCCAAAGGCTTCGGGTAAGTTATTAAACAGACTCTTGTAAAGGTGTTGGCTTGTGATAACTTGTTTTTTTCTTATCATCCGATGGTCTGCTTCACTCTTGGGGCCAACACTGTGTGCGTTTAAAACACGCCGGCTGGCTTGCAATACTTTGTTTTTCTGTTTTATTTTCCCGCATAGCAAAGCGTACCTTTGTCTCTGTTTTCTTTTTGCTTTACGATATGCGCTGTTTTTAGAAATAGGCATAAATATTAATTCATTTTGCATGGCAAATAAACCGTGGTTACGGTACCGGCATTTTCCGCCATATTTCCAAACTCTAAAGTTCCATTGTGCAATAGAATAATCATTCTGGCCAAATAAAGTTCCATGGCATTGTTGCGTTCAAAGGTATAGTTTTGATTGCTCACCGACTTAAAAAAATGATTGAGCTCCTTCCCTTCGTAAGGACTTCCTGTGTCCACAATTTTTACTTTAATTTGTTTTTCCTCGCACGACACAATAACCTTTATAAATCCTTTGCGGGTAAAAATCATTGAGCAATCGAGCAAGGCACACAGGGCATTTTGTATAAATTCCCGGTCGGCTTCGGCGATGGCTTCTATGCATTCCATTGTAAAACGGCATTGTATATTTTTTGCCTTTACTTTTTCGGAAAATCCACTCACAATTGATTGTATCAAAGGCAGCATATCCAACCGTTCGAGCTTAAGCTGCGATATTCCCTTTAGCTGTAAATTAGATATTTGCAATGCCGCATAGGAATATTTCTCGAGATTAGAGACAGATGAGTCCAACAAGGTAACAATTTCCTGTATATGCTTATCGTGGGTATAAGTATTCAGCAAGTTAATAGATCCCATGATACCGTTTAAGGGCGTGCGCAGCTCATGACTTATGGAGTTCAGAAAATCATTTTTGGCTACATCCAGCTGCTTAAGGTTCTCGTTGGCCTCTTTCAAACGCTGGTACGATTCGTTAAGTTCCTCCGTTTTTTTTTCCACCTCGGAAGATAACCAACCATTAAGGTCGAGGATTTTTTCTCTGGATTTTTTAAGTTCAATATGGGTAGATAAACGAGCTAAAAGTTCCTTCTGGTTAAATGGCTTAGTAATAAAATCAACCCCACCCCGCTCAAAGCCCTCGGTAACACTTTCTACATCGGTTCGGGCTGTTAAAAAGATAACCGGTATATCGGCGTGGCGAGCATCTTTTTTAATTGTCTCGCAAGTTTCGAACCCGTTTATTTCGGGCATCATAACATCCATTAATATGGCATCAAAAGTAGCCACTTGCAGCCATTTAATGGCACTTTTTCCGTTAAGTGCCACCTCTACGGAATAGTTATTTTCGGCCAATAGTGCAGCCAGTACCTGTAAATTTTTTGGATTGTCGTCAACAATCAATATTTTGTTGTTCATTGTATTTTGCCGCTAATTAGGATTCAACTTCAGCGTTTAATTTGTCGCTTAGTTTGTCAATAAAGAGATGGAAGTTACGGATCATTTTCTGAATAGTTTCAAAATCAAAGGATTGGATGGCAGCCTCCAATTCTTGCTTATACTCCTCTAAGGGTGACCATGGTATCTGCTGCGTCGCCTTATCTATCTGAGATATAAACATATTTAATTTTTCTGAAGATAATATCTCATGTAAACTATCGCATAAGGGTACTACCGAAGTTTCTAATTGCTGCTTTAACTTACGCCTGTCTGTCTTGTTCAAACTAAATTCCTCATCTGTTATTTGCACACGTGCTTTATCCTGCTTTTGCTGTGGGCTTATAAATTTTGCTATCTCATTGACGAGATCCTGTTGGGTAATGGGCTTAGATATAAATCCATCGAACCCTGCTTCCTTTATTTTAAGTAACTCCTTAACATCACTGGATGAAGAGGTAGCTATAACGGGGATATATTTCGTTTTCTCGTTTGCTTTTATTTTATTAAAATATTTGTATCGGTTAATTTTAGGCATGCGAATGTCCATAATGATTAAAGCGGGGTTAACCTCCTGTACTATTTCAATCATTTGTTTTCCGTAAATACAAGATGTACAACTTAATTTCAGATTTTGCCCCTGAGCGCACAGCACATCCAGATTGGTTTGCACACTATCCACAATCATCACCCTCTCCCCGTTAAAAACCACATTGTTGCTTTGCTTATCCTCCAGCTCACAAAACAGATCGTTGGTCGCCTCCACATCGGGTATTGATATAGAAAAAGTACTTCCTGTATTTACTTCACTCTCCATGGTTATAACACCGCCCATCATACGCACCAATTTTTGAACAATGGACAAACCCAAGCCTGTTCCCTGCTGATCTTTTTCGTTGGGGCTTTTATCCTGAACAAAAGGATCAAATATATATCGCTGTTTGTTTTTAGCTATCCCCACACCGGTATCCGATACTTTAATCAATAGCTTTCCTTTATCCCGGGTATCACTAAAAGTAAATGCACAAGTAACACTCACTTGCCCCTGCTTTGTAAATTTTAGGGCATTACTGATTAGGTTGAGCAATATTTGGTTCATTTTTAAAGGATCTATAAAAATAAACTTAGGGAAATCTTTTTGCGGACGTACCACGAATTCAATTTGTTTTTCGGTAAATGCCAACGAAAAAGTTTGTTCAATCTCCTTAAGCAGGGATATGAAGTCCGTATTTTCCTTTCGTATTACCATGTGACCCGCCTCAATCTTTTCTAAATCCAGCAAATCACTTATCAAGGCCAGCAATACCTTGCCACTGGTTTTAATTGAATTAAGGTAACCATTAAAAGGCGGCTCTTGCATGTGCTTACTCAGCAGTTCGGAAAAACCTATGATCGCATTCATGGGGGTGCGGATTTCATGCGACATATTGGCCAGAAACATTGATTTTGCCTCATTTGCTTGTATGCTTTTATTGCGTTCTACCAGCAATGCGTTCATCAGCGCCTTGGTTTCCGAAATATCACTTAAAACACCTGTTATAACGCTTACACCATTACAATCCGTAATCAGCTGTCCTCCAAAGCGCAGCCACACATAGGTGTTGCTTGTATTTAAAAGGCGGAACTCCATGGTCAATTTCTTATCCTGAGATTTTGCAGCATAAGCCATTGATTCGCGTATATATTCCAGGTCGTGGGTATGTATACGTGTTTTAATCCAATCCAATTCTAACTTTCCCTTGTCTAAAACATAGCCGGTTATATCTGTAAATATTTTATTGGTCAGCAGGGTTTGTGAACGAAAATTATACTCAACGTAAGCAATATTGCCAGATTCCATGCTAAACTCCAGCCTATCCTTGAGCTCGGCCAGCTCATGTTCGCTTGAAACACGATCCGTTACGTCCATCCTCACTTCGGCCATATGCCAAACATTGGGTTTATACTCATACGGAAAGGCAACCACTTGAATGGTTTTGTCTTTGTTTCGATACCTGAAGGTAGACTTTGTTTTAATCACCTTTTTTCGGGGACATTGAGCGCACAAGGTATTGTTGTCGGCAAAATGATGGTAACATTTATCGTGAATGTTGTTAATATCCTCATGGCTGTGAAAAATAATATCGCCATGCTCATTGCTGATAGATAACACGGTATTGGTAGCCATCAAAATATTGTGCAGCTGTTTGTTCAGTATGGTTTGCCCATTTTTGCAGCTCTTGAGCGCAGAAAAATAATGCATAAACCCATTCAACTCTTCAGTATCCTGGTTTTGTTGGCCTGCATTATGTGCTCTCTTCAGCTCGTGGAGAGCCACCTGATCGCCTACTGTTTTGCAAAATACCGATACTGTACTACTTACCTCATCCAATACAAAACCGCTGTCAAAAAACAGTACAATGGCACCCCAGGTTTTACGGTTTCCGGGCACAACAGGTGCTATATATTGTGTTAGCTGTTTCCCATTGCCAATAATATTTGGCTCATTAAATCCTTCGTCCAGACCAAAAAACTTACTGCTTATTACTTTATCCAGTCCGTAAGGATGATTATTTTCCTTTGTAGAAGCCAAAATACGCAGGCTTGGCCCCATACTTTTAGACAAAAAAACAAGCGATGCTCCCGTTAATTTTTGTAGCATTAACATTTGCTGGTTCCAGCTAACTGTAAGGCTAATGTGTGCTGATGTTCTTATCGTTCCCGGCATATGCTAATTACTCCACACCATAGTTAGTACCTAAAAAATAATTGATTCTAAATTGTTAATGTGATACGGAACTTTGCCGAAAATTGTTTCCTTTTTTTATATATTTCGATTTCTAATTTTTATAGCCTTCCAATATGATTAAGATTACTCTAACTTTTTTGCTGCTTGCGTTTACGATAGGCACAACCCAATCACAAAATAAAAAAGCACTCTCCGTAGATGATTACGATATATGGAAATCTCTACGCGGAGCCATCTTATCCAACAACGGTAAATGGGTATCGTATCAAATTAACCCACAAAAAGGCGATGGTTACCTGTATCTGTACAATACAGAAAACCAGCAATTGGACTCCGTGGCACGAGGTACCGCTGCTGTTTTTTCGCCTGAAAATAATTTTTTGGCTTTTAAAGTGGTGCCACAAGCCGATACTGTAAGAACCTTGAAGCTTAAAAAAACCAAAGACGAAAAGATGCCCAAGGACACCCTTGTAGTTTGGAATTTAATAAGCGGCGAAAAAAAAAGCTATCCGCGTATAAAAAACTTTACTGTACCCAAAAAAAAAGGTGATTGGCTGGTAGCTCATTTTCATAAAAAAATATCCAAAGAAGGGCAGGATACGGATAGCTTACTTAGAGACAGTACACACCTGGCGATGGACTTCCCTAAAACAGAAAGCACAATTATTAACAACGATTCTACAACGAAAAAGAAGAAAACACCCACAAAATTCAAAAGCAAAGGTACCCAGCTTGTTTACCTAAACCCCATTAATGGCGATAGCATTTCGTTTGCTGACGTGGTAAAATATAGTGTACCAAAATATGGCGAAGGCATTTTTGTGGTGCAATCTGTTGGCGATTCTATTGAAGAAACAAAAATAAAACGCCTTGCTACCACGCAGTTAAAAACAGACAGCCTGTTTCATAAACAGGGGAATTTGAGTGCCTTAAGCTGCGACGACCATGCCGGGCAGCTCGGTTTTTTGTTTAGTCCTGATACAGCCAAAACTAAAACCTATCGCCTGTACCACTGGCTGCACAAAAAAAACCAACTTAACATGGTTGTAGACACCATGCATCCAAAATTACCACAAGGCTGGAGTGCACATACAAAAGGCAAGCTTTGGTTTTCGGAAAAAGGGGATAAATTATTTTTTGGCAGCGGAAAAAGACCCAGTGAAGAAGCTAAAGACACCTTGCTAAAAAGCGAAAAAGTGTTTGTAGATATTTGGAACTGGAAAGATAAGCGCCTGCAGCCCATGCAA
The DNA here is from genome assembly GCF_900182605.1 of Saccharicrinis carchari. Taxonomy (NCBI): domain Bacteria; kingdom Pseudomonadati; phylum Bacteroidota; class Bacteroidia; order Marinilabiliales; family Marinilabiliaceae; genus Saccharicrinis; species Saccharicrinis carchari. The sequence continues at coordinate 54,401 of NZ_FXTB01000011.1, forward strand.
AAAAAGAATCTGAACAAAGACAAAGACAGAGCCTATAAAGCAGTTTACCTTATAAAACCCGGCATTGTTACTCAACTGGAAACCGAAACATTTAATTCGGTAAGCATATTAGAAGATGGGAACTGGGATTATGCCGTTGTCACTGATGATACGCCCTATCTCAGGGCTTCGTCGTGGAGTGGTGTTTGGGCCAAGGATTTTTACCGGATAGATTTGGCTTCGGGCGAGCGCTCCCTGATACAGAAAAAAATAGCCAACAAATACAGCTTTTCGCCTGATGGGGATTTTTTATGTTGGTACAACCCCACGGACAGCACATGGTACCTGAATAACCTAAAAAACAATACAAAAACACCCATCAGCAATAACATAGAGCTCCCATTTTACAATGAGCTTAACGACGTGCCCAATTCACCACGCGCGTATGGGGTGGCAGGATGGAGCCCCGGAAGTTCGGAAGTATATATCTACGACCGCTTCGATATCTGGAAGTTCGACACTCGCTTAAAAAACCAAGCCTTAAACCTAACACAAGGTATGGGAAGACAACAGAAAACCAGATTCCGTTATGTAAACCTGGACAAGGACAATAAATACATAAACGAAAAAGAAGGTGTATTACTCCATTTCCTTAACGAAGAAAACAAAAACCAAGGCTATGGATGGCTAAAGAATGGCAGCTGGGAAAGCTGCATCCACGAGCCTGCCAACTTTTCAAAACCCATAAAAGCCAAAAACTCAGATCAAATGATTTGGCGAAAAGGAGACTTTAGGCAGTATCCCGAACTATATTACAGCACATTGCAGTTTACCGCCACACAACTCATCTCCAATACCAACCCTCAACAAAGTTTATACAACTGGGGTAACATACAATTAATCAATTACAATGCTTTGGATGGAAAAGAATACCAGGGTTTATTGGTTACACCCGAAAACCTTGATCGTTCGAAAAAATACCCCATGATCGTATATTATTACGAGCGCGACTCCGAAAGACTCCATCGCTACTACTCCCCTGCGCCCAGCCGCTCCACCGTTAACTGGACCATGTATGCCAGCAATGGCTATGTGTTGTTTATACCTGACATTGCTTATCGCACGGGTGATCCCGGATTGAGTGCCTACGAAGCCATTATGGGTGGCGTGATGTCCGTAACGCAGCGGTTCGATTTTATCGATAGTAATAACATCGGCCTTCAGGGACAAAGCTGGGGTGGGTATCAAACCGCCCATATGATTACGCGCACCAATATGTTTAAAGCTGCTATGGCGGGCGCTCCGGTGAGCAACATGACCAGCGCCTACGGGGGGATACGCTGGGGTACAGGCAGCAGCCGTATGTTCCAGTACGAACGCACCCAATCGCGGATAGGCGGTACGCTATGGGATAAATTTACAAAGTATGTAGAAAACTCACCCGTATTTTATGTGCCACAGATAGAAACGCCCTTACTGATGATGCACAACGACAACGACGGGGCAGTACCCTGGTACCAGGGAATCGAAATGTTTGTAGCCATGCGCAGGCTTAACAAACCGGTTTGGATGCTCACGTATAACGATGAGGAGCACAACTTAACACGCAGAGCCAATTCCATAGACCTGAGCATACGCATGAGGCAATTCTTCGATCATTATCTAAAAGGAAAGCCAGCGCCCGTGTGGATGGAACACGGAATTCCTGCCGTTGAAAAAGGGCATAATATGGGCTACGATTTAGTGGAGTAATTTTAATAGGTTTGTATAAAAAAGCGCATTTTTTTTATTAGCACGAATTATTACTTGTATCTTTGTATTTTGTTACGAATAGGGTAGCTTTTAAATCCTTAACTGCTAAGCAATTCGGCAAAACACTTGGTAACCTGACACTTAGCCTCCCAGTATTGATGGAGTTGGCTTTGTTACTAATTTATTAAGCCATGAAATTTACTTTTATAAAAACAGCGCCTCACCGAACTTTTAACCACAATCCTATTTATTACGATCCGGCAAAGGAGGAGAGGGAGAAAAGAAATAAACGCATCAGGAGCGAACTTGGACAGGAAATTGAGAATGACAAGGAGAGCATTGAGGACCGAGTGAGAGGTCAGATGCGCCGAAAAATCAAAGGTAACTTTGATGTAGCGCGGAAAGAAAAAAAGCGATCCAACATTCGACTGGCCATCATCCTCCTTGGTTTGATAGTGGCGTTTTATTACTTGTTAATGTCGAGTGCCGAGTGGATACTCAAATATATGTAATGGCAGCCCACTACCTGCCCGGATTGTAATACATACCCCAGCGTGAATTCAAGGCTTCGCTTGCTGCCACCAATGGGCATAAGTGCAGAGTAAGCCATTAATCGTTGCCTAATACACACATTGCAGTCCTTATAAAAGTTCAGCATTCAATCACATAAAACATCTGTTAGTCAGATGTTTTATTCTATATAAGCATTTCATTTATGTCAGATATAATTCAACTGTTGCCTGATTCAGTGGCCAATCAAATTGCCGCCGGCGAAGTGATACAACGCCCTGGTTCCATGCTAAAAGAATTGGTGGAGAATGCCATTGATGCAGGCAGTACCGATATTAAAATAATTGTTAAAGATGCCGGAAGAACACTCGTGCAGGTTATCGACAATGGCTGTGGCATGTCGGCAACAGATGCACGCCTGGCCTTTGAGCGTCATGCCACCTCCAAAATAAAAAATGCCAACGACTTGTTTGCCATCCGTACCATGGGTTTTAGAGGCGAAGCACTGGCCTCTATCGCAGCGGTAGCACAAACCGAACTAAAAACTAAAAAACAAGGCGACGAACTGGGCACTCATCTGGTGTTGTCGGGATCCGAAGTGCAAAAACAAGAAGTAACCAATTGCCCCACCGGAAGTAACTTTATTGTTCGCGATTTATTTTTTAACGTGCCGGCGCGTCGTAGATTTCTAAAAAAAGACAGCACCGAATTACGACATATCATCACCGAATTTCAGCATGTGGTACTGGCCAACCCCGACATTAGCTTTAGTCTCGAACACAACAACATGTCAATGTTTCAGCTTCCGGTATCCAACCTTAGGCAGCGCATTATAAACATGACTGGAAAAAACATGAACAACCAGCTGGTACCCGTCGAAACCAACACCACACTGATTAAGATACACGGTTTCATCGGTAAACCACAGGCAGCGCGCAAGTCCTCGGGCGATCAGTTCTTTTTTGTGAATCAGCGCTATATGCGTCACCCCTATCTGCACAAAGCCGTCACCGAAGCCTATGCCAACCTGATATTGCCCAATACCATACCGGCCTATTTTTTGTATTTTGAGGTAGATCCTAAAATCATTGATATCAATATTCACCCTACCAAAACCGAAATAAAATTTGAAGATGAGCGCGCCATCTGGCACATTTTACATGCGAGCATTAAGGAGAGTCTGGGTAAACACAATATGATTCCTTCCATCGACTTTGATACAGATGATAAAGTAAACCTGCCTGTGGCCGATAAAAACACGGACAGGGACGCTCCGCCCATTAAGGTTAATCCGCATTTTAACCCCTTTGACACCCCAACACCAGACACTTCCAGCTTTGGAGGGCCATCTTTGCATCCACCGGCTGATAGCAGCAGGAACAGCTCCACATCATCACCTAAAGGGTGGGAGCAACTGTACAATGACTTTGAGTCCGAAAAAGGAAGCATGCCCTTTGAGGCCGAGGCACATACACAAACTGTAGCTTCGTCCAATTGGGACACCGCACCCGAGCACCATCAGCATACCTTGAATGCAGACGAAAGTGAGGGTGGAGCAAGGCCGGGGGCATCGTGCTTTCAATTCAAAAACAAATATATCCTTACGGCCGGAAAATCCGGACTGATGATGGTTGATCAAAAAAGAGCACACGAACGTATCCTGTTTGAACGTTTAATGAAATCCATAAGCACCCGGCAAAGCATGACACAGCAAAACCTGTTTCCGGAACAATTGGAATTCAATACCCAGGATGCGGTTGTGGTAAGGGAGCTAATGCCCGACCTGAAATTATTCGGACTGGATATGAACGAATCTAAAACAAATATGTTTGAGGTAAAAGGCATGCCGGTTAATATGGAAAAAATGAACCCTAAACTACTGCTGGATCAGATTATTGAAGACCATAAGCATGGCGAGGTAGATTTACAAACCGATTTAAAGGAACGGATAGCTCGCTTAATGGCCAGGCAATCATCCATCAAGTCGGGGCAAACACTTCGCTCAGAAGAGATGGACGAATTGATAGGGCAGCTATTTGCTTGCGAGGTACCTAATTACTCGCCCGATGGCAAACCAATCATCTCCATAATTTCAAATCAGGAAATAGACATGCGTTTTAAATGACAGTATGGCACACTCCATGGGTTTATTACACGCTTAATCAATTTGGCTTAAAGCTTGTTAAGCTCGTAAATTGGGAAATTTAAGAAAAGTATCAGGACAGTAGTCTACAAAGATAATTATTAAGGTTTAACCGGCCGTTTATGGCGGAATTCAATAAAAATAAGACATTTATATATGTACAGGCAACGAAGTATTTTTAGCAACATACCATCCGTAGTAAAAAATTTACTAATTATAAATGCACTCGCATTCTTTGCGATGTATATTTTTTCGCAAGGTGTTAATATTCCGGGCTTGGGGCTTGTTCGTTTCGATTTGAATGTAATATTAGGGCTATATACACCCGGGAGCGAGCATTTCAAGTTTTTTCAGTACATCTCGTACATGTTTATGCACGGCAATTTAACCCATATCTTTTTTAATATGTTTGCCGTTTTTATGTTTGGCAGAATATTAGAGCGAACCTGGGGGCCCCACAAGTTTCTGTTTTATTATCTGGTTACCGGTATTGGTGCCGGCTTGTTGTATGTAATGGTGGGATTCATACGGGCTAAACTACTGGCTGCCAGCTTGCCACCCACTTTGGTCAACGATATATACGTACACGGCCAGTCGATACTATTCAGCAACAAAAACTACGTAGATTCCGGCGCAGCTTCCTTAAATCTTTTGGTAAACATGCCCATGGTGGGCGCATCAGGTGCCGTATTTGGTTTACTGCTGGCTTTTGGAATGATGTTCCCCGACGAATATATTTATTTATACATGCTTGTTCCGGTAAAGGCCAAATACTTTGTAATGGGCTATGGAGGGCTCGAGATTTATTTGATGCTACAGAACAATCCCGGCGACAATGTAGCACATCTGGCTCACCTGGGCGGTATGCTATTTGGTTTTATATTGATACGATTGTGGCGTAAAAGGAATATTTATTAATTTTTTTCCAAGTGATATCAACAAAATAGCTATTTTTATATTATGGCAATTACAGACGAAATAAAAGATTCTTTTAGGAGAGGGGGCGTTTTAACCCGGCTCATTTACATTAATCTGGGGGTGTTTCTGGCTTTTTTAATTATTGATATCCTGTTTTCTTTGTTCAACCAGCAACATATTGCCACGATGGTAAAAAGCTGGTTCTCGGTACCTGCCGACCCCATGGCTCTTTTGCTTAAGCCCTGGAGCATTTTCACCTACATGTTTTTACATTACGATTTTTTGCATATCCTCTTTAATATGCTTTATCTGTACTGGTTTGGGCGGATTTTTTTGCAGTTTTTCAATCCCCGGCAGTTGCTGGGCGTTTATTTTATGGGCGGTTTAGCCGGAGCACTCCTTTATATGGTTTCGTATAATATTTTCCCGGCACTCAGTAACTTTACCGAATCGCCTATTATGATGGGCGCCTCGGCCTCTGTAATGGCCATTATTTTTGGCACAGCCAGCTACTCACCCAATTACCGGGTGCACCTGATTTTTTTAGGCCCCGTAAAGTTGATGTACCTCGCTATTGGCATGCTTATTTTAGATTTAATAGCCATCCCCACCCTCTCCAATACCGGCGGGCATTTGGCTCATATTGGTGGTGCATTGTTGGGTATGTATTTTGCATCCAGGGGGACCAAAGGCAAGGATATCACTATGCGCTTTAACCGTTTTATGGACAGCCTGGTATCTATGTTTTCGCGCAAGCCAAAAATGAGGGTGACCCACTCCAATAAACCGCCAACCAATGATATGGAGTACAATGCCCGCAAACGTAAAAAACAAGGCGAGATAGACCGCATTTTGGATAAAATAAAAACCAGTGGGTACGATAGCCTCTCGAAACAAGAAAAAGACGACCTGTTTAATGCCAGCAATAACTGATGCGTAATTTCTTCCATAAAATAACCCGATCATTGCTGTCTATCCTCAATTTGATAGCGCTGTTGTTGCTCGGGCTCGCCTATTTGGGAGTATATGTAAGCCCCGAAAATATTAGTTTCCTTTCTATCGTAGGATTTGGCTTTCCGCTTATTTGGCTTGCCAACCTGTTTTTTGCGGTTTTTTGGATTTTCAGAAAACGTAAACGAGCGGTTCTTTCTTTCCTGGCTATTATTGTAACCTGGCGACTATGGCAGGCTGTTTTCCCGATGAACCTGGGGCACGAAATAAACAGCAAAGAACTCAACAACCCCTTACATGTTATGTCGTACAATGTGCGCATGTTCGATAAATATGTGTGGACCGGTGATAAAGATACACCTCAAAAAATTTATGATTTTATCAAAGAACAAAATCCTGATGTACTTTGTGTGCAGGAATTTTATATCAACAACAAAAAAACCCAACATTCCGAAAACAACATCCTATCAAAATTTAAACAGTTTAAATACAAGCATTTAGAATACAATATAAAAACCCATTCCGGAAAGAAATATGGCTTAGCCACTTTTTCAAAATACCCTATAACCCATCAAAAACCCTTGTTATTTGAGAATACCACCAACTTCAGCATTCAAACAGATATCGAAGTAAAAGGACAGCGGATACGGGTATTCAATAATCATCTGGAATCCGTTCGCCTAAAGCAAGAGAATTATAATTTCATCGACAGCTTAGAGTTTAAAAGTGATAAAGAGCGGGCTAAAGGAGCCTACGATATACTAAAAAAATTAAACAAAGCACTGGCACATCGGGCTACTCAGGCACAAACCATAGGGCGGCACATCCAGAACTCTCCCTACCCGGCAGTTGTATGTGGCGATTTTAACGACACACCAGTTTCCTATGTCTACCGTACAGTCAGGGGCGAACTGAAAGATGCTTTTATTGAATCCGGAAGAGGACTGGGGGGAACCTACAACGGCAAACTACCCTCCTTTCGTATCGACTTTATTTTTCATGATGCCAGGTTTAAGTCGTATAACTTTAAGCGTAATAAAATGAACTACAGCGACCATTATCCTATTTCTGCACTTATAGAACTGCAGCCAAAAAGATAAAAACGCTCTTGCAAGTCAACATCTCCACTTGCATATACATGGCCAAACCCATAATTACTTTTTTTACCAAATGGATGCAATCATGAAAAAAATTCTATTTTATTGGGGCGAGCTAAAATCCACCTTCTGGTTTTTACCAGTTGTATTTATTCTGTTGGCAATAGTTTTTGCATTACTATTTGCCTATTTCGATAGTCAGGTGCAGTTTCCCGACAAAGGTATTTGGCCTTATATTTTGGTTGGGAGTGCTTCTTCGGCCCGTACCATACTGGCCACCATTTCGGCCGCCATGATTGGGGTAGCCGGAACGGTATTTTCCATTACGCTGGTTGCCCTCACCTTGGCATCGTCGCAATTTGGCCCACGGCTTATCCGTAATTTTATGTACGATCGTTTTAACCAGGTGGTGCTGGGTACCTATATCGCTACCTTTATTTATTGTTTGATGGTGCTAAACACAATAAAAGAAACCGACCATCTTATCTATATTCCCTCGCTATCTATATTGTTTGCCATTATAGCTGCGGTTGCTAACATCATTCTTCTTGTAATTTTTATCCACCATATATCCGTGAGCATCCAGGCCGACAAGGTAATCTCTGACATATCGGAATCTATGTCAAAAAACATCAGCTCCTTATTTCCCGATACATTAGACGATGTTAAAAGTAAAAGGCCCCATTACGACGAAAAGGCACTGAAGAACGCCTGTACAACAAAACAAACCATTTTAGCTGCTAAAAGTGGTTACCTACAATATATCGACAATGATGCCCTGGTAGCCTTAGCGTTAGATTATGATTTTTTAATACATTTAAATTGCAGGGCAGGCGATTATTTGGTCAAAGAGTCTGAATTAGGGACAGTATATGCCGGTAAAAACATTGAGGATGAACAAATAAAAAAAATTAGCCATCAGCTTATTATTGGCCAAACCCGCACACGACAACAAGATGCGGAACACGCCATTCATCAAATGGTAGAGATAGCTGCCAGAGCGCTGTCGCCGGGTGTTAACGACCCCTATACGGCCATAGCCTGTATCGATAATCTCACCTCCACCATGTGCTACTTATCCAGGGTTAAATTTCCCTCAAAACACCGCACGGATAAGGATAAGCGTTTACGCCTTATCGTAGAAACATTTTCGTTTAACGGCATGCTCAATGCGGCTTTTAACCAAATACGTCAATACGCCAAAGGGAGCCCTTCGGTTGTTATACGCTTGATGGATGCTTTAATAACGATAGATCAATTTACCCATAAACCGGACTACAAAATATCGCTTAAGAAACATGCAGAAATGATAATGAACATGGCAAAAGAATCGTTTACTGAACCAAACGATATAAAAGATGTTAAAGAAAGGTATGCGCTAATTGTGAAAGACTAATTAGTACTTGCAAGAGATTAATAAAGACGGCGAATAAATTTGTTTTATTACAGCTACGAATTAAAGATTGGTTTATTTTTTTTGTGCACAAACTAATTTGCTATTTTTGCAGAAGAACATATTAAAATAAAGTATTAATTATATAATAATTACGCTATGGCAATTGAAGTAACAGATGCAAATTTTGAAGAAATAGTTCTAAAATCGGACAAACCAGTATTGGTTGATTTTTGGGCTGAATGGTGCGGTCCCTGCAGAATGGTTGGCCCAGTGGTAAAAGAATTGGCCGACGATTACGGCGACAAAGCGGTTGTAACCAAAATGGATGTGGACAGTAATCCGGCCACCTCGGTTAAGTTTGGGATCAGAAACATACCCACTATACTTTTCTTTAAAAACGGAGAAGTAGTTGACAAGCAAGTTGGTGCCGTTCCAAAAACTATTTTGGCATCCAAGCTTGATGCCCTCATGTAATGGATTAAAATAAAAGCTTAAAAAGGTCATTCGTTAAGGATGACCTTTTTTTATGCCTGTTTTGCTGCAAATTTTACTTTAAATAAGTACTAATCTCAACTTTTCCGCTTACTTTTAAAAAAAAAGAAACTATGGATGCTACTTTTTATGATTCGTTTTGGTTTGTTTTTGTTTTGCTTCCCCTACTCATTTTTATATCGCGCATTTTGGATGTTAGCATTGGTACTTTGCGTATCATATTTGTATCCAGAGGTGATAAAATTATTGCACCCATATTGGGCTTTTTTGAGGTGCTGATATGGATTCTGGCGATAACGGGTATCATGGCGAATCTGGACAATTGGATTACTTATGTGGCCTATGCCGGGGGATTTGCTGCAGGCAATTATATCGGTTTACTTTTGGAGGAGCGCATGGCATTAGGCGTTCGCATGATACGTATCATCACCTCGCATGATGCGAACCCCTTAATTGCGAACCTACGTAGCGCCGGCTTTGGTGTAACCACCGTTAGGGCAACAGGTAAAGATGGTATGGTGCATGTAATTTATTCTATTATTCCCCGCAGTAAAACAACGCAGGTGGTTGAAAAGATAAAGGAATTTAACCCCAGAGCCTTTTACTCGGTGGAGGATGTTAGAGGAATTAATACCAACAGCTACAGCTTTGGTCAGCGTACCCCTGCTATACTTACCCCGCGTTGGATGAGGAAAGGCAAGTAGGGAGCATTGAATTTTATGACTAATCCTTTGATGCAATGCCCATAAAAATAAACACGGTACATACCATTAAAAAGCAACTGCAATTGCTTCCAAAAGAGGTGGTGATTGCGTATTGCATGCGCTTGGTTAAATATAAAAAGGACAACAAGGAATTGCTCAATTACCTGCTGTTTGAGCAGGACTACGAAGCGGATTACATCAACGAGATAAAAGCTGATATAAAAGCAGCTTTTATCGAAATAAACCGGGAGACCTTTTATTATGCAAAAAAAAATATCCGTATGATACTTAAAACTACAACAAAGCATATTAAATACTCGGGCAAGAAAGAAACTGCGGTAGAGCTGTTGCTATTTTTCTGTCTGCAAATGAAAAGTTGTGGCGTTTCGTTTAAAGAAAGTAGGGTAATGACTAATTTATACCAGCGGCAGCTAACAAACATAGAGAAAGCACTCGATGCCCTTCACGAAGATATCAGGATAGATTATGAAGAAGAATTAAACGAAGTTAAGAAAGGTTTGCTTTAAAACTTCAGGGCAGCGTTCTGCTAATATTCCTGCGAATATCAAATAAATAAGAAAGATATTATCGTAGCGACAACGGAAGGTAAGCGAGGCCTATCCACAAAAAAAGGGAGCCCAACCGGACTCCCTTTTTATAATATCAGATAAAATACAATTAAGCTTTTTGCACTCTCTTGTAACCATAGATAGCACCCTCGCCCAATTCCTCCTCGATACGGAGCAACTGATTGTATTTGGCCATACGATCCGAACGGCTCAAAGAACCTGTTTTAATCTGTCCACTGTTAGTGGCTACGGCAATATCGGCAATGGTAGAATCTTCTGTTTCGCCCGAGCGGTGTGAAGTAACTGAGGTATAACCGGCTCTGTGCGCCATTTCAATGGCATTTAAGGTTTCGGTTAGCGTACCAATTTGGTTTACTTTTATAAGGATAGAATTAGCAGCACCCAACTCTATACCTTTTTTAAGGTAATCTACATTGGTAACAAACAGGTCATCGCCAACAATCTGACACTTATCGCCAATCTTGTTATTCAGGGCAACCCATCCGTCCCAATCGTTCTCGTCCATCCCGTCTTCGATAGAATCGATGGGGTATTTCTCCACTAATTCGGCGAGGTAAGCCGCCTGCTCAACAGAGTTACGTTTTTTACCATTGGGCTCATAAATGCTGTAATCGTAAACACCGTCTTTAAAGAACTCGGAGGCGGCACAATCCATGGCGATAGAGATATCACCACCATCCTCGGCACGTCCGGGATTATAGCCGGCGTTTTTAATTGCCGTAAGGATAGCATCAATTGCATCCTCTGTACCACCCAGCATAGGTGCAAAGCCACCTTCGTCACCCACAGCTGTAGACAATCCTTTTCCTTTTAACACTTTGGCCAGCGCGTGGAATACTTCCGCACCCATACGCAAACCTTCTTTAAAGGAAGGAGCACCAATAGGACGAATCATAAACTCCTGAAATGCGATGGTTGCATCAGAGTGAGATCCACCATTGATAATATTCATCATGGGCACAGGTAAAGTACGTGCATTGGTACCTCCTATATAACGATACAAAGGCATTTCCAGATACTCAGCAGCCGCTCTTGCTGTGGCTAAAGAAACACCCAGAATACCATTGGCTCCTAATTTGCTTTTAGTTTTAGTACCGTCCAGCTCCAACATTTTTGTATCGACACCTACCTGATCAACCACATTATAACCGATTAATTCGGGGGCAATAATATCGTTAACATTGGCCACGGCTTTTTGAACGCCTTTGCCCAAATAACGATTTTTATCTCCATCTCTAAGCTCTAAAGCTTCGTGCTCACCAGTAGATGCACCGGACGGAACAGCCGCTCTACCCATTACACCACAATCTAAAGTAACTTCTACCTCAATGGTAGGGTTTCCGCGTGAATCCAGAATCTCGCGGGCATGTACATTTGCAATTTGTCCCATAATATCAACTTTAAAAATTAACTTATTAAAATATTATAAAAAAAGGATAAAAGCACGTGGCAATTATCCTTTTATTTTTTTCATGAAACCAAGTATTTAATACTGATTCACTATTCTTTAGCTTTATCCTCGTCTGCTTTGGCCTCGGTAGATTCTACTGAATCTTTCTTCTCCGCTGCTTTTTCAGCACTTGCTTCGGCAGTAGTTGTTGCCTTAGCGGTGGCTGTAGACTTTTTACGACGCGTACGACGTGTTTTCTTTTCTTCCGTTCCCTTGCCAGCCGTAAGCATGTTTTCGTTGTAATCCACCAATTCGATATAACACATATCTGCATTATCTCCCAATCGGTTTCCCAGCTTTAAAATACGCGTATAACCACCTGGTCGTTCGCCTATTTTAGCTGCTACTTCTCTAAACAGCTCCGACACTGCTTCTTTATTTTTTAGGTAACTAAAAACAACTCTTCTTTGTGCAGTAGAATCATCCTTAGATTTTGTAATAAGCGGCTCCACGTAAATACGCAATGCTTTTGCTTTAGCCTCTGTGGTTTTAATTCTTTTATGCATGATAAGAGAATTAGCCATATTAGCCAACATTGCTTTACGGTGAGCACTTTTTCGACCTAAGTGATTAAACTTTTTTCTATGTCTCATCGCAATTATTCCTTGTCTAATTTATACTTCGTAATATCCATACCAAAAGTAAGGTTCATCACTTGCAACAGATCATCGAGTTCTGTCAATGACTTTTTGCCAAAGTTACGGAACTTTAATAAATCGTTACGGTTGAATTGAACCAACTCTCCCAGTGACTCCACATCGGCTGCTTTAAGGCAGTTTAGTGCACGCACTGAAAGGTCCAGGTCTACCAACTTAGTTTTTAGCAGCTGGCGCATGTGTAGCACCTCTTCATCAAACTCTTCGTTACCAAACTTCTCGTCCGAGTCGAGCGTAATTCTCTCATCGGAAAACAGCATGAAATGGTAAATCAGTATTTTGGCAGCCTCTTTCAATGCATCTTTAGGATGGATAGAACCGTCTGTTTCTATTTCAATAAGTAGTTTCTCGTAGTCAGTTTTTTGCTCCACCCGATAATTTTCTATCGAATATTTCACATTTCTGACGGGAGTGTATATAGAGTCGATCGCAATTACCCCGATTTCATTTTCCACTGAGTGGTTTTCTTCTGCCGGAACGTAGCCTCTACCTTTGTTAATAGTAAGCTCCATTTTAAGGTTTACATCGGGATTCATCAGGCAAATTGTTTGATCAGGATTTAACACTTCAAATCCTGTCATAAAATTATTCAGTTCACCTGCTTTTAATTCTTTTTTACCCGAAACGCTGATCGTTAACTTCTCACTATCCACCTCTTCAACAATCTGCTTGAATCTGATTTGCTTAAGATTAAGAATAATATCCGCTACATCGTTTATAACACCGGGTATGGTGGAAAACTCATGATCCACTCCCTCAATTTTTACCGATGTAATAGCGAAACCTTCTAATGAGGATAACAAAATTCTTCTTAAGGCATTTCCAACTGTAATACCATAACCCGGTTCTAGCGGACGGAATTCAAATCGACCCAAATGCTTGTCCGATTCAAGCATGATAACTTTATCCGGTTTTTGGAATGCTAATATTGCCATAAGAATAAATTATTTAGAATACAATTCAACTATCAATTGTTCTGTTATGTTTTCCGGAATATCTTCCCGTGCCGGCATGTTTAAAAACTTGCCACTAAGTGAGTCACTATCCCACTCTAACCACGAAAAGTTGTGCACCGAGGAGGAAGCAAGTGATTCCGTGATTGTTTCCAGTGATTTTGACTTTTCGCGTACGCCAACGATTTGATCGCCTTTTAAAGTATACGATGGAATGTTAACAATTTTACCATCTACCGTAATGTGCTTGTGAGAAACCAATTGACGAGCCGCTGCCCTGGTGGGCGCAATACCTAAACGATATACCACGTTATCTAAACGACACTCTAATAAACCCAGCAAAACCTCACCGGTAATTCCCTTTGAGCGATTTGCTTTTTCAAACAAGTTTCTAAATTGTTTTTCTAATAGACCGTAGGTATATTTTGCTTTTTGTTTTTCTTTTAACTGCACGCCGTATTCCGAAGTTTTTCTTCTGCGGTTGTTACCGTGCTGTCCCGGAGGATAATTTTTTCTCTCGAAGCTTTTATCCGAACCATAAATTGCCTCACCAAATTTACGGGCAATTCTTGTTTTTGGTCCAATGTATCTAGCCATTCTTCTAAATTTTTGTTTTTAAATTTTTGTTTTTAAATTATGAATATGAAGGCCGCGAAATTATAGAGAGGAGGTTCTATATATAATCATTCACAATTCAAAATCCAAAGACTCAATTTATGGTTAATAACTAGTCGTTAAACTCGACGTCTTTTAGGCGGACGACACCCATTATGAGGCATTGGTGTGATATCTATTATTTCTGTTACCTCGATACCGTTTGAATGGATCGAACGAATTGCAGATTCACGGCCATTACCGGGTCCTTTCACATAAACTTTCACCTTTCTTAATCCCGCATCATATGCCACTTTAGCGCAATCGCTTGCGGCTGTTTGTGCAGCATAGGGTGTATTCTTTTTAGAACCTCTAAAACCCATTTTACCAGCACTTGACCAGGATATTACCTGACCATTTTTATTGGTCAAGGAAATAATAATATTATTGAAAGATGAGTGAATATGTGCTTCTCCCTGAGCCTCTACTTTTACGACTCTCTTTTTCTGACTCGCTGTCTTCTTTGCCATATTTCAATTATTATTTAGTTGCTTTCTTTTTATTGGCAACAGTTTTCTTTTTGCCCTTACGTGTACGAGCGTTGTTTTTCGTTTTCTGTCCGCGTAAAGGTAAACCAATACGGTGACGGATGCCACGGTAACAACCTATGTCCATCAATCGCTTGATGTTTAACTGAATTTCAGAGCGAAGTTCACCTTCAATTTTATATTGCTCTGTAATTACTTCTCGAACTTTACTTACCTGTTCGTCGGTCCATTCGCTCACCTTTAGGTCAGCATCAACCCCGGCAGCGCCAAGGATTTTTTGAGCAGCACTGTGCCCAATTCCGTAAATATATGTTAATGCTACCGCACCACGCTTGTTGGTAGGTATATCAACTCCAGCAATTCTAGCCATAATATAAATAATTATCCTTGACGTTGTTTAAACTTGGGATTCTTTTTGTTGATCACGTATAAGCGTCCTTTGCGTTTTACGATTTTGCAATCGGCGCTTCTCTTTTTTACAGATGCTCTAACCTTCATTTTATTTAGAATTAATTTTTATATCGATACGATATCCTGCCTTTTGTTAGGTCGTAAGGAGACATCTCCACCTTAACCCGGTCACCCGGCAAAATTTTTATATAGTGCATTCTCATCTTACCCGAGATATGCGCTGTTATCACATGCCCGTTTTCCAATTCCACGGTAAACATGGCATTTGAGAGGGCTTCAACTATTGTTCCGTCTTGTTCTATGGAGGATTGTTTAGCCATAATATGTTATCTTCTTTTAAATTTAAGACTGCAAAGTTAATACTTCTTCAACAAATTTAAAACTAGAAAGTATATCTGCTTCATTTTTACCCACTGCTACGGTATGTTCAAAGTGTGCAGAAACCATTTTATCTATGGTTCTAATCGTCCATCCGTCGCTTTCCTGTACAATATTTCGTTTACCCAAATTAATCATGGGCTCAATAGCGATAACCATTCCCGGTTTTAACAAAACACCGTAACCTCTTCTGCCGTAGTTGGGTACTTCGGGCGATTCGTGCAGGTTTTTTCCTACTCCGTGCCCCACCATTTCGCGTACCACCGAATAACCTTTCGCTTCGCTATGGCGTTGCACAGCATAGCCTATATCGCCTAAACGTTTTCCGGCAACGGCATTTTCAATTCCTTTATATAAGGCCTCCTTGGTTGTTTTCAGCAAATCCTCCACTTCCGGGCTCAGTTGGCCCACCCCAAAGGTATAGGCCGAATCGCCATAAAACTCGTTTTTAAGCACGCCACAATCCACTGAAACAATGTCGCCCTCTTTAAGCGGTTTTTTATTGGGAATTCCATGAACCACTTGCTCATTTACCGAAGTGCAAAGGCTGTTAGGAAATCCCTGGTAATTTAAAAAACCAGGGATAGCATCATGATCCCTTATAAACTCCTCGGCTCTCTTATCCAGCTCCAATGTGGTAACGCCCGGCTTAATCAGCTTGGCTACCTCACCCAGTGTTTTTGCCACCAAAAGATTACTTTCGCGAAGCAACTCTATCTCCTCGTCTGTTTTAAGATATATCATACCAATGCCTTCCCCCTTTTAATGCTTAGTAAACAGCGGGTCCACCACCGGTTCTACCTTTGATTCTTCCCGACTTCATTAATCCATCGTAGTGACGCATCAACAGGTGACTTTCTATTTGTTGCAAGGTATCCAATACCACCCCAACAAGAATTAACAGAGATGTTCCACCGTAAAATTGTGCAAACATTCTATCAACACCGGCAATCATGGCAAAGGCGGGTAATATGGCCACTATAGCCAGAAATACCGAGCCGGGCAGAGTGATTTTTGACATCACGGAGTCCAAAAACTCAATGGTTTTTTTACCCGGTTTAACACCAGGAATAAAACCGCCATTACGCTTCATATCCTCTGCCATTTGCGTTGGGTTAATGGTAATTGCTGTATAAAAATACGTAAAAGATATAATTAATAAAGCAAATACCAGGTTGTAAACCCAGCCGGTCATATCGGAAAAGGCTGCTGCAAACCCTGTAGCGGTTTCACTTTCGGCGTATCCTACCAAAACAATAGGCACAAACATAATTGCTTGTGCAAATATGATAGGCATTACTCCTGCAGCATTTACCTTTAGCGGTATGTACTGACGAACGCCACCGTATTGCTTGTTACCAACGATACGTTTGGCATACTGCACCGGTATGCGTCGTGTTCCCTGTACCAACAGTATTGTACCTGCAAACACAAAAAACAGCACCACCATCTCAATTAACAACATAACTAAACCACCACCTTCATTAAAGCGTGATACAAATTCTGCTGCTGCGGCAAAAGGTAAGTTAGCGATAATACCCACCATGATAATCAATGATATACCATTGCCGATACCTTTTTCTGTAATCCTTTCGCCGAGCCACATAACAAACATTGTACCGGCAGTAAGAATGATGATTGATGAGATTTTAAACATCAAGCCTTGTGAGGTCACTGCCACATCGGGCAGGTTTGCCAAATAGGCTGGTGCCTGAAACAATAGAATGATCACTGTAAGATAGCGCGTTATCTGATTTATCTTGCGTCTTCCGCTCTCGCCCTCGCGTTGTAGTTTCTGAAAATAAGGAACTGCAATGCCAAGAAGCTGAATCACAATAGAGGCAGAGATATAGGGCATGATGCCCAAACCAAATACCGATGCGTTAGCAAACGCACCACCCGAAAACATATTTAAAAGGCCCATAACGCCTTCCGCAGTCTGCTGTTCGAGTGCACTTAACTGTGTAGGATCTATACCAGGCAAAACAATGAAGGACCCCAAACGGTAAATCAATACCAGTCCCAATGTTGTAAGAATGCGCGCTTTTAGATCCTCAATCTTCCAAATGTTACGAATTGTTTCGATCAGTTTCATTATGAGTTACAGTTTTACAACGGTTCCTTGAGCCGCCTCGATGGCGCTCACCGCTGATTTAGAAAAGGCGTGAGCTTTCACTTCAATTTTGGCACTAATGTTACCGTTACCAAGTATTTTGACCCGGTCGTTTCTGTTGATATAACCAGCTTCGCGAAGTGTATCAACGTCAATTACAGTAAGATTGTTCTTTTCGGCCAGCAACTGGAGCAAATCAATATTTACCGCTTTATACTCTACGCGATTAATATTTTTAAATCCGAATTTAGGAACACGTCTCTGTAAAGGCATTTGACCACCTTCGAAACCAATTTTTCGTGAATAACCAGACCTGGACTTGGCACCCTTATGTCCGCGGGTAGAAGTACCACCACGGCCAGAACCCTGTCCTCTACCAATGCGTTTTTTTGTTTTGGTAGAACCTTCTGCCGGTTTTAAATTACTTAAGTCCATATCTAAAATTAACTTAATTCGTTATCAATTATTTTTCTACACTAACCAGGTGTTTCACCTTTTCAATCATTCCAAGAATTTGAGGACTTGCCTCAAATTCTCTGGTTGCATTAATTTTAGTTAGTCCAAGAGCCGCCAAAGTTCTTTTTTGACGTTCGGGAGCTCCGATTTTGCTCTTTATTTGCTTTACTGTTATTTTCGCCATCTTGGTTTGCTTATCCGTTAAATACTTTATCCAGCGCAACACCTCTTTGTTGGGCTACCATGTGTGCATCTCTGAGTTCTTTGAGCGCGTTGATGGTTGCTTTAACAAGGTTGTGTGAATTAGACGAACCTTTTGACTTAGCCAAAACGTCGGTTATACCGGCGCTTTCGAGTACGGCACGCATGGCACCACCAGCCACCACTCCTGTTCCATGTGTAGCAGGTTTCATAAACACACGGGCACCGCCGTATCTGCTGTACTGCTCATGCGGAATAGTACCTTTATATACCGGTACTTTTACCAGATTTTTTTTAGCGGCGTCCACTCCTTTGGCAATTGCTGTGGTTACTTCGCCGGCTTTACCCAGGCCCCAGCCCACTATACCATTTTCGTTACCCACAACAACCATGGCAGAAAAACTAAAAGTTCTACCACCTTTGGTAACTTTGGTTACACGATTAATGGCTACTAATCTGTCCTTAAGGTCCAGATCGTTATTACTTTTTACTTTTGTATTATCTCCAGCCATAGTTATTAAAATTTAAGACCTGCTTCACGTGCAGCATCGGCTAATTGTTTAACTCTACC
The DNA here is from genome assembly GCF_900182605.1 of Saccharicrinis carchari. Classification (NCBI taxonomy): domain Bacteria; kingdom Pseudomonadati; phylum Bacteroidota; class Bacteroidia; order Marinilabiliales; family Marinilabiliaceae; genus Saccharicrinis; species Saccharicrinis carchari. The sequence continues at coordinate 73,264 of NZ_FXTB01000011.1, forward strand.
GTGATACAAGAATCCGTTACGGTCAAATACCACTCTTTCTATTCCGGCCTTTTTTGCCTTTTCGGCAATTATAGCGCCTACTTTAGCTGCCTGCTCCGTTTTGGTCACTTTTTGTGCTGCCACCTCCTTTTCAAGTGAAGTAGCTGCCACAAGTGTATTACCTGAAAGGTCGTCTACCAACTGTACAGAAATTTGTTTGTTGCTTCTGTAAACCGACATCCGGGGCTTCTCAGCCGTCCCTTTTATTTTGGCACGGATACCATTTTTTATTTTAAGTCGTCTTTCTACTTTAGAAAAAGCCATAATTTTAAAATTTTAATCAGATTAAACTTTAGCAGATTTACCAGCTTTGCGTCTGATTTGCTCTCCGACAAACTTGATACCTTTACCTTTGTAAGGCTCAGGTTTACGCATAGCGCGAATTTTTGCGCAAATCTGACCGAGCAATTGCTTATCTGCAGATTCTAATGTAATAATCGGATTGCTCTTTCTGTCTGTAACAGCTTCGACTTTTATCTCTGGGGGCATCTGCATTAAAATGGGGTGAGAGTAACCTAGTGACAACTCCAAAATTTGTCCTTGGTTGGTCGCTCTATAGCCTACCCCTACCAGTTCCAGTTTTCTTACGTAGCCATTGGCAACGCCTTCAACCATATTATTGATAAGCGAACGATATAAACCGTGTTGGGCGCGGTGTTTCTTTGATTCCGACGGTCTTTTCACATCGATTTGTCCCTCGTTCACCTCTACTATCATATCCGGATTTACTTCTTGCGAGAGTTCTCCTTTGGGTCCTTTTACGGTTACCAGGCTTTCCTTTACTGTTACGGTAACGCCGGCCGGTATCGAGATGGGCTGATTTCCTATCCTTGACATACTGTTTCCTCCTTTATTAATATACGTAACATAAAACTTCGCCACCAACTTGTGCTCCACGTGCTTCTTTATCGGTCATAACACCTTTGGAAGTGGAGAGGATGGCAATACCTAAACCATTTAATACCCTGGGGATATTTTTGTGACCGGCATACTTACGTAAGCCCGGTGTACTAACGCGTTTTAGCGATTTAATTGCAGAAAGTTTGGATTGAGCATCGTATTTTAATGCAATCTTTATAATTCCTTGCTTGTTGTCGTCCACAAATTTGAAGTTGAGTATATAACCTTTGTCGTAAAGCACCTTGGTCATTTCCCTTTTCAAATTTGATGCAGGGATTTCAACAACTTTGTGTTTTGCCATGATGGCATTTCTGATTCTAGTCAGAAAATCTGCTATTGGATCTGTCATTTTAAAAAGTTTAAATTAATCCCGATGACGGGACAATATTTATACTTGAACCTAATTTATTACCAGCTGGCTTTTTTAATGCCGGGAATTAACCCTGCTGAAGCCATTTCGCGGAACTGTATCCTGGACAATCCGAATTGACGCATATATCCTTTTGGACGACCTGTGATTTTGCAACGGTTATGCAAACGTACAGGAGAAGCATTTTTTGGTAATTTTTGCAATCCTTCGTAATCACCCGCTTCTTTTAGTGCCGCTCTTTTTTTAGCATATTTGGCTACAAGCTTGGCTCTTTTTACTTCACGAGCCTTCATTGATTCCTTGGCCATATTTAACTCTTTTTTGTATTTTTAAATGGTAAACCAAACGCTTTCAACAAGGCGAAAGCTTCCTCATCGGTATTTCCAGAGGTCACAAAGGTAATATTCATACCCATAATCTTGCTAACTTCGTCAATATTTATTTCGGGAAAAATAATCTGTTCCTCAATACCTAAAGTATAGTTACCTCGACCATCAAGCTTGCTGTTAATTCCTTTAAAGTCACGTATTGCAGGAAGCGAGATACGGATCAATCTTTCCAGGAACTCATACATCTTGTTTTTACGTAAGGTTACGCGCACGCCAACCGGCATTTTTTTACGTAACTTAAAGTTAGAGATATCCAACTTAGAGAGACAAGGCACTGCTTTTTGGCCTGTGATAGTTGTCAATTCCTTCACTGAAATATCAACCATTTTTTTGTCGGCTACCGCCTGTCCAATACCCTGGTTAATAACAATTTTCTCCAATTTTGGAACTTGCATCACGGTTTTGTAATCAAATTCCTTCATCAATGTAGGAACCACCTGTTCCTTGTACATTGCTTTTAAACTAGGTGTATAGCCCATTACTTGATTTCCTCCCCTGATTTTTTAGCGAACCTAACCAATTTACCTTCATCGTTTTTGCGACGGCCTATGCGTGTTGCTTTGCCGGTTGAAGGGTCCTTAAGGTTAAGATTGGAGATGTGGATAGGTGCCTCTTGCTTTACAATTCCTCCTTGCGGGTTATCAGCATTAGGCTTTGTATGTTTGGATATCATATTAATACCTTCCACAACAGCTCTATTTTTACTAATAAGAACTTCCAGCACCTTGCCTTCACGTCCTTTATCAACTCCGGCGTTAACGATAACGTTGTCGCCTTTTTTTATATGTAACTTTCCCATTGCTATTTTTTTAAACAATTTATAGCACCTCCGGAGCCAGTGAAACAATTTTCATGTATCCGTCGCGCAGCTCCCTGGCTACAGGGCCAAAAATACGTGTTCCACGTATTTCACCCGCCTGGTTTAACAGCACACACGCGTTTTCGTCGAAACGGATATAGGATCCGTCGGCTCTTCTGATCTCCTTTTTAGTACGAACGATTACTGCTTTTGTAACTGTACCTTTCTTCATATCTGTTGAAGGAGAGGCACTTTTAACCGTTACAACTATACGATCCCCTATGGAGGCGTATCTTCTTTTGGTACCGCCCAATACCCTAATGCAAAGCACTTCGCGGGCTCCGCTATTATCGGCTACGGCCAATCTGGATTCTTGTTGTATCATGATTACTTAGCTCTTTCGATAATTTCTACTAACCGCCACCTTTTGGTTTTACTCAAGGGGCGAGTTTCCATAATTTTGACTGTATCGCCTTCGTTACATTCGTTTTTTTCGTCGTGCGCATTAAACTTTTTTGTCTTCTTTACGAATTTACCGTAAATAGGGTGCTTAAGGCGTACAATTGAAGCAACTACAATAGACTTATCCATTTTGTTGCTGGCAACGATACCGATACGTTCTTTTCTTAAGTTTCTCTTTTCCATTACTACACTATTTTTCGGTTAATTGCTTTTGATGCAAAATAGTTTGCAGTCGTGCAACATTTTTACGTAAATCTCGAATCTTCAATGGGTTTTCCAATGGAGATATACTATGATTGAGCTTTAAACGGATAAGTTCTGCACGTTCGGTGTCAATCTTTTCGATGATTTCGTTGACGGTCATTTCATTAATTTCCGAAGTCTTCATTCTTAAACGCTTTTAGATTCAACATAGTCTCGTCTTACAACGAATTTTGTGGTAACAGGCAATTTTTGAGCTGCGAGACGCAATGCTTCTTTTGCTGTTTCGTAGGGTACTCCTTCACATTCGATAATAATTCTACCAGGAGTAACAGGGGCTACAAATCCCTCGGGGCTACCTTTTCCTTTACCCATACGCACTTCTGCAGGTTTTTTAGTAATGGGTTTATCGGGGAATACCCTGATCCAGATTTGTCCTTGGCGCTGCATGTAACGTGTTACTGCAATACGGGCGGCCTCAATTTGGCGTCCGGTAAGCCATTTTGCTTGTAAGGATTTAATTCCGAAAGATCCGAATGCGAGCTGAGCACCACGTTGTGCATCGCCCTTCATACGGCCTTTCTGCATCCTTCTGTATTTTACTTTCTTTGGTTGTAACATCTTTCTAACTCATTTACATTAGCGGATGATTACTTTCTTCTCTTCTTGAAACCACCACCTTTACGGCCTCCACTGTCTTTGGTAGCGAAGTTTGGCGAAAGATCGGGTTTACCGTAGATCTCTCCTTTACATATCCAAACTTTAATACCCAGCAAACCTGTTTTGGTAAGTGCTTCTGCCTGAGCGTAATCGATATCTGCACGGAAAGTGTGAAGAGGCGTTCTTCCTTCTTTATACATTTCCGATCGGGCCATTTCGGCTCCATTTAAACGGCCTGAAACCTGGATTTTAACACCCTCGGCACCCATCCGCATGGTTGAGGCGATCGCCATTTTTATCGCACGTCTAAAAGCTACACGGCCTTCTAACTGTCGGGCTATGTTGTTTGCCACTATAATGGCATCCAGCTCGGGTCGTTTAACCTCAAAAATATTGATTTGAACCTCCTTGTCGGTGATTTTTTTCAATTCTTCTTTTAGCTTGTCAACCTCCTGTCCACCTTTACCGATAATGATACCGGGACGAGCTGTATGCACCGTAATGGTAATCAATTTCAGTGTACGTTCGATGATAATCCTGGAGATACTAGCTTTGGCCAGACGCACATTAAGATATTTACGGATTTTAGTATCTTCTAATAACTTGTCGCCATAGTTTCTTCCGCCAAACCAGTTAGAGTCCCATCCTCTGATGATGCCTAATCGGTTACTTATTGGATTTACTTTTTGTCCCATCTAGCTAACTTTTAATTCTTCTTGATTATTCACCTTGCTGTCGATATAAATGGTTACATGGTTTGAACGCTTTTTGATACGATGTGCGCGTCCTTGCGGGGCGGGCCTTAATCTTTTCAAAATTCTTGCCGAATCAACGTTAATTGACTTTACCACAAGGTTGGCATCTTCCATGCGTACCCCTTCATTCTTCTCCTTCCAGTTTGCGATAGCCGACAGAAGTAGTTTCTCAACCCTGCGCGAAGCTTCTTTCGAAGAGTACTTCAACAGGTCGAGGGCCAAGTTGACCTCTTTACCTCTGATCATATCTGCAACCAGGCGCATTTTTCGTGGAGAAGTAGGCACATTGCTTAGTGAAGCAAAGCTCACTTGCTTTTTTGCTTCCTTCGTTTTATCTGCTCTGAGTCTTTTTCTAGCACCCATTTTTAATTCTCTTTATTAAGTTACTTATGCCTTAGGTTACCTTTTTTTGTTTCCACCGTGACCTCTGTAGGTACGTGTGGGCGAAAACTCACCTAATTTGTGGCCTACCATATTTTCGGTAACATAAACGGGAATAAACTTATTTCCGTTGTGCACTGCGATGGTATGTCCTACAAAATCAGGAGATATCATCGATGCTCTTGCCCAAGTTTTAATCACTGATTTTTTACCTGATTCGTTCAAAGCGAGAACTTTTTTATCAAGTTTATAATCGATAAATGGGCCTTTTTTTAATGATCTGCTCATAATATTCTATTGATTACCGTTTATTTTTTACGCTTTTCAATAATGTACATGCTCGAGGCTTTCTTCTTGTGTCGAGTTTTGTAGCCTTTTGCCAGTACACCGTTACGTGATCTTGGATGCCCACCTGAGGCTCTTCCTTCGCCACCACCCATTGGGTGATCAACAGGGTTCATCGCCACACCACGAACGCGAGGACGACGGCCTAACCAACGTGAACGACCCGCTTTTCCGGATCTTTCGAGCGCATGGTCCGAGTTGCCTACCGCACCAATAGTAGCACGGCAAGTAGTCAGCACCATTCTGGACTCGCCAGAGGGCAATCTTAATACCGCGTATTTTCCTTCACGAGCAGCCAATTGAGCAAATGTGCCGGCACTACGTGCCATGATACCACCCTGTCCCGGGCGTAACTCAATATTGTGGATGATCGTTCCCAGCGGGATCTCTTTAAGGGGTAAGGTGTTACCCAGGTCGATACTTACGCCTTGACCTGATTCCACTTTCTGACCGACTTCCAATCCATTAGGAGCGAGAATGTATCTTTTTTCGCCGTCGGCATAAACCAACAATGCGATACGTGCACTACGGTTAGGGTCGTATTGTATAGACTCTACTGTAGCTGCAACACCGTCCTTATTTCTTTTGAAATCGATTACCCTGTAACGTCTCTTATGTCCACCCCCCAAATAACGCATGGTCATTTTTCCGGTGTTATTTCTACCGCCGGACTTTTTGATGGGCTCCAGTAAGGACTTCTCTGGTGTATTTGAGGTAATCGTATCAAACGCACCAATAACTTTGTGTCTCTGCCCCGGTGTTGTGGGCTTTAGCTTTCTTACTGCCATTTTACTTAAATATTGCTATAAAAATCAATTTTATCTCCTGGTACTAAGGTAACGATAGCTTTTTTGTAAGCTGCAGTTTTACCTACCTGCACACCGCTTTTGGTATGGCGGCTTTTTACTTTACCCGCATATACCATGGTGTTTACTCTATCAACAGTTACATCGTACATCTCCTCAATCGCCTGCTTAATCTGTAGTTTATTAGCATTTTTATTTACCACAAATCCAAAGCTGTTTAGCTTTTCGCCTTGCTCGTTGAGTTTTTCAGTAACTATTGGCTTAATTAATATTTGCATTTTTAAATCTCCTTAAGCTTTAAATTAAAAATTACCTAATCCTTCAACTGAACTTTCGACAAGAACCAGTGCTCCGGCTTTCATAATACCGTAGGTGTTCAATTCAGCTAATGTTACTACTTCCGTTTTAGGAATATTTCGAGAGGCCAGGTAAACGTTTTTATCGGCTTGGTTCAATACCAGCAGAGAACGTTTCCCGTCTATCTTCAGACTTTTACGGATTTGCTCGAACGCGCTTGTTTTTGGGGCTTCCAGATTAAAGTCCTCCACAACAAGGATACTGCCTGTTTTTGCTTTATAAGATAAAGCAGACTTACGGGCAAGTTCTTTCAGCTTTTTGTTCAATTTAAATCCATAGTTACGCGGACGAGGACCAAAAATACGACCACCACCTCTGAATATTGGTGATTTAATGCTACCCGCACGAGCTGTACCGGTACCTTTTTGCTTTTTGATCTTGCGTGTACTACCCGCGATCTCGGCTCTTTCCTTTGATTTGTGAGTTCCCTGACGTTGATTTGCAAGGAACTGTTTTACATCAAGATAAATAGCATGATCGTTGGGTTCAATACCGAAAACTGCATCCGAAAGCTCAACAGTTTTACCGGTCTCTTCTCCTTTTATGCTTAATACTTTTAGTTCCATTACATTTCAACTATTAAATATGAACCCTTTGCTCCTGGCACTGATCCTTTTACAATCAAAAGGTTGCTTTCAGGAATCACTTTCAACACTCTAAGGCTTTCTACCATCACCCTTTCACCACCCATTCTTCCGGCCATTTTCATGCCTTTGAACACACGTCCGGGATAGGAAGCGTTACCGATAGAACCTGGCGCTCTGAGTCGGTTGTGCTGTCCGTGGGTTTGTCCTCCAACACCACCAAATCCGTGTCGTTTAACTACCCCTTGAAAACCTTTTCCTTTAGAAATACCGGTTACGTCGACAAAAATATCTTCTTCAAAGATGTCTACTTTAACCTCGTCTCCTAAATTAAATTCTTGTTCGAATCCTTTGAACTCAACAACACTACGCTTTGGTGTTACGCCCGCTTTTTTAAAGTGGCCTAACTCCGGTTTCGAAGTGCTCTTTTCCTTCTTTTCGTCGAACGCCAGCTGTACAGCCTCATACCCGTCGGTTTCTACAGTTTTAACCTGCGTAACCAAGCATGGGCCAGCTTCGATAACAGTGCATGGGATGTTTTTCCCCTCGGCACTGAAAACGGAAGTCATTCCGATTTTTTTTCCAATTAATCCTGGCATTGTTACAAAAATTAAATTTATATAATTGTAGATGTTTAGACTTAAGGGATAAGAGATAATAACAATTGAATATCATCTCCTACCTTAAATCAGCGTATCTATCACACTTTTATTTCAACTTCAACCCCGCTGGGCAGCTCTAACTTCATTAAAGCATCGATTGTTTTAGCTGTGGAGCTATAGATATCGATTAATCGCTTGTACGATGCCAATTCAAACTGCTCTCTCGACTTCTTGTTTACGAATGTTGAACGCAACACCGTAAATACTCTTTTGTGAGTAGGAAGCGGAATAGGACCGCTCACTACGGCCCCGGTTGTTTTTACTGTTTTTACGATTTTTTCGGCAGACTTGTCAACCAGGTTGTGATCGTAAGATTTCAGTTTTATTCTAATTTTCTGACTCATCTTGAGGTCTTATTATAATAATTCTACTTTTCCTTCTGCTTCCTTCACTACTTCAGTGGCAATAGCCTTTGATACTTCGGCAAAGTGCGAAAATACCATAGACGATGTTGCACGTCCAGATGAAATAGTACGTAAAGCGGTCACATATCCGAACATTTCGGCAAGAGGCACTTTAGCTTTCACCACACGGGCACCAGCTTTAGATTCCATTCCTTCTACTTGTCCTCGACGCTTGTTAAAGTCACCGATAATATCACCCATATACTCTTCGGGCGTAACTACCTCCACTTTCATAATAGGCTCTAACAGTATAGGCTTGGCCTTAGCACAAGCCGCTTTAAACGCTTGGCGACCGGCTATCTCAAATGATAATTGGTCAGAGTCCACTGCATGGAATGATCCATCGGTAAGGTTTACCTTGAGGCTGTCTACTACAAAGCCGGCCAGTACACCGTTTACCATCGCATCCTTAATACCTTTTTCGACAGATGGGATAAATTCTTTTGGAATATTACCACCCTTAACCGAGTTGATGAATTCCAATCCTTCCTTACCATCTTCGGTAGGCCCTATGGTTACATGTATGTCGGCAAATTTACCACGACCTCCGGATTGCTTTTTAAACACCTCGCGATGCTCCACGGTTTGCGTGATGGCTTCTTTATAAGTAACCTGCGGACGCCCTTGGTTGCATTCCACTTTAAATTCCCGACGTAAACGCTCAACGAGCACTTCCAGGTGAAGTTCGCCCATACCACTAATAACGGTTTGCCCGCTATCCTCATCGGTTTGTACGCGGAAGGTTGGATCCTCTTCGGACAATTTACCTAAAGCTACACCCATTTTATCCATATCGGCTTGCGACTTTGGCTCTACTGCCACACCAATCACCGGTTCGGGGAAGTTAATAGACTCCAGTGTAATAGGATGTTTCTCGTCGCAAAGGGTATCACCTGTACGTATATCTTTAAATCCCACGCCGGCACCAATATCACCAGCTCCGATAGACTCCTGTGGAATCTGCTTGTTGGATTTCATTTGGTATAGACGTGATATGCGCTCCTTTTTACCTGTACGCGGATTTTTAACATACGACCCGGCGTCAATTTTTCCGGAATATACGCGAATAAATGCCAATCGACCTACGAAAGGATCGGTAGCAATTTTAAAGGCCAAGGCCGATAATGGTGCGTTAACACTATTTTCGCGTGACTCTTCTTCATCGGTTTCGGGGTTGGTACCTTTAACCGGTGGTATATCCAAGGGAGACGGTAAAAATGTTACCGCTGCATCCAATAAACTTTGAACACCTTTATTTTTAAAAGCCGAACCACAAAGCATAGGCGTAATGGTTCTGTCGATAGTAGCTGTACGGATCGCCTCCATCATTTCATCTTCCGTAATGGAGTCTGGGTCCTCGAAGTAGCGTTCCATCAATTCCTCGTTGGTTTCGGCTACTGCTTCCACTAACTTGTCTCTCCATTCTTTGGCCTCTTCTTTCAAGGATTCTGGAATTTCCCTGGTCTCGAAACGAGATCCCAATTGAGCATCCTCAAACCAAACAATGGCTTTATTTTGAATAAGGTCAACCACCCCTTCAAAGTTTTCTTCGGAACCTATTGGGATTTCGATAGGAATTGCATTTGCACCCAGCATTTCTTTTATTTGGCGAACTACCTCGTAAAAATTAGCACCGGAACGGTCCATTTTATTTACAAAACCAATGCGAGGCACACCATATTTATCTGCCTGTCTCCATACTGTTTCCGATTGTGGTTCAACACCACCCACTGCACAGAATACGGCAATAGCACCATCCAACACCCTTAATGAGCGCTCTACCTCCACGGTAAAGTCAACGTGACCGGGGGTATCGATAACATTAATTTTATAGGTCTTGTCGTTATAATTCCAGTTTGCTGTAACTGCCGCCGAGGTAATGGTAATACCCCTTTCCTGCTCTTGCTCCATCCAGTCCATAGTTGCTGAACCGTCGTGCGTTTCGCCAAGTTTATGCGTAATACCAGTATAAAACAGAATACGTTCTGTGGTAGTGGTTTTACCGGCATCGATGTGCGCCATGATTCCGATATTCCTGGTATATTTTAGATCTTTATTTGCCATTTTTTTTCTTTAATATAGATGGTTAGAATCTAAAGTGAGCAAATGCCCGGTTAGCGTCTGCCATCCTATGCATGTCTTCTTTTTTCTTGAAGGCACCCCCTTCGTTGTTATAAGACGCAACAATTTCTGCGGATAGTTTTTCTGCCATTGATTTACCGCTTCTTTTACGTGCATAAAGAATCAGGTTCTTCATAGCCACAGATACTTTACGTGATGGGCGGATTTCCATAGGAACCTGGAAAGTAGCTCCACCCACTCTGCGACTTTTTACCTCAACGGCAGGAGTGATGTTCTCTAAACCTTTTTTCCACATCTCTAAAGCAGTTTTACCCTCTTTTTCGGCTTTGTCGGCCATGCGGTCCAGCGCATCGTAAAAAATACCGTAGGCAGTTGATTTTTTACCGTCGCTCATCAGGTTGTTGATGAATTGTGTTACCAAAGTATCGTTAAACTTTGGATCGGGAAGCAATATTCGCTTCTTTGGTTTACCTTTTCTCATTCTTTCTTGTTTATCAGTTTTTTATTGGTTGTCAATGTTTCTGTGTCTTCAACGGCAAGGGTATGCCATTTACTCAACCTTCTGTTTTAACTTACCAATAAACAAAACTATTCGTTAAACATTTAAATTACTTCTTAGCTGCTTTCGGACGCTTGGTTCCATACTTAGAACGGCGCTGTGTACGACCTTCTACACCTGAAGCATCTAATGCTCCACGCACTAAGTGATAACGTACACCGGGAAGATCCTTTACCCTACCTCCACGTACCAATACGATAGAGTGCTCCTGTAAATTGTGGCCTTCGCCCGGAATGTAAGCATTCACTTCTTTTCCGTTCGTCAATCGAACCCTGGCTACCTTACGCATTGCCGAATTCGGCTTTTTTGGTGTGGTAGTGTACACCCTCACACAAACACCTCTCCGCTGAGGACAAGAGTCTAGTGCTCTAGACTTACTTTTTTCAACCAATTGGGTGCGTCCTTTACGAACTAACTGTTGAATTGTTGGCATATTACTATAATTGTTTAAAATAAAATTTCGCTAATCTGCTTGCTAAACTTACTTTTTTTGACATAAAACACCTTGATTTACAAGGCCTTTTCGCGTATTTAGCCAAAAAAAGCGATGCAAAAGTAGTAATTTCAAATCAAAAAGAACAATTTACTACACTATTTTTTTCTTTTCTTTTTCACTCTTGTTTCTAAAACACAATTTGTTAGTGGAGAAATGAGTGGTAATTGGCAGGAAGGAGTGAGCGTGGAGCGTGGGACATGGAGCTTGGAGCTTGGAGCGCTGGGTGTGGAGGGCGGGGAGTAATCTTACCCATAGTTTTTTAGTTGAATAAGGCCCTAATCATCTATTTGCTCTGTAAAGTATAAATTCCCATTTTTTTCCAGGGTTAAGTTGTATTTTTAAGGCATGAAAATTTTAATTATTGAAGACGAAAAAGATTTACGCGATACGCTTGTAGCCTCACTGGCTAAAGAAAAGTATCTGTTGGAAACCGCATCTGACCTTGACTCGGCTTTTGAAAAAATAGCTATTTACGATTACGATTGCATCCTGCTGGATATTACGTTGCCTGACGGTAGCGGATTGGACATTTTAAGCAAGCTGAAAACATTGGGCAAAAGCGATAACGTAATTATATTATCTGCTAAAAACTCATTAGACGACAAAGTGAAGGGTTTGGCATTGGGAGCAGATGACTACATAACAAAACCTTTTCATGTAGCAGAATTAAACGCCCGAATAAAAGCTGTTTTCCGCCGTAAAAATCTTGATGGCAAAAATACAGTTGAAATGGGCAATGTCAGACTGAATTTGGAAGAAAGATCCCTTACCATTGATAACGATGCAGTTCACCTTAACCGCAAGGAGTTTGATATTTTAAACTACTTTTTGCTCAATAAAAACCGCATGATAAGTAAAACAGCACTAGCCGAACGGGTATGGGGCGACCATATAGACCAGGCCGATAATTTTGATTTTATCTATTATCAGATAAAAAACCTGCGTAAAAAACTGCAACAAGCAGAGGCTACTGTGGATATAAAGTCCATCTACGGTGTCGGTTATAAGTTATCAGAAAAATAACCCCCCATCGCCTCCAGTGCAATAGTGCTTGACCGAAAAATAAATCAGATTGCCAAGCAGGCTAACTACAAATATTTATCGGCGGTGAAGTCAGACAATATTCTAAAACTCTTATATGAAACTCCTCAACATCTCCCTACTTTATCTTTCGTTTGCCTTTTTTGTGATTATTGGAATTTGGTCACTCATATTTTATTATAATTTAAAAGATGAGATAAGAGACAGCATCGACGATGGATTGGACAACAATCGAATATTAATTATCCAAAAAGTTCATACCGATTCTACCCTGCTCCTTCAAAAGGAGTTTGGTGGTAATAACTTCAAAATTTATCCTACCAGCAAACAAACAGCCCTGCAAGTAAAGGACACTTATAAAGATACTTTGATGTACCGACTTAACGAAAATGATTTGGAGCCAGTACGAATTCTGCATACCGCCTTCGAGTATGAAAACAAATACTATGGCTTACATATTATTTCCTCCTTGGTTGAGGAAGATGATTTAATTGAAGATTCCTTTTGGAGTGTTGTTTGGTTGTTCGTAATTTTAGTGGGTAGCATTATTGTTATTAACAATGTTGTTCTGCGTAAAGTGTGGCATCCTTTTTACGATATTTTAAGCTATTTGAAGACATACCGCTTAGATGCACAAGCAAGCCCCATAAATATATCCACTAACACCAAAGAATTTATCGAATTACAAAAGGCCTCCAATGCGTTGATTCGTCATGCCACGGAAGCCTATACGTCACAAAAGCAATTTACCGAGAACGCTTCGCACGAGCTGCAAACACCACTGGCGATTATCATTAACAAATTAGAGCTATTATTAGAGTCTGAAGACTTAAAACATGCCGATGCCCAAGCCATTGCCAGTATCATTAAAATAGCTGATAGGTTAACGCAACTGAATAAGTCCTTATTGCTACTGGCAAAAATTGAAAACAAACAGTTTACCAACACAAAAGCGATTATTATAAATGAGCTGGGTCATCAGTATAAATCTAATTTTGAAGAATTTACTTATTACAAAGAAATTGACATAAACATTGAGGAAGTGGAACTGCTAAAGGTTAATATGGACCCAACGTTGGCCGAAATACTCATTTTAAACCTTACTAAAAATGCTGTTTTCCATAACGTAAAAGGTGGACAGATTAAAATGTATTTTACCAGGCAAGAATTCCGTATTTGCAACACCTCCAATGGCATCCCACTTTATGCCGAAAAGATATTCAAACGTTTTACAAAAGAAGCAAAAAAAACCGACAGTACAGGTATAGGATTGGCTTTGTGCAAAGCCATATGCGATTTTTACGATATGCACTTAAGTTATGAATTTAGCCAAAACGAACACTGCTTCAGTGTTAACTTTAAAAAAATAATGGAGCCACAATAAATTCCAAATTCTTTCCAGAATCTTACTCTATATTTGTTGTATAAAATTAAAAGCAATAGATTATGAAGTCGATTAAATTATTAGCCATAGCTTTTCTGTTCGCAGGCATTGCAGCGGCTCAAGACGTACATCAAAACCAAGTGCCTTCGGTAGTAGTAAACAGCTTTAAAAAAGAGTTTCCAAAAGCGAGCGATGTAGAATGGGATCGCCAGGGCGACCAATACAATGTTGAATTTGAAATCGGTTTTTTCGATGACTACGAGGCCTGGTTCAGCGCCACAGGCAAACTGATAAGATATACCCAAGATATATCGAGCAGTAAATTACCCAAAGCGGTAAAAGAGGCCATTAAAAACCAATACAAAGGCTACCGTATCGATGATGCAGAAAAAATTACCGAAAACAAGGCAGTAAGCTACAGCGTGGAAATTGAAAAAGGAAACGACGAGCTTGAGCTTGTTTTTTCGGCCGATGGAAAATTAATTAAACCTTAAACAATAGTACAATGAAAGCAATAACAATTATTTTAAGCCTGATATTTATAACCCTGGTTTCCTGTGATAAGGACGCGAACGATCCTAACGAAGTAGTTTTAACAAGGGCTGAAATACCCGCCGACATAAAAACCTACCTTAGCACCCATTTTGCTTCCATCAGCGTAAATAAAGCGGTAAAAGAAACAGAAAATGGCGTGGTAAGCTATGAAATTTATTTAAACGGAAATATTGAACTGGAGTTCGACAGCAATTTTAACGTGACCGATATCGCTGCAAAGACACAACTACCTAACGCTGTTATCCCACCCGCTATATTAAGCTACGTTGAAAAAAACTATCCAAGCCAGTTTATTACCAAGTGGGAATTGGAGCTCGCTCATCAGCAGATTGAACTGAACAACGGTGTTGAACTGGAATTTACCATGAACGGCGACTTTTTACGGGTTGACACAGATTGATAGGGTAAAATACTTTTATTATCCTCTGCCTCAAGCAACAAGCGCCTCTGATAATGCTAAGGGACAAACAGCACCTACCTAACAAAGGCATTGACGTAAGTTAGCCCTCAATACACTCAAGTAACTAATTCCCCCACTGCTTTGAACGATTATTTATTTCTGGCGGTAGGGGATTATTTATGGGTGATGATGACGCTTTTGTACCGAAATGGAGAATTCACCTCGCTGTTTAACAGCATCCATAAGCAACAGGCTCACTTACACCACGCTTATCCGAAGATAACATAAGGAGATAGTATTAATTTTATAAGGGTTTTACACACTGCAATGCATTTTTAAATCCTTATCAGAACCAGCCTAAGGAACTGGATCGTGCCCATGACCGCCCCATGGGTTACAGCTCAGAATACGCCTTATGGCCAAATAACTGCCTTTTATTGGGCCATATTTTTTGAGGGCCTGTATACTATAGGTGGAACAGGTAGGTGTATACCGACACGATGCGCCTAACATGGGTGAAAGCGTATATTGATATATTTTTATCGGTAGAATTAAAATAAATACAACAACTGCTTTTAACCACTCGAATAGCTTAATCAACAGATTCATCACCATCACTTTTTTGCTCCAATTGTTGACTCAATTTACGCAAAGATTTTATCATACCATTACATATTTTTTGGTACGGTAATTTTTCATTGGAAATATAAATCATAGCAAACGCAACTTGCTGACTGCTTTGGCGCTGTGTTTCTATAAATTGCATTCTATTCAGACGATATGCCTCGCTACACCTCCGTTTAATCAAATTACGATGGACTGCCCGTTTAAATCTTTTTTTAGATACACTAAACAATACCTGAGCTGGTACATCGTGGGGCAATTGGGTGGTCAAATAAATAACCCGGAACGGATAACTCACAAAAGCAGCCCCCTTAGTAAACAACGTTTCGATGAGTGTATGGCTGCACAATTTTTCATTTTTGGGGAATGTAAATGATTCTTGGGGCATTGCGCATTTTGTTAATAGGCGAAAAAAAGGGCATTTTGCAATGCCCTTTTCTTAAATATTATTATCCGCTAACTTACTTTTTAGCCTTGTTATGTTTTTTAATAAAAAGTTCCAATGCCATGGTCATAGATGGTGCCTGGGGCATAGGAGCTTGAATGTCGAGTCGATAGCCGGCTTCGGTAACCGCTTTGGCTGTTGCGGGCCCAAAGGACGCAATTTTGGTTTCTTTTTGATCCCAGTTAGGGAAATTTTGTAACAAACTGGCTATGCCCGAAGGGCTAAAAAACACCAAAATATCGTAATCGATATTCTTTATGTCACTCAAATCGCTGCTTACCGTTCTGTACAAGATGGCCTTTGAGTACTTTATCTTATTTTTTTCGAGCAAATCAGGAATTTCCTGTTTGTGAATGTCGGAAAGCGGTACCAGGTAATTCTCGTCTTTATGCTTTTTTACTACCTCTATTAAATCAGTAAATTTCCCTGTTGAATGAAAAATTTTTCTTTTTCGATAGACAATGTATTTTTGTAAATAATACGCCGTGGCTTCCGAAATACAAAAATACTTCATGGAGTCCGGTACTACTATCCTTAATTCTTCGGCAACCCTAAAATAATTGTCAATGGCCGTACGGCTGGTAAAAATTACTGCAGTATGGTCGAGCAAATTAACTTTTTGTGTACGAAATTCTTTTGTGGGTACACTCTCTACCTGAATAAACGGACGGAAGTCAATTTTTACATTACTTTTTTCTGCCAATTCAAAATAAGGAGACTTTTCTGTTGCGGGCTTTGGCTGAGAAACCAATATTCGTTTTATTTTCAAGATTCTGGTTATTAGTTTACTAAATTCCTAATGCATATTCACAATAATGCTATATGCAATCACAAAAGGTATTATTTCTAGCGCACAAAGATACAAAAACAAGTAAAACAATGACGATACATTTTTTAAAATTATTGAAAATCCACGAAGCAACTGCGTTATGTAAAGTAAGGCGAGCGTGGCTATACCTATATTAAATAGCATAGTCTGTGCACTTTCCCCAACATATGGGACGAATAATATGAGTGGTAAAACGGCCAGGCCAAAAATTTTATTGGTAAGGCTGCTGTAAAACATATATTCTTTGGTCTGTTCCTGTTGCTCAAACACAAAACCTACAAAACCATATAATATTCTTTTAATAAAGAGGAATAAGAATAGCAAAAGCATAAAAACCGGAATCAACAACATACCGTTGCCCCAGGCGAAGGAAAGCTTATTAAAATGGATGTATTCGTAAATAAACAGGGCAGAATTAAACAAAAACAAAGTGCTTAGCGAAAAACTGGCATTGCGAATCCGCAAGCTATCCGTTTTTAACATATTGCGAGCCCTCTGCAAAGAAAATACCGATAAAAATAATTCTTGCAAATATTTAAAATTGGTCAGACGAACAAAACCTGCTATAGCCACAGAAAGTATTAATAACCCCGTTAATACATCTTTCGAGTATTCTGTACTTTCAATGGATAGGCCATCGTGCTTTAAAGAGTCTGCTTGACGAGTGGTGCTAATTGACTTGGATTCTATTGTTGCAGATGAATCGCTGGTAAAACCCATCGTATCTTTTTGCAGAACGTGATAAGCCGTATCTTTTGTTAACCCACTTGCATTAGTCGCTGTGGTATCGCTCACCGGTTTATCTAAGCCCATGCCGACAATCTGCTCAGCAGGCACAATAACACTACTGTCCTGCTGCTCCCCGGCAACTGAATGCTGCGATAAATAATCCCGCACCAAGGTATTATTAAGTATTCCCGGCTGCTGCGAATCACTTTTTTTAAGGTTGAATTGCAAGGAGTCCTCCGCCGAGGGTACAAAAACTTTTTTAACAACTTTAACCGGCGTTTCTGGTTTTTTAAAACGCTCCGGAATATCAGGTATGGTTAAAACGGGCTTAGGCGCTTCCACCTCAAGCCTTTTTACTGTTGGTACCTTGATAGAAATACTCTGCGGGATTGTCTTTACCGAGTCTTGCCTTAGTATCAGCTGCTTTGTTAGTACGCTCAAGCCTGTTCGATCCATTGCATCACTTTTGTGCAAAAATAATAATTAGTTTGGTTTAAGCCACATTCGCTTACAATACAGCCATATTTAATGGGTTGTTGCACCAAACCTGGCACTCTTCGATGGTACGGATAACATCTTTATGATTGTCAACTGCAATCCAGAGTTGGCCATGCTGAGGACGCATAAACCGTTCGTCTATCATTTTATTGAGCATTTGTATCAAAGGATCGAAAAAGCCCTTGGTGTTTAGCAAAATAACAGGTTTATGGAATAAACCCAGCTTTTTGTTTGAAAGCACTTCAAACAATTCCTCAAGTGTACCTATACTTCCGGGCAGTGCAATAACAGCATCCACATCCTTAACCAACAGCGCCTTACGCTGAGCCATAGTTTCCACATGAACCATATCACTGACGCCCTTATGCGCCCACTCCACCTCTACCATAAAACGGGGCATTATACCTCTTACTTCCCCACCATGAGCCAACATACTATCGGCAATGGCACCCATTAAACCTACAGCTCCTCCGCCATAATTAATGGCCCAACCTTTACCGGCCAGCTCTTTACCCAATTTTGCTGCCGCGTTTCTATATACTTTTTCGGTTTTTGTACTGGATGCACAAAATATACAAGCTCTTTTCATGCTAATAAAATAATCAATAAACGGTTATCGAATACATTGTTTGATAAAAATTACCACTATTGTCCGGTGAAATATTTGCATCTTAATTAGTGCTCAAGTCGCACAGGCTCCCGCTAAGGCGGGACAGGTTCTTCCTTTTTGGCTATACGGAAATTTTTGATGCAAATAAAATTTAAAAGGTATCAAAGAACCATCGTTTCTCTGAGGTGGAAGTAAGCCCCACACTAATTAAAAATCTCTCAACATCCTGAAAATACCAGGATAGAAAGCTAAATGAAAAAGGTTTGCCGGACACCAATGAAAAATTACATACTGTCGCCAATACACCAGGCGGCTGCACCAAACAAAACCACATCTTTTAAAATTGTTTGTCCTATTTTTGACAGTTCGGGAAATCCATACCCTGTTTGCCAAACAACATGACTTGTAAAAAGCAAGGAGATACTGAACAGTAACATGATGGCTGCTGCCAAGCCACCCCAAAAAGATAGCGATCGGGAAATAGGCTTGAGCATAATGAGCAGACCAATAACTATTTGCACATAAGCAATAATCTGATTAAGCGCATAGGGCGTTAAATATTGAAGCACCCACGATAAGTATCCACCCGAAATAAGTTGATGCGTATAGTCGGCTTCGGAGTTTTTAAACTTTAAAAAACCCAACCAAATAATAACCAGGCCTAAACCGTAACGCAAAATAAATATCCCAATTGTTTTAAACAGCTTACTAATGAAGTTTTTCATATATTTAAATTGATTTCATTTACCATTAACTTGTCCCGACATAGCGGGATAGCCTGCCCCGATTTTTCATCGTGGAACTCGACTGTATAATCATTCCCCTCCCCCTGGAACAGGTCATGTAATGTGAAAAAATATTTTCACAGCCTCCGCCGACCCTTCGGGGGCTCTTATCATCACAATATTTTATCTCAATAATAATGTTTTCAGTGGATGTTTCGTATATCCCTTCCAAATGGTGTTAATGCTACGGATGCCATTTTAAAATGTTGCATCCCAAAGGGAATTCCAATAATGGTGAGGCACAATACCAGGCCCCAAAACAAATGTGATAGAGCAATCCATATACCCGCCACCACAATCCAAAGTACGTTCATCAGGGTATATAAACAACCCGACGCACGATAACCCGGCACGGCCTCTCTGCCAAAAGGCCAAAGCGCCAGACTGGCTAATTTTAGCGTCTGCACGCCAAAGGGTATCCCTACAATGGTAATCATTAACAATATGCTGGCCACAAAATATTCAAGCGCAATCATAAAGCCACCGAATATAAGCCAAATCAAGTTTCCGAAAAAATTCATTTTTTTGTTTTAAATATACGCTTATTTAATTATTACAATTGAAAAAACACTGCAAAAATAGGCTATACACTTGTTATTCCCCTTTCGCTATTAAGTCTGCACAAAGGCGGATACCCTATCTATCCGGTAGATGGAGACCCGAAAAATAATAAGCAGATCACTATCACCAAGCCAATAAATAGTGCAAGCAAGCTACAGCTAAGGCCGTTCATTTTGTACAACGCTTATCACCTCCACAGGTTTTTCTATTTTCTTATAGTGGGCCAATCCTAACTTTGTTTCAACGGCATATAAATAAGCTAATTATCCCCGACACCGCTAGTAGTTATGTTTCCGTAAATAGCCTGGTACAAATTTACACATCTACTTTCTGCAAGCACTGGCATAAATTTGTTTACCCGCGCATGCACTATTTTGTGCATTTCCCTTATATTAGTAGCAATAAAGCAATTTATAAAAAGCTATGCCACAACAATGAGTCTGAAGTTTACAATTCGCAAAGCAAAAAAAACATATCTTCTTGTTTTTTCCGGCTTTATCGCTCTTTTGTTTTGGTTATCCATATCCCTTCCTTTATTCAACATACCCTACTCCACAGTCCTTTACGACAATAATGGGGAACTGCTTAGCGCACATATTGCCAGCGACGGACAGTGGCGTTTCCCGCAGGGCGATTCTGTTCCGGCCAAATTTGCCAGTAGTCTGCTTATTTTTGAGGATGCTTATTTTTACCGTCATCCGGGTGTCAATCCGCTTGCTATTGGCAGGGCATTGTGGCAAAACATAGCACAAGGCAAGGTGGTAAGTGGGGGCAGCACCCTAACCATGCAGGTGATTCGCCTGGCCACCCAGAAGCGACGTACGGTATGGAACAAAGCCAAGGAGAGCGTGCAGGCCTTACGTCTGGAGATAAGTTCCTCTAAAAAGGAAATACTGATGCTGTATGCCACCCATGCACCATTTGGCGGCAACGTAGTGGGACTGGAAGCGGCATCGTGGCGGTATTTTCAGCGTGCACCACATCAGCTCTCCTGGGCCGAGAGTGCCATGCTGGCCGTATTGCCCAATGCACCCGGTTTGATTCATACCGGAAAAAACCGCGAACTTCTGCTTCAGAAGCGAAACCGACTGCTAAAAAAATTGTTTGATCAAAACAAGATAGATTCGCTCACCTATGCCTTGGCCCTGGACGAAGCGATACCCCCACATCCCTACCCCCTGCCACAACCGGCACCTCACCTGTTGGATTATTGCCGTAAAAAACAAGAGGGAAAAATATATCATCTCACCCTGGATAAGGCATTACAAAAAAAGCTTAATCGAACCATTGAATTACACCACCATCAGTTGCGTTTAAACGAAATACATAATGCTGCAGCCATTGTTTTAGATGTAAAAAGTGGCAAAGTGCTGGCTTACTGCGGAAACACACAGCCTATCAAAAAGCAATGGCACCAAAACCATGTAGATATTATCCAGGCTCCAAGGAGCACGGGCAGCATTTTAAAACCCTTTTTGTATGCCGCTTGTTTATGCGATGGTTTGTTATTGCCTACTTCATTAGTGGCAGACATACCTACATATTACAAAAACTTTGCGCCAAAAAATTATAACCGCTCCTATTCGGGAGCCGTCCCTGCCCATGAAGCTTTAAGTCGCTCGCTGAACGTGCCCTCAGTAAAAATGCTGGAAGAATACGATATTGGTCGCTTTTGTGCAGTGCTGCATAAAGCAGGACTTACAACCGTTAAAAACAAGCCCGACTATTACGGCCTATCGCTTATTTTAGGTGGTGCCGAGGCTACCTTGTTTGAGCTTTCGGGTGCCTATGCATCTATGGCACGCACATTAAGTAACTACCGTAAAAACAACAGCCAATATTACACAAATGAATTTCGGCAACCCATATTATTTAAAGATGAACATTTAACAAGAGGTAAGCTGTCTGATTTTTTTCCGGTGTTTGGTGCGGCTGCCATCTATCATACTTTTGAGGCCATGACTAATGTAAACCGTCCGGATGAGGAAACCGGATGGAAAATGTTTGCTTCGAGCCGTAAAATAGCATGGAAAACCGGAACCAGCTTTGGCTATCGCGATGCCTGGGCCGTGGGCGTAAGTCCCGGATATGTGGTGGGGGTGTGGGTGGGCAATGCCACCGGCGAAGGCAGGCCCGGCATCGTGGGAGGCAGCACGGCCGGCCCAATCATGTTCGATATATTCAGGCACCTGCCCCGTACCTCCTGGTTTGCACCTCCATACGACGACATGCTAAAAGCAGCCATCTGCCATACATCGGGCTTTAAGGCCGGACTCAATTGTCCTATAGATTCGATGTACATTCCGGTTCAAGGCCAAAAGTCGGATATATGCCCCTATCATCCATTAATTCATTTAGACGAAACAGGATTATTCAGGGTTCATTCCGACTGTTACCCCACCTCTAAAATGCAACATAACGGATGGTTTGTTTTACCGCCGGCAATGGAGTGGTATTACCGCAAAAACCATCCGCTGTATAAAACATTACCCCCCATGCACAAAAATTGCCACCCGGCTCAGGCACAGGTAATGGAATTTATTTATCCGCAGAACAGCAACCATCTTTTTCTTCCTGTAGGTATCGATGGAAAAACGCAAGCAGTGGTTTTAAAAGTAGCCCACCGAAATTCTTCGTCCACTATTTTTTGGCATTTAGATGGCGATTTTTTAGGCGAAACAAGTTTTGTACATCAAATGGCCATAAAACCCTCCATAGGTAAACACCAAATAACGCTGATAGACGAAGACGGGAATATATTACAAAAAAATATGCTGTGCGTGGGAAGAGGTGATGCGTAGAAGCAGAAATAATTATTGAATAACTTGGGATACAAAACAACACAATTAGGTAAATTAAAAAAATGAAACGGATACTTATTACCGGTGCCACAGGAAACATAGGAACAGAAGTAATTCATCATCTGCATACAATCGACAACGACACGGAAATAATTGCCGCAGCACGGAACATGAAGGGTGTAAAAAAAACCTTCTCAAACTACCCTAACCTGTCGTACGCATGGTTTAATTTCGAAGATGAGAAATCATTTAGGCTTGCATTTAAAAATATTGACCTAATTTTCCTACTCCGTCCGCCACACATTTCACAGGTGGAGCAGTATTTCAGACCTCTTTTACAAGCGGCAAAGGAAAACGGAATTACAAAAGTGATATTTCTATCCGTACAAGGAGTGGAGACCAGTAAAATGATTCCTCACCATAAAGTAGAGGCTCTGATAAAACAAATGGGCTTTAGCTACATTTTTGTTCGTCCAAGCTATTTTATGCAGAACCTGACGACTACCTTGCTTCCTGAAATACTTTTTAATAATACAATTACACTCCCGGCGGGTAAGGCAAAATTTAATTGGATAGACGTTAAAAATATAGGAGAAGCCACAGCCATATTAATACACTCGTTTGACAATTATAAAAACAGAGCCTACGAAATAACCGGAACAGAAAATAAAAGTTTTATAGAAGTGACTGACTTAATGAGCGAAATTACAGGAACTAAGTTTCACTTTAAAAGTATTAACCCCGTTCGCTTTTAC
Source organism: Saccharicrinis carchari (assembly GCF_900182605.1). Lineage (NCBI taxonomy): Bacteria > Pseudomonadati > Bacteroidota > Bacteroidia > Marinilabiliales > Marinilabiliaceae > Saccharicrinis > Saccharicrinis carchari. Next base: position 96,532 of record NZ_FXTB01000011.1, read on the forward strand.
TTTAAGAAAAAAAAGGAAGGGCTACCCAAAGGATTTGCACTGGTGATGACATTACTTCATTTTTTACCGCAACTGCAAAAAGAACCTAAAATATCGGATGATTACAGCAATCTTACCGGAAGAAAAACCACCACACTTAAAGAATTTATTATACGAGAAAAAGATAAGTGTTTAAAGGGCAACTAAAGCCACTTCATTCTCCTTAACCACCAATTCCGTCTCCTCGCCAAAAATTAAGGGATAATTGGTTTCGACGTGTCCTGCAGGAAAATTAAAAGCTACGGGATAGTTATAATCTTTCACATTCTTATAAATAATTTCCTCAATGCTTTCGCCAAATGGTGTCTCATTGTCTTTCATATCGGTAAATTGACCCACCACCAAGCCCGATAGTTTTTGGAGCACCCCGCCTAACTTCAAATTCAACATCATCCTATCCAGGTGATACAGGTATTCATCTACATCCTCAATAAACAAAATTTTACCGCGTGGATCAAAATCATATCTGGTCCCTCGCAGCGCCATCAATAACGAAAGGTTACCGCCCACCAAGCTACCTTTTGTTGTACCCAAACGATTGGCCGGGTGCGTATTAATCATATATTGAGGCGACTCACCTTGTAAAAAAGAAAATAAAATTTCTATGTCGGCTCCTGTCTCGGTATAATTTAAAAAACTTTTGCACATAGGGCCATGGATAGTAGCGAGCCCTTGTTTTAGAAATGCCGCGTGCAAAACCGTAATATCACTAAAGCCGATAAGCCATTTAGGATGAGCCAATATACCCGTAAAATCCAATTCGTCGACAAAGCGAATAGCGCCATAGCCTCCACGGGTGCACAAAATGGCTTTTACCTCATCATCATCCATCATCTGCTGAAAGTCGCTCCTACGGTTGTAATCCGTAGATGAAAAATTATAATGATGACGACTCAGAGAACTGCCCAATTTTACGCGATAGCCCATCTGCGCTATCCTGTGGCCGGCCTGCGCTATAATGGCACTATCTATCCTACCGGCCGGAGCTACTATAGCTATTGTATCGCCCTTTTGTAACGAAGGGGGGTGTATCATGTATTTATTTTTAGCGATGTGCACTTTGCTCAATTATATCTGTGCTACAATAAGCACAAAAAAAACCAAAATGTTTGTAAAAACCTTATCTTTGCGCCATTCAAAAAAATAATGATAATATATTTCTACGATACATTTAATCGCTTTAAAAAATGAACGACTTTAAACGAACACTAATTACTACTGCCTTACCTTATGCAAACGGACCTATACATATCGGCCACCTGGCCGGGGTTTATGTCCCTGCCGATATCTACGCCCGCTACCTGCGCATGAAAGGCGAGGATGTTTTGCTTATTGGCGGTAGCGACGAGCACGGTGTTCCTATTACCCTTAAAGCGAAAAATGAAGGCCTAAAGCCTCAGGATATCGTGGACAGATACCACGACATTATCAAAAAATCATTCGAAGATTTTGGTGTCAGCTTTGATGTTTATTCCAGAACTACTTCAGAAACACATTATAAAACCGCTTCAGATTTTTTTAAAACCATATACGATAAAGGTGGGTTTGTAGAAAACGAATCGGATCAGTTTTATGACCCCGAAGCCAAACAGTTTTTGGCCGACAGATACATCACAGGCTCTTGTCCGCATTGTGGAAACGACGGCGCTTATGGCGACCAATGCGAAAGTTGTGGCAGCTCGCTCAACGCAAACGACCTGAAAAATCCTGTTTCCGTGATTACAGGAAGTGTTCCCATACTTAAAAGAACCAAACACTGGTATTTACCTTTAGATAAGCATGAACCCTTCCTTAAAAAATGGATTTTGGAGGAACATAAGGAGTGGAAATCCAATGTTTATGGGCAATGCAAATCGTGGTTAGATCAAGGCTTGCAAGAACGAGCGGTAAGTCGCGACCTGGATTGGGGCGTTCCCGTACCTGTTGACGGAGCCGATGGTAAAGTGCTGTATGTGTGGTTCGATGCACCGATAGGCTATATCTCGGCTACCAAAGAGTTAACGCCCGACTGGGAAAAATACTGGAAAGATCCGGAAACCCGATTGCTTCATTTTATTGGTAAAGACAATATCGTATTCCATTGCATCATGTTCCCGGCCATGCTAAAAGCCGAAGGCTCGTTTAATTTACCCGACAATGTGCCGGCCAATGAATTTTTGAATTTAGAGGGAGATAAAATTTCTACTTCGCGCAACTGGGCTGTTTGGCTGCACGAGTACCTCGAAGATTTTAAGGGACAAGAAGATTCGCTGAGGTATAGCCTTTGTGCCAATGCACCCGAGACCAAAGACAATGATTTTACATGGAAAGATTTTCAGGCACGCAACAACAATGAGCTGGTAGCCATTCTGGGTAACTTTGTAAACCGCACAATGGTACTTACACACAAGTACTTTAACGGCAAAGTACCCACCATGGGCAAGGTGGTGGACAGCTTTGATAAAGAATCGCTTGCACAGATAGAAGTAATAGCAAAAAAAGTACAGGCCAGTCTGGATAATTTTCGCTTTCGCGAGGCAGTTAAAGAAATGATGAATCTGGCCCGACTCGGAAACAAATATCTGGCCGACACAGAACCCTGGAAAGTTATTAAAACGGACGAAGAACGTGTTAAAACCATCCTGTTCGTATCGCTTCAAATAACTGCTAACCTATCTGTACTGATGGAACCCTTTTTGCCTTTCAGCGCCCTCAGGTTGCAGGCAATGCTCAACTTACCGGGCTCAAGCTGGGATGCATTGGGGAAGACGGATTTGATTGCCCCTGAACATGGTATAAACCAACCGGAGTTGCTGTTCTCAAAAATTGAAGATGAAACAATACAACAACAGTTAGATAAACTACAAGCAAGCAAAACAGACAATCAATCGGCTAAAAAAATGGCAGAACCAGCCAAAGAGAATATTAGCTTTGAGGATTTTAGCCAAATGGATATCCGCATTGGCACTATTAAAAGTGCCGAAAAAGTGGCCAAAACCAAAAAGCTGCTTAAACTAGAAGTGGATACCGGAATTGATACCCGTACCGTGGTTTCGGGCATTGCCGAGTTCTATAACCCGGACGATATCGTGGGCAAACAAGTGAATATTTTGGTAAACCTTGCACCACGCAAAATTAAAGGGATAGAATCGCAAGGGATGATATTAATGGCACAGGATGCAAACGGAGAACTGGTGTTTGTAGCGCCATCAAAAAAAATGAAGCCGGGATCAGAAGTACGTTAAGCTATTGATAGAAAATACCGAAGAAACCAAAAATTAACCGCATATCTTAAGAATAGCTTCTTTGCGATGAACTTTGTTGGATGGGAAGGAAAAAGGAGAGGTGGATTGAGGGCTTTGCATTGTTTAGGGACTACAAAAAATAGACTCTATTTCAGATAATATGGAGATTGTGAATATAAGATAAATTCAAAGTGCAAGAATTTAGCTTATGATATGAGATTATACATGTAGAGTAACATTCTTAATCCTGTACGGATAACCTTTACATAACCCGAGTTACCTGCCTGCCGCGGGCAGGTATCTCGGGGAGGAAGTATGCAATTGAAATTATACTCCATAGGAGTAGTCCACATGTTATTGTGATGAGCGATTCATATGGGAAACTCCGTTAGAGTTCAAATACCAATCAATAGTCTTATCAATACCTGTTTCAAAATTCTCAACAGCCTTCCAGCCCAACTCAGTTTCAATTTTGGTGGCATCAATGGCATAACGGCGATCATGACCTGCCCTATCCTTTACAAAAGTAATTTGTTCCTTATAGGAGTTACCTGATTTCAGAGGTTGTTTGGCATCCAAAATTTCACAAATGTGATGTACAATAAACAAATTATCACGCTCATTTCTTCCACCAATATTATAGGTTTCACCAGAGCGTCCCTTATGATACACTACGTCAATCCCTGTGCAATGATCCAATACATACAACCAATCGCGCACATTTTTACCATCTCCATAGATAGGTATATCTTCACCAGCCAGGGCTTTCCGTATAATGGTTGGAATTAATTTTTCACCATGCTGCTTTGGCCCATAATTATTACTACAGTTGCTGGTGGTTACATCCATGCCATAAGTATGAAAATAAGCACGTACCAAAAAATCAGAACTGGCTTTTGAGGATGAATACGGACTATTAGGGGCATAAGGGGTATCTTCCCTGAATAATCCGGTAGCCCCAAGCGTACCGTACACCTCATCCGTTGAGATATGATGAAAACGACAGCCTTTATATCCCTCCTTATAGGTAAATGGTGCATCCATCCAATACTTACGTGCTATGTCCAATAGCGTAAAGGTTCCATTCACATTTGTTTGAATAAACACCTCTGGACCACTTATGGAATTATCTACATGGCTCTCAGCCGCAAAATGAATAACGCCTCTTATATCATGCTTATCAAACAGATACTCAACAAGTTCACGGTTACAAATATCGCCTTTAACAAACTCATAGTTATTTGCCCTTGTAACTTCCTGAAGGTTATTTATATCCCCGGCATAAGTGAGTAAATCCAAGTTAATAATTTTATAATCCGGATACTTTTCAACAAAATAGGGAACAAAATTAGCTCCAATAAAACCTGCTCCACCAGTTACTAATATTGATTTCATGTGATTATATCTATTTTTAAATTGCTACACGTAACTCGTCAAATTTAATCGAATACTTAACTTTGAAAGCATTTCTTATGACTCGTTCCATGTGTTATAAATTAACAAAACCATTATAACCAGTGTAAATCTTAATCATCTACATTATGATCTACTAATTTGCTGTGATCCCCTGATAAGGTGGTGCAGGCTATGCCGGTTTATACTTCTATACTTTAGAATTCTTTCATTCTTTCAATACACTTTCTTAACGAGTCTCTCCAATATGGGATTTCAATTCCAAATTCCTCTTTTATAAGCGCTTTGTTCATTACTGAATAGTAAGGCCTTGCTGCAGGCGTGGGATAATCCTTTGTCTCAATTGGTTTTACACAGCAGTCGATACCGGCTATTTCCATTATAGCACTTGCAAAATCGTACCACGAAGCTACACCTTCGTTGGAATAATGAATCAATTTTGAACCACATCCAAAACTTGGATGCTGGCAAATGGTTAAAATGGTTTGTGCCAAATCCGCCGCGTATGTTGGCGTTCCAATCTGGTCAAAAATTACCCCCAACTCATTTTTCTCACGACCTAATCGCATCATTGATTTTACAAAGTTATTCCCATAAGAAGAGTACAACCAAGAGGTACGTATCACCGCTCCTGTGATTTTTGAATTAAGCAAATACTCCTCCCCCTCGCGCTTGGTTTTACCATAAACACCTATTGGTGCTACCGGACAATGCTCCTCTAATGGCTTAAAATTGTGTCCATCGAACACGTAATCTGTTGAAATATGTATTAGTTTTATGTTCTTATCTTCACAGACAGAAACTAAATTGCTTACAGCCAAAGCATTTAATGCCCTTGCCGTTTCAACATCCTCTTCTGCTTTATCAACTGCGGTGTAGGCCGCACAATTAATGATTACATCAATAGGATTATTCTTTACGAATTCCTGTATTGCATCTGCATTTAGGATATCCAGCTCATTAACGTCTGTAAAAATAAATGAATGGCTTGACTGATCTGATAAAGCTCTCAATTCCGAGCCTAACTGACCATTGGCACCTGTCACTAAAATATTCATACTTAAAATGGTATGTTTGTATCTTTCAAAAATTTCAAAATCTTATCCTTGCCCGAAAGTAAGATAGCATCTTCGTTGATCTGCCAATCCACATTAATTTCCGGGTCGTTCCACGCGATACCGGAGTCATGATCCGGAGCATACCAGTTATCCACCTTGTACGAAAAAATGGCTGACCTACTCAGCACGATAAACCCATGTGCATAACCTCGAGGCACAAACAACTGTCGTTTATTTTCATCAGAAAGCAGCACAGACACATGCTGCTTATAAGTTGGAGAATTCTTTCGCAGGTCAACGGCTACGTCTAACACTTCGCCTTCGATGCACCTAACCAACTTGGCTTGATTATACGGTGGCAACTGAAAATGTAAACCTCGTAAAACCCCTCTACTTGAACGTGATTCGTTGTCCTGAACAAAATCAATTTTGCCCACATTATCTTCAAACTGCTTTTGATTAAAAGATTCAAAAAAATAACCCCGCTGATCTCCGAACACTTTAGGTTCGATAATCACACATCCTTCTAATTTTGTTTTTATAAATTGCATTTGTTATCGTTTGGCAATTGACATTAAATATTGGCCATATTGATTTTTAGCCAATTTCTTTCCCTGTTCAATTAATTGATCTTTGGTAATCCAATTTTGATGATAGGCAATCTCTTCGGGACAGGCCACCTTTAATCCAATCCGTTTTTCCAGCGTTTCAATAAAATGGCTAGCTTCGAGCAGGGACTCATGGGTACCCGTATCTAACCAGGCAAATCCACGGCCCATCAACTCCACTTTTAACCTTTCTTCATCAAGGTAAACCTGATTTACCGTCGTTATCTCTAACTCCCCCCTTGCACTTGGCTTAATCGACTGAGCCACTTTGATTACATCATTAGGGTAGAAATATAAGCCAACCACGGCATAATTCGATTTTGGCTCTTCCGGTTTTTCTTCAATGCTTGTAACCATACCGTCCTTATCAAAGGTACAGACCCCATAACGCTCCGGATCGTTCACCCAATAGCCAAAAACAGCGGCTTTATTCTCTTCTGATATAGTTTTAACGGCATTACCCAATAGCTCTACAAAGCCATGACCATAGAAAATATTATCACCCAATACTAAGCAGACATCATCGTCTCCAATAAAATCTTCACCTAAAATAAAAGCCTGTGCCAATCCATCCGGAGATGGTTGAACCACATAGTCCAAAGTAATTCCCCATTGTTTTCCATCGCCCAACAGACGGATGAATCCTGCTTGATCTTCGGGAGTTGTGATGATTAATATTTCCTTGATACCTGCCAACATTAGTACAGATAAGGGATAGTAAATCATGGGCTTGTCAAAAACAGGCAATAGCTGTTTGGATGTCGCTAATGTGATGGGATGTAAACGTGTGCCAGAACCGCCGGCTAGTATGATGCCTTTCATAATATTAGCTCTTTTTATATGAGTAAATCGCACACTACAAGGTTATGATAGATTTCATTTTTTTAAAACTTTCACTGGCGAATGGCCAAGATTGCTTTGCTGCAAATAATAACAGAGCACTGCCAAGTAAATTGCATTTATACCAGAAGAGAATATGTGCCCAGCCAATGAACCAATTAATATGTATTGACTAACAAAAAAAAGTCCTATTGCGTTTTTTCTAGTAAATGCAAATATTGTTTGGCGCAGTAGAATAAAAAACAATCCAAATCCTATAAGCCCTGAAAACAAATATAAATCCACTAAGCCCATCTCTGAAACAGGCATATCAACATAAGTACCGCCAATAAAAATGTTATACCATTTCCATTGTGCTAACAATGGAATCACACTTTGTTCAAATAAGAGGTTACGTTTGGAGGTAATAGCATACAATAATCCTTGATCCAGGTACCTTACATAGAAGAAACTAAAAATACCCGAAACGTAAGCGAAAATACAAAAGGCTATAATAGTAAGTACAATGCCTAGTATTTTTTGATTAATGGAAATCCGTTTTATGGAAAAAAACATGAATAAAGAGTAGCAGAACAAGTAGAGCGCTATCGCCTTAGTTCCAAGAATTAAGGATGCAAACAGCAGTAATATAAGTGAAACGGTATACTTAATACTTTTTTCTTTAAGCATTACACTACCAAAGTAAGTAACCCCAATCATCCAGAAAAATGTAATCTCATTTTGAGTTGAAAACGGTGGTTTGAATCCAAAACGATTTCCATCATAAGTGTAAAAATAAGATAAATCAAATGCAAAGGCAACTATTACTATTACAGCCGATAGAATAAATATACTTTCAAAAATTACTTTAATGTCACCCCATCTAAACTTAAAAGACTGAATACCCACGAAGAGCAACATGGGGAAAATATACTTATTTCCTTCTTTAAACAACTGAAATAAATGATTGTAACTTATTGTAGCACTTGTTGAATAAATACTTAAACCATATGCGATTATAGGAATAATAGAAAAGCACAGAATCATTAATAAAAAAGAGCGTCCCCACCCTCTGATCAACAATATTAAAATAAGAATAACCTCTACTATTCCCTTACCATAATAGGAAATACTATTGCTACTATTTAAACCTTGAGTTTGATCGGTGTAAAAATTGACCACATCCAGAATAAAAAAAAGAGACATGGCATATGATACACCGTGCCTCCTAAATAAGTTCTTTATTCCGCTACTATTGAGATACGACTTCATTAAATAATTCTTCGTATTGAGATACAATCCTCTCCCAACTATAAAGCTTTTCAATTTTTATAAAATTTGCGTTTACAAATTCATCCCTTTTGTCGTTAGGGTAATTTACTATCATATGCCTAACATCTTCTTTTGTTTTGAAATATACAGCATCATCGCCCAGAATTGATCTATTAAACAAATTATCATTGGCACAAATTAAAGCGCCTGAACCCATTGCCTCTAATAAACTTGGATTAGTTCCCCCAACCGTATGCCCGTGAAAATAAATATGAGAGAAATATCTTAGGTTGTTGAGTATGTTTATATCATAAACCCCTCCTACAAATCGAATATTTGCATTGTGTTTATACTTTCTCTTCAAATAATCACCATACTTTGTTTTATGATTACCTATAACAAGAAATGATTGCCCTTGGTTTGCTAAATCAATACCATTCAAAATAATTTCAATGCTATTTTCCGGCTCCAACCTGGCGATCAACATACTGTACTGATGGGCTGTAACATCATACTCCTTAAGACAATCAACCGAATAATCCTTTACTACATGCGATCCATAGGGGATATATGTAGAATTCTCATTATATTTATCTTTCAAATATTTTTGAATCCCTATTGAATCCGCCACCAAATGATGACTATATTTAACACCCAACTTTTCGGCATATAACAGAAACTGCTGTACTTTTTTAGAATACTTAGTCCGCCTCCATTCCAAACCATCCATATTGGTAACCACTTTGGTCTTGTTAGGAAGCAGTTTTCCCCAGATACTGCTACTTGTATATCCTAATTGTAGGATGATATCAAATCCTCTTTTCCTTGAGTCAAGAATACAGTTTAAATCGTATATAAACTGGCCTGATGTTCCAATTTTTTCTTCGGGATCGTATTTATGTATAATTTTTACACCCTCCCACGTTTTCTCTTGATAGGGATGATAATGACTATTGTAGACCGAAACATCATGCTCCTTATCCACTAAGTATTTGGCTAAATATTCGGCAAACTGTTCAAATCCCCCATAGTAGTTTGGGATACCTCTTGTACCTATTATTGCTATGTTCATTTTAACGGACTAACAAATATCGTCAAGTGCGATCTGAAATCTATTGATATAGGCCTCTTCAGTATACATATGCTCATAGAGATCATTACCTTTCCTTGCAATATTTTTACATAAATTATTTGAATTTAAAACTTTCTCAAGTGCTGTAACTAATGAATCAACATTGTTTGGTTCAAAATAAAAACCAGACTCCCCATCATTAAAAATTTCCGCAAGACCTCCGATCTTTGATGCTAATGTTATGGAACCTACACTCATCGACTCTATCGCAACCAAGCCAAATGATTCCGGCTTTTTGGATGGTATCACAACAATATCCGCCCATTCATAATCCGAGCTTGGAAAATTACTAAATCCTCTAATATCAACAATTCCTTCAAGCTTATTATGCTTTATTAAGTCGTATATTTCGTTTTTATAATGATTCTGATTATCAAAAACATCGCCTATAATCCTCACTTTTAGGGAATATTTAGATTTTAAGGCAACCAATGCTTTTAATAATATATCATGACCTTTCATTGAATTAATTCGACCAATTTGTAATATCTTAAATTCGCCAGAGAACGCACGCTCCTTAAAATCGAATCCTTTTATGCCATTCAAAACAACCTGCCCTTTATTAAGCTTCGTAAAAGCATTTTTTGTCGCTTGCGAAACAAATATGCAATTAGTCTTAGAGAATAATAGGAGCTTTTCAAAAAACGATCTGATTATGCCATCAACAATTTCATGTATATGAACAATACATTTTGACTTACTAAACCTGCTTGCAAGCAAATAATCAAAAACTACAATTGAGTTAATATAAATAAGGTCGAAAGAATTACAAAACTGTACTTTTTTGGGTAATATAAAAAGGCCGCGCAAAACATTACTGAAATTAAATTTCTTAAAGTCACTCTTTCTTAATACTGCCATTGGTGAAAATATGACTTCATCCGCCAATCCCTCCTCAATAATTTTGGAACTTAATATACCTTCTACAGGTAAATGAACGGTTATGTGTATATCACCGTACCGCTTTCTAAAGCCTTTAAGTGAAAGCATGAACATTCTATCTGACCCGTATAATTCATATCCTTGATGAACACATAAAATATTCTTCATTATCTTTTCTTTAATACTCTTGCTGGCACACCTCCTATAATAGAATTTGGTTCATATATCCCTCGAGATACAACAGAACCAGCAGCAATAACGCAACCATCTTGCACAATGACTCCATCTAAAATTGTTACTTTAGCACCAATCCAACAATTATTTCCTATTTTTATTCCACAACGATTCACCCCTTGATTCTTAATCAACACGTCAAGTCGGTTAAAATTATGGTTTTCAGCATGAAAGGACACCCAGTTTCCCATTATTGTATCATCGCCAATTATAATTCCCCCGGCACATCCAAAAAAACCATCAGTTCCCAAACTAGTTCCATTTCCAATATGGATTCCTATCCCAGGATTAAAAAGGGATCCAGAACATTCTATTCTTGTATTTTTACCAATACTTACATTATTACCAATAATAACACCTTGCTCTGAGAATGCATCTATATAAGCATTAGATTCAATCTTAACATTATTCCCGATCTTAAATAGATTTTTAGCCCTGATTTTTACACTATAATGTATAAAATTATACCTGAAAAAAGGAAATGTTAATACCCACCCTCTTATTGCCATTAGTAGATAACGGGATAATAAATTAAGAATATAACCCAACGGTAGGCTTTTACTTAATCGAGCACCTTTTTTAAAAACTACTCGTAATATATAATTTAGAATATTTACGACCAAAATATAACTATTGCTATAATTTTATAATCTTGTTTACTTTCACATTCAACTTTTCGCTTTCATCTTTTAAAGGTGTTAAAGATAAAATCCAAATATAATACTCCACTGTAGAAGTAATAAAACTTCCTGTAAATTGATATAGAAAGATGAAAACAAATAAATTTTTATTGAATAAAGATAATTTATCAAAGAATCTTATAAATAGTATTAAGGGTAGTAATATTCTAAATAAGAAGAAACCTAAAAAACCATATATCGCAAGCGTTTCGGCGCTTGCATTAGGTAATGAAACACGCTTCCAACCTTCATTATAATTATAAAAAGCTCGTATATATTTTTCTCCAACAATTTTAATTTGACCAAGACCTATACCAAAAATTAAACTTTTTGAATTAGCCATTACAGTAGCAAGGAAAAATGCATCCGTTGTTCTTCCACTACCGGAACTATCTTTTCCTTGAATTAACAAGTTAACACGTGTTGAAATAGGATTATGCGTTATAAAAGTAAGAGTACCAAACAATGATAAAATTAAAAACATATATACCAATGCTTTCTTGACTCTACGTTTAATTATACTAAAACCATATACTATAAAAACAGATAAAAATAGTAATGCAATTGCACCTAATGAAAGAGTCAATAAATAGGGGATTAGCACCAAAATAAATAAAACATATGATTTAAAACCCCTATAATTAGCATAAATATCGGAAATGTAGTAAATCAGAACGGGTGTGGATAATAATGCATAGAATGAGGGTTCATAAACTAATCCTTTATAGCGCGGAATGTTTAATAATCCCAAGCCGAAATTATGCCACCTGTAAAACAGGCCACTTTCAGGCCAAAAGAAGAATGGGATACTAACAATAAATAAAATAAATCCAATTTTAGCAATCCATTCAAAAATTACAGCAAATTCATTCTTATTTATGAGTATATACCTGTGAATAAAAAAACAATTAATCAATACTATTATCAAAAGAAGCAAAGTTTTGACATATTCGAACAAGTTAATTCCTATTGCATAATGAAATGCAAAATATAACAAACTGACAATAATTACATAAAATAAAATTCTTGAATATTTTTTATTCAACAATACCTTATCAAATCGTAAAATTGATAATATATTAGTATACAACAATGGCATTGGAAGTCCAAGTACATTAAAAAACTGAAATATAATTGCTATTGCAATGTTTTTCTTAATAATCATTAGTTGAGAAACTTACTTATCAATATCTAATTAAATTTCGCAGACAACTTCAAAAAAAACTCTTGGCAAAGATTCCAAATACTCATTAAATGCAGTGTTTTCTACAGGTAGAAACTTCTTAAAGGTAGCTGACTTTGATCCGCAAATGTTGGCATATATCCCAATACTGCTTGCTATATGGTAAAAGCACACATTTTTTTTAAAAGTATAAGCCATGTTTTCCAATGTCTGGTCTCTTTTTAGGTAAATTACAGTTATTTCATTCGAAAAAGTTTCTAATAACTCTGTAAATGCGTTTTGAGATCCCTCAAACTGATAATGCACTGGATGAAACTTTATATATACTATTGTTTCATTTTTACTAACTAAATATTTGAGTAATTTTTGAAGCGCATACAAATAGTCATCCAATTTTAATAAATTTGCTTGTGCGAAAGCTTCGAGAACAATTACGCTCAAGCGACTTTTGTCTTTATAATTTGTACATTTCTCGAACGGCAATGTTAATATCTTTTTATTTGCAATATCAGGAAATGCTAGTTCTGAAATTGCATAAAAATCTTTAAATTTATTATTCCTACATTCATAAAAATCATATATTTTACTTCCCAGCATTGGAAAATTAATCATATAAAAAATATTTCGCAACCATCCTAACAAATATATTTTTCTAGAAAAAAACGATATATGCAAACTATTTTTTCTTTCAACACTGTGGTAACTAACCATCCCTTCTTCCATATAACTGTATGAGTGGCACGATTCCATCCTTGTCAACAGTTGAAATATAGGAAATCCACTAGATGGTATATATAAGTCAAATTGCTTTGAACTTAAAAACGTTAAAATCCTATTTCTTAGATTATAAACTTTTATCCATGATTTAAATATACATAAAGAAGGTATCAACTCCGGCAGTGAGAATACATTATCAAATTCACTAACTATGAATTTTCGTAAAGTAAGTATGTATATATCTTCATTTCTTAATTTATAATCTTTGACAATCTGCTTAGTGATTAATAATGCTATTGGACTATGTATAACAAAAACACTTTTCATTATTGAGAATTTTTCAAGCTTTTCTTAAACAACCATGGCATTGCATAAACACTAGAACTCAAGACCCAAGTCAAAATAAATGTTAGAAAATATGAAATCAGTGAAGCTTTTGCAGCACCAACAATTCCTTCGTACTGAATACCAAAGTATACAAATGCTAAATGTATTAAACCCGTTGTAAGTGTAATTTTTGCTAGTAACTTTGTTTTATTGGCGTAAAATATATAATTAACAACCATTAAATACATACCATGAAAAGCAGCTGCAAAAGCAAAATATGGAATTAAATCTAATGCTTCAACATATTTTTCCGTTGCTATGATTTTCAAAATATATTTTGAAAATAAAGACACAAAAGTTGCCAATACCATAATAAGTCCAAAATAAACATATGTATACTTCACAAGCGCTACCTTATTTTCAGTTGATATATTGAGCAATTTCCTATATAAAAATGGTTGGTACGCTTGATTAATTGCCATTGCTAACATTGAAATTCCAAAACCTATTTGATATCCTGCAGAGTATATCCCAACAGCAGAAGCTGTTAAAAGCTTCATTATGACTATCCGATCCACCCCATTTCGTAACCAAAAACTTAGTTGGTGTGGAATCAGTGGAAAACCAAAGTTAAAGGCCTCTTTAAAATATGCATAATTAAAAACATAGTTAACATACTTATTTTTAATCAGAAAAAAAATTGAATAGCAACCAAAAAAAGAAGTAGCTAGAATAATCCCAATAAAACGTCCTTCATGGTTATAGAAAAAAACTGTAATTAAAACCAGAGATATCACAATTTCTAAAATCATGTTTGAAACTTGGAGAACACCATATTTTATCGCCTTATTTTCCATTTTCAATACTCCTGTAACTATAACATAAAATTGCTTGAAAAAAGCGATAAAAAAACCTATAAAGACCCAAACTACATCAATTGCAAGTAATTTAGCTATTACATTCTTAAATGCAATTAGCACTATTAAAACTACACAAGAAGATATAATAAATAAAACGATAGATGATGAGATAAACGCAGATAAGTCATACTTACTTAACTTATAAAAGTTGACGTTTATTACACCTTGCACACTGAGTCCAGAAAATATTAACATAACAAAAATATATGTTGTATAAAGAGATAGTATGCCATATTCATCAGGAGTTAAATACCTAGTCAGAATGGGTAATAAAATAAAAGGAATTCCTTTATTGAAGAATTCCGTTAACATATAAACAAATGAATCTTTAAATAATCTATTGATTTTCATAGATTATTCATTACAAAATTCACTATACATAGTTATCACATTTTCCATCTCATCTGTATGAGCATAATTATCCCCAATATGAATTGCAATATCATAGATATAATTTGGTATTCTTGTTTTATATTTTGCTCGAATTGCTCTCTTTATTTCTTCAACCTGTTGAGATATAGGTCTATTATTTGAAGCCTTTCGTCTAAAATTAGGTTCAGAAATAAAAACTCTTAGGATGCCAATCTCGCAATTATAATTATTCATTGCATTCAGTTTCTTTTTAATCTTCCAATCTTCAATATCATCACAAGCATAAATTTTAGATACGAACTCCTCAAAATAATCTTTCTTTAAATTCATTCTTTTAAAACTTAAAACTCCATTCGACTTTTGAATATCAGAAATAATCTCCGAAAAAAACTCCATTACAGGCGGCCAAATAATAAATGTAAAGTAACATTTACTATCTTGAATTACCATTTCCACTCTTTTATTAATTAAATTAATTTCGTGCTCACTAAAGCCATTACTTTTAAACCAATTAATATCATACACTGCCTCATTTTCTTTTTTATCAAAATAATTCCTATTGGCAATATTAACACTGACAAATTGTTCCTTGAAGTAAATTGCGCATGCAAGTCTATGAGATCCGTCTAAAATACTTCCTTTTCTTGAAATAGGTATTTCTGAATAATTATCAAACCCATTTATTTGAATACTATTTATTAATTGGATGAATCTTTCTTTTGCTCCATCATTTAATCCGTCACTCCTAATATGTTGCATTTTATTATATAAATCCCACCCAAAATCATTTATTTTGTAATAATTTTCAATTGCCAACAGTCGCACAACTGAATCACATCTATTAAACCCATTAATCGTAAATTGTTTAGAAATTAGTTCCCTAACATTCATTTTAAAAATGATTTCAGGAAATTTATCTCCCAGCCAAGACTTTCTTCTTAATCCAATATTTTCTAATGAATTTATTAACTTTTCTTTAAGTTTTGGAATGGATAGAAAAATTAACGGAAAAAATATAGGAACTCTTAATAAAAATATAATCCTTTTGTATAGTGGTGCCAGTAAATCCAATCTTTTAAACGCATATGCTTTTTGCCAATTTCGCAATAAATAATACCAATGCTGTTGCTTTTTGGGAAATTGAACTACCTCAGCAATTCTAAAAATTAACTCATTATCGCTAGAAAGAAAATAAATCCCACCTACACATACTCGACTTTTCATTACGTGTTCTACAAAAGTAGTCGATATGTATTTATTATACGATAAAATGTCAATCTGAAGTACTAACTTACCATTTTTCTCAAAACGGACTTTACAATTTCCTTCCTTTCGAATTACATAGTACTCGCCACTTCCCACCTTAATTTTTTCCGCCTCTTTAATGAGTTTTAATTCATCAGTTTTTAGAACAACAATATCTATATCGTCAAATATATTTTTCCTGAGAATCTCATCCCCTTTTCTAAAGTCTTCTTTAATAACTACATAAGCCAAACTTGATATTCTAACGAAAAAACTCCTTAATTCCTGCTCTACGTCTTGCATTTTTGCCATATCCATATTACATATATGAATTATCCATTAAAATAGATACAAACTCCCTAACAGCTCCTTGTCCACCATTTTTAGAAAGATGAATAATACCCTGCACTTCCTTGATTTTTTTTAATGCATTTTGTGGGCATGCAGCGTATCCAACCTTAGAGAGCAAATCAAAACAATTAATATCATCCCCAATATAAGCTACTTCATCCAAATCCACACCTATCTCTTTACAAATAGATTGAGCAGCAGCTAACTTACCATCATGCTCTTTACCCTGATATAGATAATCGACTTTTAATTTTTTTGCTCTTTGTTCTACTATTTTTGTATTCTCAGAGGTAATTATCCCTGTTTTGATTCCCACATCCCGTAATAACTTAAACGCCATTCCGTCATGGGTATTAAACTTCTTTAATTCATCACCAGATTCAGAATAGTACATTCCTGCATCTGTCATAACACCATCCACATCCGATATAAAAAGCTTAATCTTCTTTTTTGTTTTCTTTAGGATATGTTTTTTCATTAGAAATTCAGCAATGATCCAATCATCTGGCTCATCAATCTCCGTCATCGTATATTCTGGCATTCGATATATTTCAATCTTACCCGATAAACGATTCCTAGTCTTCAAAATATTATTTACGGTATTTACATAAAATGCACCGTTTTCTATATATGTCCCTTTGAAATCTTGCCTTCTAGGTCGATTCTTATAATCATAGTTTAAAGTTTGACCTTCTATGCTCCAAAAAAAACGTTTTACAAGTGAACCACTAAGTAACGAATCGGAGCCAGACGCTCGCAATTGCTTTATTCCCGATGTAATATCATAGGCTCTAAGAAATGGAGATGTAGCTTGTATCAGTACAAATTGATCTTTCTTCGCATAACTCGTATGATTTAAATATTCAATTATTACACTCTCTGTTGATGAATAATCCTGGGCATTTTCTTTAGATCTTTCATAAACGCGACATTTACTAAATGCAAAACTATCTACAACTAATTTTATTTCAAGACTATCCGTGGCAACAATAACTTCATCTATCAAATCAGATTCCTGCGCAGCCCTTACCGTCCAATAAACTAATGGCTTCCCACAGAATTCTTTTATGTTCTTTTTGGGTATGGATTTACTTCCTCCCCTTACAGGTATAAATGCAATTGTTTTCATTTTTAAAATTACTATCTTACTTAGCTCTATACTTTAACTTTTCTCTTTGCACCTTTTCAATATCAAGAATATCTTCTTTCTTAAAAGTCAAGGATTTATGGACTGCACTTAGATTCCTCACTAATCTACGAACTCCTTCAGGTTCCAACGACGCCGCATGATCCGTACCTTTCCAGGTTCTGTCAAGAGTATAATGTCTTTCAATCCAGGTCGCACCCAATGTGTATGCTGCAATGTCCACTGCTATGCCTAAATGATGACCTGAAAAGCCAATTTCTTTTACACGGCCTTTATAACTATCGATTAACCTTGTAATTTCTAATAAGGCAACATCTTCAAAAGGCACAGGATATCCCGAGGTGCAGGCATATAATACTACATCCCTATTTCTGCCTTTCTCTTCAAAAAATCTAATTAAGATATCAATTTCATCTTTACTTGTCATTCCAGAAGATACATGTATCTCTCCTACATAGTTTTCACATAACCAACCCAACATCTCATAGTTATTATTACAAGCTGATGGGATTTTAATTAAATCGGGTTTTAACGATGCAATTTCTTTTGCTGAGTCTAAGTCCCATGTTGACGTTGACCATACAATTCCTAATTCTTCAGCATATTGCTTTAATACTTTATTTTGCTCCAAACTAAATTCTAAGAACTCTCTATGCTCTCCATAGGTTTCACCATATGAGTTTGCAGGATTTGGATGTGGAGCCTTATACTGTTCTTCTGTCAATAAATTCCGATTATTTCGTTTTTGAAATTTAACAACATCTGCATTACAAAAAATCTTTGCAACCCTAATTAACTCTTTTGCTATTTCAAGATCGCCTTTATGATTGCAGCCAATTTCAGCTATAACTCTTGGTTTTTGATAATTCATTTTAATTTTCTTTTTTTTTATTTAAAATCGTATCACTTTTACTCTATATCAACCTAAATAGTCGTTCTTATGTTTCCACGTGACACTTTAACTAAAACTAACCCAACTCCAATAAAAACACCAAAAAATAAAAACATTAGGACAATAATTTTTTTTCTAGGTGCTGATTTTTCATAAGAAACTTTAGCCGGATCCAGTATGGTAAATACCGGTGTTTCTTCCTTTACGGCAATTTTAGCTTGCTCCAGTTGCTGTGCCAATCCTTTATATACTGCTGATGCAATATCGTAAGCGTCACTTAGGCGCTGGTACTCGGCATCGATACGTTCCGATATCATATTGCGGTGCCTGTCTTTATAATCGTAGAAAGCCTCCCGGGCACTTTCATATTCCGCCTTTTTCTCATCAAAGCGCTGCTGCACGAATTCCAGGTTTTGTTGCACTTGCTGAGTCTTATAATCGATCACATATTTCTGCAACAGATCAACCGCTTTTTGAACATATTGAGCCGTTAATACCGGTTCAGAGGCTTCAACGGCAATGCTCACCAAACCTGTTTTATTATCTACCTCAATTTGAATCAAGTCTTGAATTGATCCAATGGCTTTCAATTCCTCTTCTGTCAGCTTTAGTACACCATAGTCTACTGATCTTTCCCCCTCTTTCTCATCATTTCCGGATAAAATCGCATCTTTTAATGTCCATGGGAATTTAATGGTGTATTTGGCCAGCTTGGCACCAAGCGATTCAATAGTGTCAGCCACCACATAATTGTACAAAGAAACAGGTTCGGGATACTCTTCAAAATTAAACTTTTCGTGTATTAACTCATTTAAAAAAGGATAGCTATTAACGACCTGGGGATAAATCTCAGCTGGTATAGCGGAAGCATCTCCCATCATAGCTCCCAGGTTAATACCCGCCATACCGGCCAGGACACTTAAATTACCCAAACTACCGCTTTTTTTCTCTGCCGATGGCAGCAAGGTTGCAGAAGCTGAATATTTTGCCGGGCTGGTAAAAGCATATACCAAACCTATAAATACACAGATGCCCACGGCGTAAAAAATGGTTTTCCGCCCGTCCCAGATGGTTTTTACCAGGGCAATCAGGTCTATTTCATCGTCTTTGATGATTGGGGAAGAAGCCCCGGCCTCCCCCCTGCCCCCTCCGAAAGAGGGGGAGTTGGAAGTCTTGTCCAGTGAGATTTCTTCGGCTTTGCGGGATGCTTTTTTTGACTCTGGTATGTTGTTTTTATCTTGGTTCATTTTTGTCAACTAATTATCGCTGATTACAACGAATTATTTGATATATAATGTTTTTCCTACGCTGTCAATATGTTCTTTTAGCGCGGGTTTGGTAATGTGTTCAAAGATAATCAAGCTCTTGTAATATCTTTCTATTTTAAACCACTACCCAAGTCCCGCCTTTATCCGGCCCTATCCTTTTTATTACATTTTGGCTTCTTAACCGATCGAGATCCCTAAGAATCGTCCTGCGAGTAACGCCTGTACGTCCTGCCAATTCATCCACTGTGATCAATGCGTTCTTAGCAATAGAAGCAACAATTAAACGGTGCCTGTCGTTACTGACATTTTCAGTGACATTTTCAGTGACATTTTCAGTGACATTTTCAGTGACATTTTCAGAAAACACAGTCACCATAAAACCGTCGGAGATATTCCTAAATTCCGGAACAGGTAGGTTAACGCCTCTAAAATAATTAAGGATACGCTTAATACCGGAACCATATTTTTCAATCAGGCCCATATCCTTACTAAAGTCAGCTAAAACTTTATTACGCGGTGTTGAACGGTAATTATTGCTCAACAAATCCTCAACCGAAATCGTATCCGGTAATCGTCCGGGATTGTAGAACTCAATGCGCTCATTAAAAATTTTAACAATCGAATCTGAACTTGACCGGTAGTCCCTATGTAGGATCATGTTAATGACAACCTCCCGGATTGCTTCCAAGGGGTATTGCCATTTTTGAATATTTTTCGCCTCTCCGGTAATAATTACCTCTTTGTTAATATGCTTCCGAACAAAATCGATAACAACATCAACTTGAGTCAGAATATCTGATTTTGAGCGGACTGAATCCTTAATAGTTATCTCATCCTGAAAACGACCTAATTCAATGGTGGTATTAACCGAATCTTTTTCTTTAAATAATAAATAAGCGGCATTTGTTAATTTATTATCACGGATTAAATCATATTTCATAAGGAAGGCCAAAGGATCTTCGTGTATAGAAAGCTGATTCTGCTTCATGACCTCGATAGCCCTTTGTACTTTTTCAAGTGAAATATCATCGATGACATGCAAGGGATCGGGGAAAGAATCCCAACTCATATTAATCGACTTCAAATGTAAATCTACCACTTCAGATACCAATAAGGGATGATTGGAATTTTGTATTCGCTTATAATAACGCCCCTTGGTTGACACAGGCTTGACAGGATATTCATCGCAAGTAATAATCACTAAATTTTTATTATCTACAGAAACAACCTCGACATCAGGGATAAGAACAGGTGCGGTTTTATTCTTCACTTCATTCACCCAATTCACGATGGTCTCCTTCCCTAACTGCACTCCAGTTAATTCGCCATTATCAGCAACGCCAACCAACACACTGCCACCTTTGGTATTCGCAAATGCAACCAATGACACAATTGTTTCCGTATTGAATGAAGACTTAAATTCGACATGAATTCCTTCACCATTACCAATTATATCAAGAATAGATTGTGCGGTCATCACTTTAAAGATGTTCTATTAAAAATTGTTTTAATTGTAAATTTTATCTTGGTTCATTTTTGTCAACTAATTATCGCCGATTACAACGAATTATTTGATATATCATGTTTTTCCTACGCTGTCGATATGTTCTTTTAAGGCGTGTTCATTAATACGTTCGTAAATGACAACATCAAATATAACCATCCTGAACTCTTTGCTCTATAACCGGTCGTGGTCCGACAACGTTCTGATAACCTTTATCTTTTAAATTCCAGCTTAATTCATAAGTATATTCTCATTATAATTATTGATTTATGTGGTCCCGATGCATCGGGAGAACTGGCCGATAATGTTTTCCCTCCCGCTTGTGCGGCTCGTTTGAAAGGCTTTTATCAATCCTTGTTGCTCAATATCGTTCAGTTGGTTCTTTTCAATGATCTTCCCATCTGCAACAGCGCTTTTCTATAGTTATTGAAACGTTGCTTCCATCGGATATCGTCCATGCTCAACGGTTTTTTCTCAAATTATAAACTGATTCGACTATCGGTTCATATTGGCAATGGTGGCTATGGTAAGTCCGATGGATGCCATGGCACTTCCGATAGATATCCACATTTGTGGCGATATACCCTCGCGTTCCGGTTTTAGCGGCACTATAATTTCAGAACCCGGTGTTACTTTAGGGTAGTTGCGGAAAAATAAGAAGCCTTTGGTACCCGATGCCGAGCCATTGGGGTATACCACATATACCTTTCCCTTTTTTGCCTGCATACCAAAGCCGCCACTATCCCATATATAGGATTTTAATGATTTACCCTGCACGTAATTCGATGATATCGGGTTCAATACCTCTCCTGAAATTTTTACCGTTTGTATATTCTTTGGTACCGATAGCTCATCGCCATCTTTTAAAAATACATCATCGCGACTATTCCGTTTTTCCAGCGCATCCGAAAGACTTATCCCCACCACTTCAAAATCCATGTCGGTAAACACCAGTGTACTGTCCCTTTCGAGCAACTCTGCACGCAAACGTTTTTGTTTTTCACTTATTCTTACGCGTCGGGTAAGCATGGCACCTTCAGGGTAAGCATCGGGCGTTAAGCCGCCGGCCCGGTCTATCAAATCCGAAACGCGTTCTTTTGTAGAGGTCAAGGAGTACTCCCCGGCATAAGCTACTTCGCCTGTTATCTTAACTATAGATGGCTTGCTATAGCCCGGCAGTTTTCGTATAAACACCTGATCGAAGGGTTGTAGTTCGTAGGATGCCTCTGTGGGATCAAATTGAAGGTTACGGGGCACTTTAATCTTAGCCACGTGAGCCAATCTTTCGCTGACCGCTGACCCTTCCTCCACCGATAATTTTCGTGCCACTTCAATGTAAGCGTCCGATGCCGATTTTAAAAAGCCGCCTGCCTCGTAAACTAAATCGGCCACTGTCATACCCTCCTTATAATCGTACTCGTTCGGCTTTTGCACTTCTCCATATATACGAACGGTTTTAAATTCCGTAAGATCGTGAATAGAGGATATGCTGATAATGTCATCTTTTTTTATCTCGACATCCGTTTTTCCGCTCAAAATATCTTTCACGTCAAAAGCAATACTTTGCAGATTCCAATCGTCTTTTACCCGGGTAATTAAGCCCCTATACAAACTGGCATCCTCCCTAACGCCGTCGGCACGTTGTATCAGTTCCGACAATTTTAGCCCTTCGGTAACCTCATAATCGCCCGGACGGTACACAGCACCTTTAATAGTAGCCATATTCTGGAAACGTTCTATAATTTTACCCACCACAATACTGTCGCCGTTATTTATGCCTATGATGTTTGCATCATTGAGCAATACATCCTTGAAAAGCATATCTCTGCCTGTTTTGCGGTAAAGTTGCAGGCGATGTGTATAAGCATCTTCGGTAAAGCCTCCCGCAAAATTAATGATATCCTTTACTGTTTCTCCATCTTTAGCTTCAAATAGCCCTGTACGCTTGAGTTCTCCCTCCATTACAACCCTTTTAATATAGGGCGAAACTAAAATTACATCGGCATCTCTTAAGCGAACATTTACTGCGGAATTACCGTTTATCAAATAATCATAAACATCGAGGCGCGAGATTACATTGCCATCCCTAAGTAATTTTATCTCCCTAAAGGAGCCCGATGGGTTGGGGCCGCCAGCGAGATAGAGGGCATTAAAAAGAGTAGATGCCCCCGAGAGGGTATAGGTGCCGGGGGCAAAAACTTCGCCTATCACATTTACATTAATAGGCTTTATATCGCCTATATTTACACTGGCAAAAGTTCGCGGAGTACTTGCCTCCAGGTCGCGATAGATAAGCACCAACTTACTTTTTATTTTTTTAGTAGCCGTTTCTAAGCTTAGCCCTCCAACCGAAATAGGTCCAATATTAGGTATATTTATATTCCCGCTTCTGTCTACCTGCAATTGATAACTTTGTTGCGATGCACCCCACACATCCACAGTTAGCTCATCACCGTTACCGATTAAATACCCCGGAGATACCGCGCTGTTAACTCCGGGTTCAAAAGATAGGTTTTCGTTATTGAAAAATGAAAAACCAAATATACGCTGGTCTATTTTGGCCGAATCAATAGGAGACTTAGTGCTAAATCCCTCATTGAAAGGCTCTAGTTCGTCTGTATATTGTGGAGTTTTACTTCCCTTTTCCCCATTCATTCGTACATACTCTTCAATTTTTTGCTTTAGTTCACGAATTTGCGACTCCGACATGCCACGGGCACGTGCCAAAGCCAAAGCTTCCTGTTCCGACAGCCCTCGTTTTTCCATTTCAGCAACAATACGCCCTATCTCTGAGTTAGTGAGTGCACTCACATTAACATCTTTTGGATTTGTATTTTGCGCTACGGGATCTGCCGCAAAAAGGCTAAAAACAATAAGCGTGAGAAGACAAAATTTAATTTTCATGAATATTTTGTGTTGTTGACTTTACTATTTAATTTGTCACTTTAGATATTGAGTCCGTTGATAGCTGGTAATCAAGGGCGATTTTATTTACAGGCGACAAAAGTAAGCAAAAACTTTTATCCTTGCACAGTAAAAAGTCTTAATATCAATTTGTTTCGTTAAATTA
Source organism: Saccharicrinis carchari (assembly GCF_900182605.1). Classification (NCBI taxonomy): domain Bacteria; kingdom Pseudomonadati; phylum Bacteroidota; class Bacteroidia; order Marinilabiliales; family Marinilabiliaceae; genus Saccharicrinis; species Saccharicrinis carchari. Next base: position 120,889 of record NZ_FXTB01000011.1, read on the forward strand.
GGTTTTATCGTTTTGGATATTACAATTGCGTTTTGATATAAGAAACGGGGGTTGATTTGCAGCGTGATTAAGGGAACGGGTCTGTTTGACAAGGCATTTACTACCCCAACCCTAAAGGGAGTTTACGGACAGCTTGGTATCTGGGGAAACCGTGGTACCCTACACACTTGTTACGGAACGGGTCTGATTAGCAGCTTGCTTATACAGACCCGTTCCTCTGTTACTTATTCGTTACGCCGCAAAAATCCAGGACTACCTTGTTATCGGGTATGCTTAAGCCCTTAAATTCATCGTGCGCCACCAGAAAAACAATAATGTCGGCTTTTTTGATGGCTTCGCGATAATCCGTTAACTTAAATATCTGATGCTCCTCAATATTCGGTTCTACAAAATAAACCTCTTCGTCGTTGATACCTTGTAACACACGCTGTGCAATATATTTCGCAGGCGATTCCCTAAGGTCGTCGATATTAGGCTTAAAAGCCAATCCCATAATAGCAATTGATGCCGCAGCGCCATTTTTAAGTTCAAAGCTTTGCTTCACTTCTTCAATCTTTTCTGCTACCCAAAACGATTTATAATTATTGGTTTCACGTGCTTTTCCAATCATTTGTGCCTCTCGCGGATAATTGGACACAATAAAATAAGGATCCACCGCAATGCAGTGTCCACCAACTCCACAACCGGGCTGTAGGATATTAACACGTGGATGCTTGTTGGCGAGCTCAATCAGTTCCCACACATTTATACCCGCCTTTTCGCATATGATGGACAACTCGTTGGCAAAAGCTATCTGCACATCGCGGCTTGCGTTTTCAGTCAATTTACACATTTCCGCTGTACGGGCATTGGTGGCATGTAACTTACCTTGTACAAACTGCTCATAAAACGCAGTCGCTTTTTGGGTACTTTGCTCGTTAACCCCGCCAATAACCCTATCGTTGTGTACCAGCTCATGCATTACGTTACCCGGCAGTACGCGCTCCGGGCAGTAGGCCAGATAAATTTTATCTTTTAGTTCGGGCCGTGCCGAAAATATCAGCTTTTCCATTTTTTCGGTAGTTCCCACCGGCGATGTGGATTCAATAATATACAAGTCGCCTTCTTTGAGCAAGGGTATCACATTTTTGGTTGCCGCTTCTACATAGGAAATGTCGGGCTCATGATCTCCCTTAAATGGAGTAGGCACCACTATTAAATAAACATCAGCCGCTTTCACTACCGTTGATGCACTTAAAAAACCTTGCTTAACCGCCTGGTCCACATAGGTGTTTAATTCGGGTTCCACAATATGGATTTCGCCCCGGTTGATTGTCTCCACTATTTGGGCGTTGATATCCATACCATATACTTTAATTTTGTTATAGGCAATTAATGCACTTGTAGGCAGGCCAATGTAACCCAGGCCAAGGGTAGATACGGTAATATTCTTCATGGTTTTAATTTGGTATCAAGTAGTGAATATCAAGATTACGTGCAAAGTAGTAAGTTCAATACATCGCCGTGCGAAACACGTTAATGGAAGTGTCTCGGCCTAACAGGAGGCATGTTAAAGTCCGAAAAAATTCGGCTTTACTGTTTTACTAAATAATCGACTATGCGTTCCGATGCTTTGCCGTCGCCGTAGGGGTTGTGGAGCATGGTCATTTTATTATATCGGTTTTGGTTGTCCAATAAGTCGGTGGCCTCGTGCAGTATTTTATCTTTATCGGTGCCTACCAGAATTACTGTTCCTGCCTCTACCGCTTCGGGACGTTCGGTGGTATCACGCATCACCAAAACGGGCTTGCCCAAGCTGGGTGCTTCCTCCTGCACCCCGCCACTATCGGTAATAATTAAATAGGCTTTGTCCATGAGCCATATAAAAGCTTCGTAAGGCAACGGAGCAATGAGGTGAATGTTGGTATTATCGCCCAATATGGAATACACCGGCTTTTGCACATTGGGATTCAGGTGTACCGGATATATTACCTGCACATCATCCCGTTGGGCAATGCGGTTCAAAGCATCGCAGATATCAAGAAAACCTTGTCCGTGATTTTCTCTTCGATGGCCGGTAACTACAACCAGCTTTTTATCGGCATCAATTATTTCCTTTAACTTGTTGATGTCCTCATTATCCTGAATACGGTTAACGATATCCACACTTTCCAGTAGAGCATCGATAACGGTATTTCCGGTAACCACAATGGCGTCTTCCGGTGTTTTTTCGCTCAGCAGGTTGCTTTTAGACATAGTAGTAGGCGAAAAGTGATAATCTGCAATTTTACCTGTGATTTGCCTGTTGAGCTCCTCAGGGAAGGGCGCCAATTTATTGTAAGTGCGTAGGCCGGCTTCCACATGGCCTACTTTAGCTCCGCTATAAAATGCCGCCAATGCAGCAGCCGTAGAGGTGGTAGTATCCCCATGCACCAATACATAATCGGGCTTAAAGTCTTCGAGCACCGGTTTCAGACCATTGATAATATCACCCGTTAAGGAATGTAAGTTCTGATTGGGCTTCATTAAATCCAAATCGTAATCGGGTTTAATTTTAAAAAAATCCAACACTTGATCCAGCATTTCGCGATGCTGTGCGGTTACACAGACCCTGGTATTGAAATGACTACTGTTTTTATTAAACTCCCTGACTACAGGTGCCATTTTTATGGCTTCGGGCCTGGTTCCGAATACAATGAGAACTTTTTTCATGTTACTTTGCTGTTTTTTATTAAAATTTTTTAATAAATCCCATCTTCACCGCTTTGCGCCGATTCTTCCCTCTCCCATTTTAGGAGGGAGCGGGAAGTACTGCACCACAGGTGCAGGGATGGGGGGCTATCCCCAAAACACCACACCTCCGGGTACGCTTCGCCTCCTGAGCCACATAAATTGTGTCAGCATAAGGGCATAACAAGTAAGAATACTTTTATTTATATACGAAAAATAGAAACGCTTATTATGCATATTCCTATTCAATACGTTCACTTATCGAAAAACTTACGCTGAAAAATTAAAATGGAGGCGATACCAATAGTTATTGCAGAATCCGCGACATTGAATACCGGGCGAAAAAACACAAAATCATCGCCCCCAAAAAAGGGCATCCAATTTGGAAACGTTCCGTTGATCAATGGAAAATAAAACATATCCACCACCTTGCCATGTAAAAATGAGGAATAGCCTCCTTCGGCCGGAAACATGGTAGCTACTTGTGGGTAACTATCGTTAAAAATCATACCGTAAAAGGCACTGTCGATGATGTTGCCGAGCGCTCCTGCCAGCACCAGGGATATGCTGACGATAAGCCCGGTGGGTGCATTTTTTTTACCGAGCTGATACAGGTAATACCCTATACCAATTACAGCTATGATGCGAAATACACTTAAGATTATCTTACCAAATTCGCCTGCCAGCTCCATCCCAAAGGCCATTCCGTTGTTCTCGATAAAATGGATGATAAACCAATTTCCGATCACACTAAACTCTTCACCCAGCATCATATTTGTTTTTACCCAAATTTTTAATGCCTGATCGATGACCAATACCAGTAAAATTATAAAAACCGGCTTCTTAAAAATTGAAAGCATTTATTTCTGGTTTAGTTTGGCATCGATGCTTAAAGTGGCATGTGGAACAGCCTTTAATCGTTCTTTTGCTATCAGCTTACCCGTTTCGCGACATACACCGTAGGTTTTATTTTCGATACGAACAAGTGCTGCTTGCAGGTGCTGAATAAACTTTAATTGACGCTGAGCCAGTTTCCCAGCCTCCTCTTTTGAGAGCACGGCAGCACCTTCTTCCAATACTTTAAAAGTAGGCGAGGTATCTTGCGTATCGTTACCATCGCCTTGGGTAATGGTATTACGCAACAGTTCATAGTCTTTCTTAGCCTTATCTAACTTGGCATTAATTAATTGCTTGAATTCTTGCAATTCCTCACTGGAATATCGGGTCTTTTCAGTCATAACCGTTAATTTAGAATTATTACGCGTTTCTTCTTACACAAATACAAATGCTTACGCCACTGTCAATTTCTACGAGTTTAGCATCATCTTCGTTACATTTATCAACCAGCATTATTTCTTCGGCCAGGGTTTGTGATGCAATATAATCTTTAAAGTTGAGTACCGCCCGATCCGTAGCATCATTTTTACTTATTGTGAGTATAATTTTGTCGGTAACATCGAAACCGGAATCTTTCCTCAAATTTTGAATTCTATTAACAAATTCCCTTGCTATACCTTCCTGCTTGAGATCCTCGGTAATATTAACATCTAATGCCACCGTTATCTTCCCTTCGCTGGCCACCAGCCACCCCGGAATATCCTCAGAGGTGATTTCTACATCCTCCAAACTTATTTCAATGGTTTGTCCGTTTATCCGGGCATCAATTTTTTCTTCGCGCTCAATGGTGGCTATCTCTTGTTGCTCCATTGCGTTTACAAAGCCGGCTATCTGTTTCATCATCTTGCCGTACTTAGGCCCCAGCGTTTTAAAGTTAGGTTTAATTTTTTTTACAAGAACACCCGAAGTATCCGTTAAAAAATCAATCTCTTTCACGTTCACCTCGGCAAGAATCAAATCTTTAACTTTTTCCACTTGTTCTTTAAAATCCATATCCAATATAGGAATAGTGATTTTTTGAAGTGGCTGCCGAACTTTTAAACTTTCTTTACGTCGTAAACCAAGCACCATGGATGAAATACTTTGTGCATAAAGCATCCTTTGTTCCAGTGCCTTATTTATGCGCTGCGGATTATGTTTGGGGAAAGAACTTAGGTGAACCGAATCGAATGCAGCATTTCCTGAAACTGAAGTTAAGTCGTTGTACAACCTGTCCATAAAAAAAGGTGCAATGGGTGCCGACAGCATGCATACCGTTTCTAAGCAGGTATATAAAGTTTGATAGGCAGCAATTTTATCCTCGGTATAATTACCGCCCCAAAAACGTTTACGATTTAGGCGCACATACCAATTACTCAGGTTTTCCGTTACAAAATTCTGGATGGCTCTGCCAGCTTTGGTTGGCTCATACGCTTCGTAACATTCGCTTACCTCCTTTATTAAACTGTTTAACAACGAAATAATCCATCTGTCGATCTCGGGCCTTTCTTCCACAGGTATTTCTTTTTCGCTACAAACGAATCCATCCACATTGGCATACAGTGCAAAAAAAGAATAGGTATTGTAAAGTGTTCCGAAAAACTTGCGTTTCACCTCGTCCACTCCATTGATATCAAATTTAAGGTTATCCCATGGCTGAGCATTGGTTATCATATACCAGCGCAAAGGGTCGGAACCAAATTCCTCAATAACTTCAAAAGGATCAATTGCGTTGCCCAACCGTTTCGACATTTTATTCCCTTTTTTGTCGAGTACCAGACCGTTTGATATGATATTTTTAAAAGCTACCGAATCAAATAACATCGTTCCTAGCGCATGCAGGGTAAAAAACCATCCACGCGTTTGGTCCACACCCTCGGCGATAAAGTCGGCCGGGAAAGCCCCCCTCAATCCCCCTGAATGGGGGGAGGTTGAAGAATTCGCCAAGGCTTCTTGGGGATTTATACGGCTCGCTGTGGCTTGGAGTGTTTTTAAGATTTCTTTTAGGACTTCTTCGGGATCTCCGATAACTTGTTCGTTGGTGAAGCGGATTACCTTGTAGCCTAAGTTTGTTAGGATATTGGTTCTTAGCTGGTCGGCTTCTTTTATTTCGGGCTTATTGTGGTAGCCTCCATCGACCTCAATAATTGTTTTGGTACTCAAACACACAAAGTCCACGATAAAATCATCGATTACATGCTGGCGTCTGAACTTATATCCCTCAAGATTTTTTCCACGCAAAGCTTCCCATAACAGCTGCTCCGCCTCCGTCTGATTTTTACGCTTATCATCGGCCAACTCCTTCAACAAACTATACATCGACTTCCTCGCCGTCTGATATTTTGCCGTAACACCTCCCTCTCCTTGTGGGAGGATAGGAGGGGCTATTCCTTCCCCTTGGGGGAAGTTAGATGGGGCTTCCGTTTCAAACGGATAATGCATCTGGGCGTAGGGCATGGCCCCTGAATCGAACCATACATCAATGAGGTCGGGTTCGCGGAACATTTTTTCGCCATTGTCCGAAACCAACACAATATCATCCACATAAGGACGATGAAGGTCCACCAGGTCGTAATTTTCTTTTGAAAAGTCGCCGGCTTTAAAATCTCCGTAAGGACTTTTTTCCATTACACCAGCCTCCACGGACTTCTTTATTTCTTCCGTCAGTTCCTCAATGGAGCCAATACATTTCTCCACGCTTCCATCTTCTGTTCGCCAAATAGGTAAGGGAGTACCCCAGTAACGCGAACGCGAAAGGTTCCAATCCACCAGGTTCTCTAACCATTTGCCAAATCTACCTTTGCCCGTTGATTCGGGTTTCCAGTTGATGGTATCGTTCAATTCCATCATGCGCTCTTTTACCGCTGTGGTTTTAATAAACCAGGAGTCTAAGGGGTAATAAAGCACCGGTTTATCCGTACGCCAGCAGTGTGGATAGCTGTGTACATATTTTTCGACCTTAAAAGCCCTGTTTTGTAGCTTTAGCATTACCGATATATCCACATCCAAGGTAACATCCTGATCGCTTAGTTCCTCGTTGAACTCATTTTTAACGTATCGCCCCGAATATTCCATGTAAGTATCCAGATCTACAAAATCCTTCACAAAGGTTGAATCCAAATCTTTGATCAGAAATAGTTTTCCGGTTTTATCTACCATCGGGTTCTGCTTGCCTTCTTTATCGATAAGTATAAGCGGGGCTATACCGGCCATTTTGGCCACCCTATCGTCATCGGCACCAAAGGTAGGGGCAATGTGTACCATTCCGGTACCATCTTCGGTAGTTACATAGTCGCCCAATATCACTCTAAAAGCATCGCCATCGGGCTTAATCCATGGAATCAATTGTTCGTAGCGCAGCCCTTCCAGTTGCTTGCCACTGTATTCATCCCCCAGCTGGTACGGAATCTTTTTATCCCCCGGTTTATAATCCTCCATAGGCAGTCCTGCACTTTTTGGATCAAAATATGCCGAAACGAGATCTTTGGCCAGCACAACAACTATGGGTTTACCATTATACGGGTTATAGGTTTTTACCTTTTGGTAGGTTACACCCGGCCCCACCGCCAAGGCAGTATTCGAAGGAAGGGTCCAAGGGGTAGTGGTCCATGCTAAAAAGAAAAGTTCGCTATCGACGTCCTGGAACAAAAATGCCGAGTCATCATTTTTTATTACCTTAAACTGGGCCGTACAAGTGGTGTCTTTTACATCGCGATAGCAGCCCGGTTGGTTCAGCTCATGAGTGCTTAAGCCTGTTCCGGCAGCAGGCGAGTATGGTTGAATAGTATAACCTTTATATAACAAGCCTTTTGCGTAGAGTTCCTTGAGCAAATACCATAAGGTTTCGATGTACTTGCTATCGTAGGTAACATATGGATTATCCATATCTACCCAATAGCCCATTTTGTTGGTCAGGTCTTCCCATTTATCGGTATATTTCATCACATCTTTCCGACATGCTGCATTGTACTCAGCGACCGATATTTTTTTACCGATGTCTTCTTTGGTGATGCCCAACGATTTTTCCACACCTAATTCTACCGGCAATCCGTGTGTATCCCAACCTGCTTTGCGTTTAACCTCAAAACCTTGTTGTGTTTTATATCGGCAGATGATATCTTTTAACGAACGAGAGATAACATGATGAATACCCGGCAAGCCATTGGCCGAAGGAGGCCCTTCGTAGAAAACAAAAGTAGGATTACCTTCGCGCGTGGTTACACTTCGCTCAAAAGTGTTGTTCGCTTCCCACTGTTGCAATACTTCTTTATTTATCTTCGATAAATCTAATCCCTTGTATTCCTTGAATCTAGTACTCATCTTTCGGTTGTTATCCTATTTTTAAAAAAGCGTACAAATATAGTGGATAACGCGCGACTTAACAAAGTTGATATGGTTTATTTGTGATTATTTTAATGCTATTATATTTCCCATAAACGGACAACCTCGGATTTTTACATTCTTCTTGATTCTCTCCATTTTTATCCGCGGTGGTCTTTTATGGCTGTTCACTCTATAAAACAAACTGTACAATTAAAAAAATACTCTAAAGATATGGAATTCGCAGATTTAGATCACAGATTTGCATCCATAAATAATACCAGGGCGGCCTCCTATCTTCCTATACCACAAGAGAGTAGACTTAAAATCAATACATTAATTTACAGCACATTAGAGCCTCCCCCTTTATATTCTCGTTTCAACAAAGATAACCTGAAGTAGATTTTCATAATATATCATAAAATGATAGCTTTGTTTTAACTTTAAATCAATAATTGTTCAAAACATTAACCATGGCTCATAATCTTAAAACAATTGTACCAAAATTAAAATATACTGCCATTACAATATTCGTCCTACTATCATTATTCCTACTCCATAGAGAAAGCTATAATCAAATGCCTGTTTCAAAGCATATATGGGCACAAACAGATTGGTATTCAATATCCCTCGGTTTTCTTAGAAACGATTTTAATTTTTTCAAACCGGAAACCTATCAACTTAACCTACAATTTCCTTCTACCATGGACGATGCGGTTCTTTCAGGGATAACCGCATGTGACTTCCCCCTGATACCATATTTGAGTGCTTTGGTTATGAGGCTAACCCATATTTCCTCTCCAATTATATTTAGGTCTATCTCACTTTTACTAAGCCTGATTGGTCTTTTCTTTTTTTATCGTACCATATTTTCCAATTCAAAAAACATGCTCATTAGCCTTTCATTAACCTGCTTTATTGCGTTTCAGCCAATATTCACGTATTATATGAATGGGTTTTTGCCGACATTCAATTCAATTTCCTTTCTGCTAATCGGAAGTTTCTATTTCAATAAATACTTAAAAAAAAGAACTTTATCTACTTTTATAATTGGTACTGTTTTTTTTTCCATCGCCGCATTAATACGTTTTCCATTTATTGTTCATAACATTGCTATTCTTTGTGTTACTATTTTAGTTTTCTTAATATCTAAAAGATTCTATGCAAAAGAATTTTTAATTGGCTTTTCGGGATTATTAATAGTACTTGGATATTTTTTATACAACCAGCACCTTGCGCACGCTTATGGCTCGCTCTTCTTAAATCATTGGTTGCCAGTTAATAGTTTAGGCGGGTTTTTCAAGGTGATATTTTTGGCATTAAAAAATCATTCATACTCTTTTTTACCGTTTCCGTCTTTACTCATATTCTCCTTAATAGTTTACAAAAGTGTTAAACATGTTTTCCCATTAAAGGACTACCTTTCAACAAAATCACTTTTTGCAGCCTTCATCGTTATTGATATCATAGGCATTTCTTTATATTCTATTTTGATGCAAAAACAATTTGTAAATCACGACTATTACTTGATGGACACTTTTTTTATACCAGTAATCTTTATACTCCTATTCTTCACAAAATACATCACAGTTCAACTTACACCAGCCGTACGTCTTTTAATGTTACTATATATCACATCTTCCCTACAAATAGCTTTTGACAGTCAAAGACGTCTTTATGATGAACACCATATGGGATACAGCAGTATAAAGGATGATTTTGAAGGTTCCGAACTACTCTTAGATTCTTTATCGATTGATAATACAAAAAGGATTTTAGTACTCCCCACTCCGCGTTCGCCAGGATTACCCTTCATATTTATGAACAGGAAAGGATACAAAACACTAAATAATAGCAATACATCTATTAATAATATTGTTCAAAGAAATTATGACTATTTGATTTTTCCTAACAAACAAAAAAAAATAATTAAGCATATTTATCCATCATTCAAGACGGATAACAGTTTTATTTATTCTAACGGTAAGTTAGAAATATGGTCGAAGAAGAATTAACCTCTTTATATTATGCTGAGTACAAAGGGGCTATATTATTCGCAAATTGCTTTAGCATCTCTTCTGTTTCTTCCCAAGCCAAGCAATCATCTGTAACGGATACTCCATACTTTAAGGACGACAAATCTTGGGGAATTTTTTGCTTACCTCCATGCAAATTACTCTCAATCATAAGCCCAAAAATAGAGGTATTCCCGGCCAGTAACTGGTCTTCTACACTTTTTAAAACCAAGCTTTGATTCGATGCTTTTTTAAAACTGTTGGCATGACTGCAATCGATCATTATGCGCCTGGGTAGACCAAGCTTTTGTAGCTTATTTTCATAATCTCTCACACTGGCCACATCATAATTAGGCGCTTTCCCACCTCTTAAAATGATATGGGTGTTGGTATTTCCTTTTGTTTTTACCACCGCCACTTGTCCTTCAGGGTTTATGCTGATAAAATTATGAGGACTTGCCACCGATTCCAGGGCGTTGATGGCAATATCAATATTCCCGTCCGTTCCGTTTTTAAATCCCACTACCGACGACAATCCGCTGGCCATTTTTCTATGACTTTGTGATTCTGTGGTTCTTGCTCCAATAGCCGTCCACGATACCAAGTCCTGAATATATTGCGGTGTAACGATATCCAAGGCTTCGCTCGCCACCGGCAATCCTAATTCAGCTATAAAACAAAGTAATTCCCGTGCTTGCTTAAGCCCTTCTTCTAATTCGCAGCTATTGTTTAAATAAGGATCATTGATTAGCCCCTGCCAACCCACAGTTGTACGAGGCTTCTCGAAATAAACCCGCATTATCAGATACAGCGAGTCCTTAAGTTCATTAGATAGTCTTTTTAGTTTTTGTGCATATTCCTTAGCTGCTTGCACATCATGGATAGAACAAGGCCCCACCACAACTAAGATACGCTTATCCTTACCCAACAAAATATTCTTTGTTGTCTGTTGGCCCGCAACTATCGTGTCAATCATCGTTTCGTTGAGTGGATATAACTCTTTGAGCTTGTTAGGTGTAATAATCGTTTGCTCAGCACTTACATTTATATTCTCAATCCTCTTATCTGTCATTTTAAAGTATGGGTAACGATTTATAAATTATTAACAGGTAAAAATAACCTATAATTGTTACAACTAACAATTAATGCATAAAAGTTTTAGCGCATAACGATTGGTGAAATACAGAAAGTAAAATAAAAATCTTACCCTAAAGTGCGTCATGGACGATTATTGGAGGGGTATAAACAAAAAAAGAGCAACCGAAATGAGTTTTCGATTGCTCTTTTTAAAGATGGGCGGCGACCTACTCTCCCACATTTCTGCAGTACCATCGGCGCTAACGGGCTTAACTTCTCTGTTCGGAAT
>NZ_FXTB01000012.1 GCF_900182605.1 Saccharicrinis carchari
GGGCCATTAAGAGATGAACCAGCCTACACAAATATAAAAGAAGTGACGGAATCATCCCGTTTAATATACAATGATCAAAAACTGTATTTTATTGGCATCCCAACTTATTTATTAAATACGCAAAATGATTTCGGATCCGACTGGCATCCCTCCTACCGGGGGCAGCTAAAGATGGCGGCACATATTATTCCTACTTTATCCAATATCCTTAATTGGGATTATGACGATTCAGAATTCAGAATTATTGATTCAGATTTTAACATGCAAAAAACAAAATAGATTATGGTTATAAAAAATATTGGTCGGTATATCCTCGGAGTCGGTTTGTTTTTATCAGCGGCTTGCTCCATGGTAGACAGCGATAATAACTTTAATAAGGATAATAATAAAAACCTGTTGCAATATGTAGATCCATTTATAGGGACAGGTTTTCATGGTCATACATTCCCGGGAGCTGTTGTTCCTCATGGTCGTGTTCAACTGAGCCCCGACACGCATCTGTTTGGTTGGGAAGCAAGTAGTGGCTATCATTACGATGATACTACATTGTATGGCTTTAGCCATACCCATTTAAGTGGCACAGGCATCGGCGACATGGGCGATTTTCTGTTTCTGCCATTTACTGGTTCGTTTCCCGATAAAAAACCCACTGGACATTTTTCTCACGAAAACGAATCGGCACAACCAGGTTATTATCAGGTTAAGGTGCAGCCTTGGAATATAAATGCAGAATTATCTGCAACAAAACGTACGGGATGGCATAAATACACATTCCCGCAACAGGATGAAGCTTGTGTGATGATAGATCTCTCGCATATCCTTCAGTCCGATTGGGGGCATCATCTGGTGGAGAGCGAAATTGCCCTTTTGGATGAACATACGGTAATTGGCTACCGCTTAACAAGTGGGTGGGCAGCTAATGATCCGGTTTGGTTCAGGTGTGTATTTGACAAGCCAATTTTGAACCATCAAATACGTGTAAATAACGAAGTATTTAATGGTAAGGAAGCTGAGGGTAAGGATTTAAAGCTTTACCTATCATTTGGAAGGTTAGATAAGGCCTTGAATGCATCGGTTGGTATTTCAGCTGTAGATGTGGCAGGAGCCGAACAAAACCTTTCGGAGCTGTCGACTTATACTTCGATTGATCAGGTTGTGCAAGCGGCGCAAAAGGAATGGAGAAGCGAACTCGAAAAAGTAACTATCGAAACCGACAATCAGGCAGTACTCATTAATTTTTATACTGCCATGTATCATTCAAAAATTGCTCCCATGCTTTACAGCGACCTCGATGGTCGTTATAGGGGCATGGATCAGGAAATTCATCAATCTGACGGAAAGGAGCATTATACGGTTTATTCTTTATGGGATGTTTTCAGAAGTTGGTATCCGTTAATGACGATAATAGAACCGGAGCGAGCGCGGGATTGGGGCTATGATCTTTTGGACCATCAGGAAAAGGGTGGCCTGTTACCAAAGTGGCCGCTGAACGGAAATTATACAGGTACTATGGTAGGCTATCCCGCCGTTGCCATTTTGGCGGATGCTATGCAAAAAGGATTACTTGATTCGATTCCTGATAAATTATTGGCCGCAGCCGTGAAAAGCTCGCAGTGGAACCCTGTGTTTAAAGAAAAACATAAAGGCACACGTGCAGAAAATGTGATGCCTGAGCACATTTACTATAAAGAAAAAATGGGCTATGTGCCCGTGGATAAATGTACAGAGTCAGTATCGTACGGACTGGAAATGGCTTATTATGATTGGTGCATTGCTGTAATGGCCGAATTAGTTGGCGACGCTGAGCTATCCGGTCAATATTACGAAAAAGGCAAGGCCTATGAATATTATTTTGATTCTCAAACGCAATTTATGCGGGGCAAGAAAGCTGACGGAAGTTGGGATGAAAATTTTAATCCGCGTTTCTCAGATCATCTAAAAAGTGAATTTGTAGAAGGAAATGCCTGGCAATGGACTCCTTTTGTTCCACATGCCATTAATGAATTAGGGCAGTTAATGGGTGGAAAGGAAAATTTAGGTATTTGGCTCGATAGTTTATTTACAACCTCCTCTGTTATAGAGGGAGACAATGCTTCGGCAGATATTACTGGCTTAATAGGTCAGTATGCACATGGTAATGAACCCAGTCATCACGTACCCTATATGTATCAGTTTTCTGATCGCCCGTGGCGAACTCAGGAAGTATTGGATTCTATATTATATCATTTCTATAAGCCTACCCCCGAAGGGATAATTGGCAATGAGGATTGTGGTCAAATGTCGGCGTGGTATGTTTTAAATGCACTTGGCATCTATCAAGTTACTCCCGGTAGGGATGAATTTAGAATTGGCCGACCCATTATAGACAAAGCACGTTTGGCCATTGGGGATGGTTTTTTTACCATTAGCGTAATAAATAACTCTCTGCACAATAAATACGTGCAAAAAGTTGAACTCAATGGAAAAAAATTAGAATCTCAAACATTTAGTTATGATGATTTTAAAGATGGAGGGGAACTTAAAATATACATGTCTGAAAAAAAAATAATTAACTGGATAAATTAAAAGTTAGTACTTTGGAAATTCAGCATAATCAAAATATATGATTATCTATAAATTAGACGCTGCTGTTTTTATAGCTGTAGCTTTGTGAGGTGTTTTAATACTTTTCAGCTTAAATCTTAGCTCCTCCCCCATCATCTATATTATCCCCCAGCGGTACCCCTCGCGTTACAGCACTTGGCATTACTTAGCGGAAGGTGACCTGAAAAACGGTCACACTATTCCGCTATAGCATGCCAAGAGCTTTTAACGCCCCGCCAATACCCTTGCAAACAAGGTTTCCTTGCTCCGTAAACTCCGATAAGGAAACTTTTTATTTACAAGCGTGTTTTTTGCTTACGCGCCCAAATGGTACAACCCACCGTTGAGTGACGCACCGTGCCGTTTTTGGTTTGCTGCAAGTTATTGATTGCCAAAAGCAACAGAATAGGGGGCTAACACCTTTTTTATGAACGCAGCAACAGATTTAAAGCTTGCTTCAAATGGCTCTTATTCAAAACGGATTTCTAATCTCATTTCGAGTGCTTTGGCAACTTTTAAAAGATATTCAACGCTTGGGTTAAATTTTCCGTTCTCCAGCTTTGAAATGTTCCCTTCAGGCTTGTTTATTAATGCTCCAAATTGTGTCTGTGTTAATTTTCTTTCTTCCCTTAACTGTTTTATTTTAGAGCCAAGCTGCACATTATATAGACTACCGTAAATTACTTTTGGTTCGTCGTCTTTATTCCCCAAAAACTCTTTTTCCATAGGATAAAGTGTGTTTTTTTTCATCTCATTATAATTATTGATTTATGTGGTCCCGATGCATCGGGAGAACTCGCCGATAATGTTTTCCCCTCCCGCAAAAGCGGGACAAGTTATGTGAGAGGCTACTCTTATAGCCTGCCCCGACCATTCGGGGGCTCGTTTCATAACATGTTTGTGTTTTGTTAGAATACAATATACATATAGTTGTAATATACTACAACTTCATATAGGTTAATTTCTTCATTGCCCACTGTGGGGAGAGCGGAAGTTCTTATTTATTCAAATTTCCTGCAAAATACCTACATGCCTCAAAATAGTAAAGGGGAAAAAGCAAGGCTTTTTTCCGTCGGATTTGTTCATTCCGTAAAAAACGGAATGACATAAACCCCTTGACTTATTTTTCATCATCCGGTCTTTAAGCACAAAATTTAATTAAAACAGGTGTGCTTGATACCATTAAAAAATCCCAAAGGCATGGGTATTAAATTATGAATGAATACAATTTCCCACAAGTTGAATTAAAGTATGTATTAGACAGTAAACCCATTTATAAAATAAATGGACCTAGTGATATTTGCCGATATGCACGATCTCTTTATGATGGAGATACTATATCACACAGAGAGTTTTTCTTTGTTATCTTCTTAAACCGTTCAAATCATATTTCGGGATATTATAAAGCTTCGGAAGGTGGAATATCCGGAACAGTCGTCGATGTTCGTACTATTTTTCAAGCGGCGCTACTTAGCCAAGCTTCGGGATGTATTATAACGCACAACCATCCATCAGGCAATCTTGAACCATCACAACAAGACATGGCCATCACAAATAAAATTAAAGCTGCGGCAAAGATGCTGGATATCGCGTTACTAGACCATATAATTGTCAATGCTTTTGATGAGTACTACAGTTTTGCAAATGAAGGGGCTTTATAGCCCTTTTTTTATCAATTCAGATTATAATTAGGCCTAATGACTACATAGCTGCGAAAACGCAAACAATTTTACATCTATCAGTATATTAAGAGGATACACTTAGTGTGTTGTGTAAAAATAACAAATCGAGTTTGCTTTTTGCATATAATCTGACCCGTGACTAATATGTTGCCCATTAGCCACTTCATGGGTTCAGCAAATAATAGTTGGCCTAAATCACAGCTATGTTGGTCACCGGGCCATTTACGCTAGGATTAATCATGGAAAAATATTTACCTTTAACAAGGTGAAAAAACACGGGATATGAAAAGATTTTTAATTTTTACTGTTCTGGCTGTAAGCTTCTCGATATGCGCGATAGGGCAGAACCTTGCGTTTATAGGCGAGAAAAGTTTTCCTTGCACGGAAACCTTCATCCTAAAATCGAACTCGGATAATGATTTTATCGCCGACCTAAAACTTGTATTCGCGAAGGATGGGGAGAAGGAGCTATTGATAATCAGCTCGAAACTGGTGAGCACGGTAAGGATAAGCGGAAAGCTTATCGTGTACCTTGATGACGGCTCTGTCATTGCCTGTGACGACAAAGGCATAAAGGACAACATGGATGATGTGGCGATAACAGCCTATTACCTGACCTCTGCTGATATCCGTAAACTGGAAAAAAGCAATATCAACACGGTACGGTATGTGGTTAAATGTGAAGAATGCCTCTCGAACGCGATATATGAGGGCATCTACACCGCCTCAAACAAAGGAGACTTGGAAACCGATTTTATGTCCGTGACTACTAGATTCTTTAACCAAACTGAAGAACAACCATATATACCACACAAACAAAAGAGCGAAACAGAAAGAAAGCCTTACATAACAAATATGGCTCCTGGTCTTTCATTAAAAGGACGCTCATTATTAGGACCATTGCCAGCTCCTAATTATAGCGTTCAGGAAGAAGGTATAGTTGTTATTGCAATAACTGTAAATAAAAAAGGAAATGTGGTTAATGCCGAATTTGAGTTGAAAGGTTCAACTACTCAAAACAGACAATTGATATCTGCAGCTTTAAAAGCAGCATCTCAGACTAGATTTAATTCTGATTCTAATGCAGCAGCTTTTCAACGAGGTTCTATTACCTATCATTTTGAACTTAATTAAAGAAATAGTCTCACGAAACCAATTTATAGGGAAAAGGATAGGACTTTTTTTTGGTGACAAAGTATACCTTTTCCCCTTGTTTGCCCAAATTTAGCACTTACCCCCGCATTACTTATGACCGCTTGTGTGTGCCTCGTTATTCCTTCCGACTATTTCTATTATCTTGTCTATTAGTGGTTTAAACTTTATGAATAATTTTTGCGATGCATTATCAAGTATTTAGTTCTCAAATTGAGGTTTCGTGAGGCAGGTTAGGCAAGGCTGAGCATCAAGCTGTCTGAAATTTAATAAGGAAGTTCTCATGAAAATGGGGCCTTACCTTATTTTAAAGTGGGTTAAAGGTATGGTTGGCGTGAAGAGTGATTGTGCTTATACTTGACGAACCACTGTACAAGTGACTCGTGAAAAAAGAGCATATGTAACAATAAACGCTTTGGATATTAGTGTTTTTATAAAAGTGTGTCCGTTTTTTTTATGTCTTTAGATGTTGCTTATGATAAAAAAGCCCAGGCACCATCTTTTGTCGATGAAAAACCCGGGCCTTCCCTTTTTACAAGAATTCTACCCTATAAAGCTTATTCTAATGGTTTTTCTAAATTATAGATTGACTGAACCTGCGCATCGCTTAAAACAGTTTTATAAATTCTAACTTCATCCATCATACCATGGAAGTATCCTCCCCAGGCAAGAGGAATAATTTTGTCGTTATCGTAGTTAGAGTCATCGGCTGCATACACATCAGTATCCCTACCAAAAACAAGATCGTTGGGTGAAGAAACAAGTGTTCCCGGGGTATCTTCCCACACCTGCGCTTTTGTTCCGTTTACATAGAAAGTTGTTTTCCCATCCCCTACTGTTACTGCTAGGTGATACCACGTTTGAATATCAAGTTCGGGCTCGGTGTCTTTGTCAAAAATACCGTCGGTAGTTGCAACAGTGAAGAAAGCTTTGTTTACCGATTGGAGCTGAAACTTGTACCCATTCCATGAGTGCAATCCGATAAAACGATTGTTCTCAAGTATTTCCGCAGCATTTACCCAAACAGCTATTGAAATAGTTTGCGGGCTAAATGCCGGGTTGTTCGGTATTTTTACATACGCCCCCATATCGAATGAAAGTGCTTTGCCTTGATTTCCATAGCGGTCTTCTGCCCATACGGGCAATCCACCGCCCCAAGTGTCGGCACCGCTTGTGAGGGTTCCGTGAAAGTCATTGCCGGAGTGATCGGTAAGGGTGGTTCCTGAACCATCGTCAAAGGTCCAATGACCTATAAGAGCTGTTGGGGCTATGGCCTCTACCACTTTAGAGTTGTAAACACCTATCGCTTCGTTCAGCGCAATTAAGGTGTTATCAACCGCCGTCTGAAGAGCATCGGGAGCGCTATTGACAAGTTTTGCATTGTCAATTACAGCTTGAAGAGCTACTTTGGAACCAGGGATGTACTGCCCCTCGGCAGTTCCTTCTTCTGTACCTGCAATAAGATCTTCGGCCACTTTAATTTTGGCCGCCAATTCAGTTTTATCAACTGAAACCGGATCATCATCGTCGTCGCTACAGGAGTTAAAGGAAATAAAACTTCCTGTAAGCAATACGATTACAAACATGTTCATCCATTTAAAATTTTTCATGTGATTGAATTTTGATTAATAAATAAAAACTAATTTAATTACGGCTAATTGCTTATCTGATTGTTAATATCTACTTCGTTTTGGGGTATCGGAAAAAATCTATGTTCATCATATTGAAAGTTGGTTTCTGAAAGTTTTTCTTCGGAATATGTTTTTCCATAGCGCATCAGATCATAAAATCTATGGAACTCAAAACCCAGCTCTACCCTTCTTTCGTTACGGATTATTTCTCGTAAGATACCTTGATCCGTTGTGACAACATCTTTAAGGAGATTTGGCGGGATAGCTCCAAATCCTTGGATCGACTCATCATAAAGGAAGCTCTCCCTTGCTCTTTTTCTGACCTCGTTTAAAGGTGATAGTGCCAAGGTGCTCCTGGAAAGTTCATTGAGCGCTTCTGCTTTTATCAATAGGATTTCCGCATATCGCATAAATATATAGTTAAGATTGCCGTTGCCCTTTAGGCCGGCGGGTATCTCTGATAAAGGCTGGAGATGTTTTTTTTGAATATATCCGGTGGGTGACCAAGTGGGATCAAACGCCTCGCCGTTAATCCATTCTGAACCTTCTCTGCCTAATGTGTAATCTAAACGAGGGTCAGAAGCTCCATCCGCATTTTTTTCAAAAGCGCTTACAAAATCTTTGGTGGGGACATTAAAAAAGTAGCCGTTTTCGGCCTGTGGCGCAAACCATTGGTTTAAAATATTTCCTTGAAACGGATCTTGGTCGCTTAAGTGCTGTATCTCAAATAGGGACTCGGCGTTGTTTTGGGTTCCGAATTTAAAATTGTGACTGTAAATGGGCATAAGGGAATAGAGCCCAAGAAGCTCGATGTCGTCAATAGCATTTAAACAAAGTTCATATTTTTTCTGAAATAAATAAACTTTTGCCAAAAGACCCAATGCTGCGCCTTTTGTTGCCCTACCCTGTTGCACGCCGGTGGCAGACAAAGCTTCGGCAGATTCAATCAAGTCGGTTTCAATTTTTTCGTAAATTTTAGCGACCGATGATATGGGTACGTGCAAGTCTTTTTCGGTAACGGCCGGTTCAACTTTAAGGGGTATTTCGCCAAATATATTTACTAAATGGAAATAATAGTATGCCCTCAGGAATTTGGCCTCGGCCGTAGTTGTCTCTTTTACTTCTGGACTAACATTGGCACTTAGGCGATAAATTACATCGTTCGACCTTGATATCCCTTCGTAATATCTTTGCCAGATGCTTTCGAGAAATCCATTGTCCCTTGTATAAGTAAACTGTCCGATAAATTCAATTTCACTTTGGTCTCCAGGAACGCCACCTTTAATGGCGTCGTCGGAAGCAACATCGCCATAGACCCACAAAGGGTTCTCAATGCTGGTAAAGCTTGCCGGCTGATAGGCCGCGGTGAGGGCAAGCATGGCATGCTCATCGGTTTGAAAAAAGGTTGCACTTGTATATATGCCTTCCATTTCCTCCTTCAGGAAGTCGGTGCATCCCGTCAACAAAAGGACAGCTACGATTAATATACGGAATAATTTTATCATGGCTATATAGATTTTATTTTTTACAGAACTAATCATTACGGCTAAAACTTAATTTGTATGCCAATATTGTAAGACCTTGCCAGAGGGTAAGTCCCCCAGTCGATACCGGCAGCAGCATCACCTTCTGCTTTTGAATTGTCGCTGGTCGTCATTTCCGGATCCAAGCCCGGATATTTCGTAAAGGTCAGCATATTGTGTGCGAGCAAATAGATTCTTGCATTGGTCATTGCCAGTTTACTTATCCATTTTTGTGGTAGCGTATAGCCTATTTGTACATTTTTTAGGCGCAGGTAGGATCCGTTCTCCAAAAATCGGGTGGAAGGTCTTGTATTATTTGATTTTCCGCTCCACGATGCTCTGGGCTGCGTGTTACTTGTGCCTTCTCCTGTCCAGCGTTCATCGTAGTACCGCTTAGTTACGTTAAACGGTCGGTAAAAGCCTTCGATATCAGTTGCCACTTGATAGTATATTTTATGGCCAAAATCGCCTTGCCAAAACATAGATGCGTCTATGTTTTTATAGTTGGCAGCAATTTGCAAACCAGTTGAAAACTTTGGTATGGCACTACCTACATGCATTCGGTCGCGCTCATCTATATATCCGTCGGTATAACTATCTGCATATCGCACATCGCCTGGGTAAATATTGTTTCCTTGATGTGCATTGGTAGTTATTTCTAAATCGTTTTGAAAGATGCCCTCCATCTTGTATAAATAAAATGAGCCAATAGGCTGCCCAACTTCTGTTCGGGTCGCATAAACCCCATTGTCAATCCTTCCGCCTACGATTGGGCCTCCCAGATCCAATACTTCGTTTCGCAAATAGGCAAAATTTCCGCTTACATCTAAGCCAACATCTCCAAGCTGATTCCTATAGCTTAAGTCTAACTCAATACCCGTGTTAAGGATCTCGCCATTGTTAACCCAAGAAGGCTCTGCATATCCAGCTGAGGGGGGGATGGGTTCTCGTACAAGCATATCTGCTGTTATTTTCCTATAATAATCCATAGTGAGCGAGAGTTTGTTTTGCCATATTGCCATATCTAATCCCACATCAATTTGTGTACTTGTTTCCCATTTTAAATCGCGATTCCCTAAATTTGAAATCGCGTACCCCGGTGACATAACCCCACCGAAAGGATAGTTAATATTAGGGGCAAGTTGATCTGAATAGGGGTAGTTCCCTACTTCCTGGTTTCCAATCGCACCGTAGCCAACCCTAAGCTTTAGCATAGAAATGAGGTCGTTATTTTCCATAAAGCTCTCTTGGTCGATGCGCCAGGCGCCAGACACGCTGTAGAAGTTTCCCCATTGGTTACCATCGCTAAAGCGCGAAGAGCCGTCTCTTCGTAGGGTCAGTGACAGCAAATATTTTCTGTTGTAGGTATAATTTGCCCTTCCAAAAAATGATAGGAGGGAATTGGCCCATTTATTTTCTGATGCCACCACGCTTCCTACTCCGTTTCCTAAAACCACCAAATGGTCAGCTTGATCGGGGAAGTCCCTTTCGGTTGTTGCATGGGTATATCCTTTGTTTCTGATAGTTTCTGTTCCAATCATTGCCGAGACGCTGTGCACATCTGCAAAAACTTTATTGTACGAAAACACATTGCTGGCAGTGAAAGACTGGAAATACCCATTTGAAATTTGCAGTGAATTAGGATTGTTGATTCTTTGATTTGTGCCCCAGGTTTCATTGAACCTTCTTTGGTTAAAATCGGTTTTGTCCATACCTAATGTGGAAGTGAAGTGCAAATAAGGGAATAGTTGGATATGCGCATTAACATCTCCAAACAGCTGGTCCTGTCCGCGATTGTTGTTCATCTTCTCGGCCAACCCTACAGGATTGTACCCATCGCCAAAGAAATTTTGATTGGCGGGTCGATCCACAAACTGCCCGTCTTGGTCATGAACAGGGATTGCCGGTGTACGAAACAATGCGTAACGAACTACACTACCTCCATTTCCACCGTATCCGTCCCCGCTACTTCCTATAATATCGTTATCGCTTTTGGAAATATTTATATTTGTACCTATTCGGATGTAATCATTCACTTGGCTATTTAAGCTTACCCGTCCCGAGTGTTTCTTATAGTGCGATCCTATTATTATTCCTTGCTGCTCAAATAAGTTTGTAGATATAAGATAGGTAAGTTTGTCGTTACCTCCATTAATTGATACGGTTTGATTTTGAATAAATCCTTTGCGAAAAATTGCATCGAGATGATCCACGTCCGGTAAAGTGGCTGCAAGGTCACCGTCAATTAAATTCCGCAGGAATATTGGGTTATCAACAAAGGCGTTGTCGTTGTTGGCCGCCTCGTTGTACATACTAATGTACTGGTCGCGATTGGTCATGGGAGTTAGCTTCCCATGCTCTTGAAAGCCAACTTGGGAGTTGATTTCTATTTTTGTTTTACCCTCGGTTCCCTTGCGGGTTGTTATAATAATAACGCCATTATTGGCCCTCGCACCGTATATTGCGGCAGATGCGGCATCTTTAAGTATGCTGATAGACTCAATGTCGCTGGTTGATAAAACGCTAAGTGCGTCAACCGTTGGCACACCATCAACGATATATAGGGGATCGTTACTGCTGTTGATGGATCCAACCCCTCTAATTCTAACATTTACCCCTTCGCCCGGCATTCCTGTGTTGGAGGTAATATTTACACCCGCGGCGCGCCCTTGTAAAGATTGATCGATGCCGGCTACCGGAAGCGATCTGATTTGGTCTGCATCTACATTTGAAACTGAGCCTGTTAAATCTATTTTGCGCTGAACCCCATACCCAATAACTACAAATTCATCCAGTACTTGCGTATCTTCCTCCAGGATAACATCAATGCGCCTGTTCTGTCCTACAATATGAGATTGGGTTTTAAAACTAATATAGCTGAACACAAGGGTTGGGTTTTCAACCTCCCGGGGGATTTCTATCTCATATTCACCATTTAAAAAACTCGATGTTCCATATGTAGTTCCTTCAATAACTATAGAAACACCCGGCAACCCAATACCTTCGTTATCTTTTACCGTGCCACTTACCTTTATCGCCTGGTCTTGACTACTGCTGGCTAAAGGTATTAGCAGTGCTATTATTAAAATCCAAAGGCTTTTTATTTTTATAGTTTCCATTTGTTTAGATTTTTTTATTTTCATGATTTGCTTTCAAAAACTATTTTTTTGTGACAGTCTGTGTGCTAAACCTATTTATAAGAAACAACTACATCGCCTGCTTTATAAGCTCCATTCTGCTTTTCAAGTTTTAACCCTTCCGGAATTTCAACAATAAGTCTTGCGCTTTGAGCAGGAATACTTAATGGAGTTTTCCCTGTTATATTTTTTGCCAATACACGATGAGAAACAACATCGAAAAGATAGATCGGCTCCCCCTGATAGAAATAATCAACTTCCATCGCTTTATCGTAAGGATTAAAGATTAGATAAGTAGGGTAAGCGCTGTCTCTATGGAAATCAGTTGCCAGGCAGTCCAGTTTTAAAATAAAATCGACATTGGTTTTTTGAACGATTGCACCAAAAATACCTACATGTGCCGAACCATAAATACTAAATTGAGATACATCGGGATTGTTTTCGGCCCAAAGGGGACCGTCTCCTAAAGCTACTGGTGATGCGTCAACCAATAATGTGTTGTCAAACTTGTCATTTTTTCTAAGTCCTTCATAGGCGATCACATTTCGGGTTAAATTCTTTTTATTAGGAAGAGTCTGGTTATTATCGGGAATTTCGTTGGGATAGAATAAGCGAGTGGCATTGGCTACATTAAGCATCCATTTCCCGATGGTTTCGGCATATTCTGGGGCATACCTAACCATGGGGACCAACGGCCAAGCCATGTCGAAACTATTCATCAGAAAGCCGAAGCCTCCACCGTCGTCCCAGCTGCCTTGAATCCCATGTACATCGTAACTGCCCCAGCGCTCATTGATTATTCCCCAGCCATATCGTCCATCGCTTGCATGAGTGCCATCAAAAGTCCAGTCTAGGATGGGGTGGAAATTATAACTTGTTCCATGTTGTGCATTTAGCCGGGCGGCAGTTAATGCGCCAAAGGGCATGAGTACTTCGTAGAACCTGCTCTCTTTTTGTGCAAGGAGTGCCTCTGTTGCAGATTTGGCGCCTTGTAGATACTTTTCGTCCCCAAATTTTTGATAAGCTGCCATAAGTACCCAGGCATGGCCTGCCGCTGCATCTTCTTGAAAAGGGATGTGGCTCTTTTTTCCTTCCATTGTTGAATAATCGAAGAAGGAGTAGCTGTAATCTCCATTTAAAGTTGAATCGGCGCTGTAAAACTGGTCGGCAACAATTTGCATTAGGCTGTCGGACCGATCCACTCCGGGGAAAAGATCTGCAACGGCGTAATACAACATATTCGGAAACACATCGTACCACCAATCTCTCGAATATCCCCCTCCCAGATTTCCGACTTTTTCGGAAGTGTTGTTCATGAATATATTCCACTCATTATCTAGGTTGAAATAATTTTGGCTCATTTTTACATAATTATACCCTTGCTGGTCGGTTTTGTCAATTCCAACCAAGCCGGCGCTCATTAGTGCGCCAAGAGCACCAACAGCTTCGTGAAACTCTCCTCCATTAGCATCGCTGCCCTGCCTCACATCGCCTATTGCCGTGTAAAGACCAAAGGTTTGCTGAGGAAAATTGCGCTGGCTATCGTCGAGCCATATAAAAGGCAAATAGTCGCCTTTAATATTATAATCGAACACATACCGATCAAAATTGACGGCAACCTCTTTCCAGTCAAGCATTTTGTATGGTTGCGGAAGAAAGGGCATAGTTTCTACCCTGTCAATCTGCAATTGTTCGATCGGTTGCTTTTGATCGCAAGAAACCAGCAAAAGAAGTAAAACAAGAAATGTTGAGATATAGGATATGTTTCGTTTCATAACAATTATTTTTAGCATTGTTGATAGTTTAATGGTCAAGTTTAGTGGCAACAAGATTAGGATTGTCTTTTTTTACCTCACCCACAGTTTTGTTTACATGGTTGATAATATTTTTTGCAACAGGAATAGAGATCATCTGGATAAGAGCCACAATAACGAGTGCATAACGAAGCGCAAAATCTTTAGAAACATAAAGAGCGAGCACTATGAATAATACAAGCCCGAAGAAGCGGCCAATATAGAGGCCAAATTCGTGATTAAAGATATAGGCGTACTCGCTTCTGTTTTCTTTTACCGAGAGAATATCGATTACTCTCATCTGAATTGGAAAGTAAGCGATATCGTGCAAGGGCATAAACAGGACTTTACAAAGAACAAAAATTATGACCCCAACCGCAGAGAAAAGTATCTGATTGGCAAGTGCCCCGATAAGAAATATAACCATCCCGGTGGTAAAAATAATTAGCCTGTGCTTGGGTTTGGTTGTCCTGCCCAAGATGTACAAGATAAATGCAGTTAGAATACCGCCCACACTTTGAACGGTTCCAAGTGTTCCTTCGTCGCCAACTAAAGTCATAATTAGAATGGCCGGTGCCGTAACCAAATATCCTTGGATCATACCCTTTAAAGATGCAAGAGCAAGCATCTTTTTCCAAAGCAAGTCAAATCGGAAATAGAGAAACTTCTTCTTGTCGGGGTTTCTAAATTTTTCTTTGTGAATTACCATGCTTGCAAGTATGGTAAGAAGAATTACTACCCCTGTGACCACCTGATAGGCTCCTGTAATTTTTCCGTCGAACCATTCATTTTTTCCGCTTTGGACAATAAACCATCCAACAACAGCCGGTACAATAATAAACGTAAGGGTATAAAAAAACGTTTCAACTCCGTAATAATAATTTCTGTTGCTATCGTTTGTAGTGTCTAAGGTTAAAAAATCCCTATTGGCCCAAAAAAAGCCGAAAGATGCACCCATAATTAAGCCAGCGATGGAAACGCCGCCCATATCTATTTTGCTGAGCGTCATCATAAAGATCATTGAAATACCGCTTAACAGCATTCCGAAACTGTATAAATGCGAAATGTTAATTTTCTTCAGCAAAAAACCGTTTATTAAGAATGTGAAAGGAATACCGGTATATACGCACAGTTGATATACTGCAACCATCGAGGGGTCGTTGGAACTACGCATAATGTAAGCGCCAACGAAAATATCGATGATGGGCAAAACAAACGCATATATCATGTTGGTGATAAGCACCAGGCGCATATCGCGCGGCATGGTAAGGAAAAACTGATATTCAGAGAAAAGTTTCTTTTTCATTATTTTTAGATATGGTAACTTTTAACTCCCACAGAATAAATCTTAAACGGGGGATCTTATTTCTCACAGATAATATGTTTTACTTCAATGAATCCAGGATTTCTTGAATGGAAAGTTCTGCTCCGCAGATTACTTCATCGCTAGCTCCGTAATAGAGTGTAATTGTATCGCCGTTTACAATATGGCCATTGGTAAAAATCACATTTCCAAAAAACCCTTCTTTTTCGTATTCCATAATGGGCTCCATGATGGGTTTCATACTTCTTGAAATAACCTTGGCCGGATTATCCCTATCAAGAAGGAGTGCGCCCAGGCAGTATCGGTTGTTCTCATCTGCGCCATGGTATATCTCCAACCATCCTTCGGATGTTGCAATTGGTGCAGCTCCTGCCCCTACCCTTGCGCTGTCCCACATTCCTGATCGTGTTACTGCAATGCATTGGTGTTTGCCCCAATGAAGCATATCAGGGGACTCGGCTATCCAGATATAATTACCCCCCAGTTCAGGACTGCTTGGCCGGTGAAGTGCATAATATTTATTGTTGATTTTTGTGTCGAAGATTGCACAGTCCTTATTGTGGGGAGGGAAAATCATGCCCTGCCTTTTAAAGCTCTTCCAATCTTTTGTTGACATATACCCTACACCTACCGCAATTTCTGAAACCATGGTGTAGGTAAGGTGATATTCTTCGCCTATTTGGGAAACCCTGCAATCCTCTATTCCAAACGACTCATATTCCCCTTTACCATTAATTGACTTATAGGAGTCCGGTTCTGTAAAAACTTTTCCATCCTTACTGTTGACCAAACGTAAATGGGATAAAGTGGTAAGGTAATTTTTACCATCGTATGTTATTACTCTTGGATCGGAATCATCAAGCTTGGGGTCGTTCTGATCGAAGGTTAGGATCTCGGCTTTACCATTCGCATCTAAAACGGGGACTTTGATACTCCCCTCTATCTGTTTGGTTCTTTCGGCAACCCGGCACAGCATCCAAGTTTTCCCATCGAACTGAAAAACGCCCGGATTAAGGAGGCATTCGATATACATCTCCTTTGAGCTTGGTTTTATATCCTTGGGCCTAAGAATCGGATTATTTTTAAATCGTTTAGCAATATCCATCTTATCTGTTTTAAATTCACCTGTTTGTATTGTTTTCAAAATTAAGATGAATTAATGTGAATCGTGTGTACCGGGTTTTCAAATTAGTACATCCTATTATCAAAATCGACTTAATCGTTATAGTTCAAGGCTTTTAGCGTTTTTTTAGTTGCTAAAAAGTGAGAGTCCAGATTATTCGGAAATCATAAAGCGCGTAGATAGAGTCTTGTTATTTGTTAAAATTCTCAAAAAATACAATCCCGACAAAAAGCTAGAAGGTAAGTTAATAGTCAATGGTGTTTGTCCATCATCAGATAAACTGTGGCTCTCATAAAAGGCCAGACTTCCTTTAATATCAAAAATTTGATACTGAACATACTCCACATCACTGGTATCAAAAAGTAAATTAACAACTAAATTGTTAACTGGATTTGGGTATATAACTAAATCTTTATTGGTGGATGGATGTGTGATTCCTACATCTTCCAAAAGTTGTACCTTATTAATTTGAGCAGGCGTAAGGGCAAAGTTGAAGATGCTAACCATAGCCATATCGCCCATAAAGTTATACTCATTATTTCCGGGTAAATTTTGGCCCAAAACCATATTTACAGGGGATTGGTTAATTGTCCCTGAATGATTTGCGAAGGAATCCAGTTCTCCGTTCAACCAAATCTCCATATTTACCCCGTCATACAATGCTACCACATGGTACCATTCGCCTGCTGTTAGGCTAGACTCGGAATCAAGATCTCTTATGCTTTCGCTAGAATTGACCGTAAATCGCAACTTGTTGTCGGTAATAGATATCTTAAATCTGTTTTCCCAGCTTCCATGCGAAATGGGATGCTGCTCTTTGGTGGAAAGCTCATCTATCTTTAAAAAGATAGAAATTGAGATTTCCTCGGAAAAGTTTAATTTTTCGGATGAAGGCATTAAAATATTGGCCGAGGAACCGTCAAAGCGTGCCGCATGATTATTGTTCCCGTTCATATCGTCGGTCCAGGTTATCCCTCCACCAACAATCCCATGAAGATTATTTCCGCTATCGTCATCGGCATTCCCTCTTAATTTATAAAATGCGACTCTGTCCCCCGCGGGATTATCCTGAAAGTCCCGAACAATAATTTGCACACTATCTTTGGCAAACAGATTATCCGGATTGCTCACTTTGCATAAGATGTAGTAATTCCCCTCTTCCTCGGGAGCGGTTAAGGTAACAGACTCACCATCGCCTGCGATAGCACCACTTAACTTTGTTTCCCATGCGTATTGCAAAGGGTCGTTGTAATAATCCTGCGCATTACATAACAGCGCGATTTTCTCTCCAGGTTTGCATTTTCTGGGAGTGGCTGTGATAGAAAGTATTTTGGGAGGGTGCGGGATTCGTTCTACTACATCTATTTGTATTGATAAGGAGTCTGTTAAACCACTTTTGTTTTCAACTTTGCAAGCAATTGTATATTTACCGACATCTTTTGGCGCATCGTACTTTATCTCACTAGTAGCCATGGATACGGAGTTCCCTATAAACCAAGAATATGTAAGCTCCTCGTTGTTGGCATCGTATGCCGTACAGTAAATAGTCGTTGATTTATTTATTTCTAAGGTGCTGTCGGCACTTGCCAATGCTTTTATTCGGGGAGGTAAATTTTCCGTGGGCAATCCATTATTAAAGTCAATAATTACACCGTTGGCAATTGTTTTATTGTTTGTATATTCTATCTCTGCCTCCTGTGGCACTATCACAATCATGACAGCGCTGCCCGCAGATAATTCAATACTGGAAACACCTGATTGCCCATGGCCGATAAACTGATTAGAAATGGCATCGTATAATTTAAAAGTGCCTTCGGGTAAATAGAAATTAACTGAATGGGCTTGTTCAAATGGGTTATAATAAAGATAAGAGGGGAAGGCTTCTTGACCAAAGTAATCTGTTTTGAGCAAATCCAGCTGAAGGATTCCTTCTATATTGGTTGTGTCGATAATGGCAGCCAATGTGCCAACGTGGGACGAACCGTACAGCATTAAATTGGTTTGCGCCCATCCGCCAGCAATAGCATCCCCGGTTGCGTAGGGTTCTTCGTTGTTCTTGACCTCTCGCAGTGCTTCGTATGCTATGTAGGAGTTTGGATCGTAAGTTTCGGACCAAGTTGCATTGTCCTGCATATTAGGAGGGAGGTAAGCAGGGTAAAGGAGTCGTGATGCGTTGGCCATATTCAAGACCCACTTGGCGATGCTTTTTGAAAACCGTTCATCATACCGGAGCATCGGTACAAGTGCCCCCGCTTGTTGAAAACCGTTCATCAAAAAGGCATAATCATTTCCATTATCGTTCGCTTCGCCAATAAGCCCGGAGCAATCCAAATCTCCCCATCTACCAACTATCGCTCCCCACCCTCTAAGATCGCCTCTATCGAAGCACCAGTTTACCATTTTTTCAATATCGTATCGAGTAGCCATCTCTGCGTTCATTCTTGCAGCAGTATAAACGCCGTAAGGCAATTGCAACTCATAGGAAGGATTGTCGGCCCACTCATTTAAAAATTCCATCGCCCACTCAGCGCCCTTTAAATATTCCTTTTGTCCTGTCTCCACATAAGTATTATAGAGGATCCACGCTATTGCTCCTGCGGCTTCGGGTTGTTTAACGCCTTCATCCAGCGGATCCATTGTTGACATGCTCCATGCGCGGTAGTTCATATAGGGCGATGCCCAAGGGGTATCGGATGCGCCCATTTTTCGTAGCGCTCGCATCCATTGGTTGGCCATGACCGGTAGTTGATCATCAAAGATTTGAATTTCAGGGTACAAATCTTTTAGTTGCATAAAAAAAACATTGGGCATGGTTTCGTACCACCAGTCGTTGCCCGAACTCGTTTGAGGATGATTCAGATATATATTCTCCTGTGGGCGTTTGTTAAAAAACTCTCTTACCATGGACACCCAGTTGTTGCCAAACTGATTGGTTTTATCTATACCCACCAAGCTTGCACCAACAACGGCAGGAATTACGTTGATGGCCTCACCGGAGCTTGGCGCGTTTGTTCCAACCGCAGTGTGCAAGCCGAAGCTTGGAAGTCCCGGGTAGTTAAGCGAATTATTCCGGGAAAAGACCAGAGGTAGGTGCTCACCAACAAGATTTTGATTAAAAACGATGGAATCATAACCGCCGGCAACTTTTTTCCAATCCCGCATTTCGTATGGTTGGGGGAAGTTGGGCATTAAGCTAATCCTGGGAATATCTATTTGTTGCCCCGATAGTTGACTGGCCGAAATTGAAAATATAATTATTAGCCAATGGGGTATGATTCTGTTTACATATCTCATAAGTTATTTTTCAATAAAGATACACCCATTTATAAAGAATTTTGTAAACTCTATTTGCAATACTATACACTCTATTATCAAAATGGGATCAATGATTTTTAGAGGAATAGTACAATAAAAATTTAAGTTAACTTGCTTCTGAAAAGTTTAGGGAGAGTATTGCGTTTTATCGACTAACTTTACGATTATGTGTTATTTATTTTCAATTTTCCGTTTTAATACAATGCGCCGCATATCAAGTCATTCTGTTCTAATAGTTTCTTTGATTGTATTTTTTTCCTTCTCAAAGATGAGTCTTTTAGGTAGTGGGTTGATATGGCAATCGTTAAGGATCACCAATGAGATGGGTCTCTCAAACAGTGCCGTAAATAATATTTACCAAGATTCTCGCGGATTTATGTGGTTTGGTACTTGGGATGGCCTTAACCGTTACGATAGCAAGAGTATTAAAACATATGTACCCGATATATTTGACAAGAACGCCATTAGCAATAATATTATTAGACGAATAATTGAAGACAAGCACAACAATCTTTGGATCGTTACCGAGCAAGGGCTTAATCGGTATTCGTACGATTTTGACAATTTTACTTGCTGGTTTACTGAACTTGCAGCGCATCGCGTAAAAGAGCAAAGTTTGAAAGCGCGAATTGCTTACGATGGAAATATTTGGGTAAATGCGTTTGGCGTAGGAATTTTTAAATTCTCCACCGACCAAGATAATTTTATACCTATAGAGTTCCCCACGCTGGGCGAACAAACAGTAAGAAGCATCGATCTTTTTTTACCTCTACAGGATAACCTATTTATCTTAAGTCAAGACTCCTTGATCGTGATGGATTCCCATTCATTACAAGTTTTGAACAGAATCCATTTACTTACACATTACCCAAATCTAAATTTATCGACTGCTGAGGAGCGTTGGCTTTTTGAGTTTGAAGAGATTCCCTATTTGGCTCTTAGCCAAAGGAAAGGCGGACTGTTCTTTATCAACCTCAGCAATTGGGAAGTAACATCCATCCACCCCCAGGATCCAGCGTTTGTTGTAACCACAATTGAAACATCAGGAGATAAAGATTTCTTGTGGGTGGGCACAGATGACGGGAATATTTTCAAGGTACGCCCTAACGATCATTTTACTACCCAATCGGTCATAAATCAAATTCCGGAACTTGCAGATAAGAAAGTTAAGATTTGGTCGATCCTGGAAACAGCCGATGATTTGCTTTGGATCGGGACAGATGGCGAGGGGGTATTTAGAAGCCACTTAATGCCCAAGCCTTTTTATCAGATCGGGAGAGGGGAAGCAAAAACTCGTCAGTTAAACCACCAAATCGTACGATCTATTTATGAAGATAAGAAAGGAGGTTTATGGGTAGGAACAAGAGGTAACGGCTTGAACCTTATTCCGTATAAGGATGGGGAAACGAAGTATTTCAATACATCCAATGGCCTGACGAACAATGCGGTTTTATCGCTCCAAGAGGATGGGTTTGGTAATTTATGGATCGGGCACGATGGTTTTGGGATAGATGTTTTAGACATGGAGACAGGGGAATTCTTTCATTTCCCTTCCGAGCTTAAAGGGGGTGAGGATCTGGAATTTGGTTCGGTATATGCAATTTGTATCGATGCTTTTGATCAAATATGGCTGGGAACGAGCGGTTATGGCATCTTGGGGCTAAACATCAAAAAGGAAGAAGGGGAGTTCGTACTTATTAACCATATGCATATTAAAGGGGGAAGTATGGACGATCCGCTTCAAAGCAATGTTGTTTATGCTATTGTAGAAGAGAAACCAAACATTCTATGGTTAGGTACTCGGGGAGCCGGGATTTATAGGTTAAATACAATCACTGGCCAAATGGAAAACTATACACTTGACACAATAGAAAAACCAGGCCTTAGCGACAATGACATTCTCAGTCTGCATATTGGAAGAAACAATAATTTATGGGTGGGTAGCAGCGGTGGGCTGAATAAGGTGGATATTAATTATTTGCCATATAGTTTCGAATACTACACCATTAAGGACGGATTGCCCAATAATAGTGTACATGGTATATTGCAAGATAAAAAAGGCAATCTATGGATAAGTACCAATAATGGATTGAGTAAGTTTTTTGTGAGCGAAGAGAAATTCCTCAATTTTAATAGTGCAGATGGATTGCAAAGCAATGAGTTTAGTGATGGAGCTGCCCGTATAGGGCAGAAAACTGGTAAGTTTTATTTCGGGGGAATAAATGGCTTAGATTGGTTTTACCCGGAGAACATCCAAATCTCAGAGAAAGCACCAGAACTAATCTTTACAAATTTTATACTTTACAATAAAAAGGTTTTACCTAGTGACTCGACTGCCATACTAAATAAAAACATTGATGAACTTGACGAGATTGTTCTCAAATATGATCAGAACTTTTTTACGGTCGAATTTACTACGCTAAATTATATAAACCCTGACAAGAGTTTATTTGAATATAAGCTGGAGAATTTTAACCCTGATTGGGTTTCTGTTGAGAATCAACGTGAAGCTAATTTCACAAACGTTCCTCCGGGAGAATACAAGTTATTTGTAAGAGCGACAAATGAAGATGGAGTTTGGTCAAAGGAAGCCAGATTCATCTCCATAATTGTAAAGCCACCCTTTTGGATGACTTGGCCAGCCTATTCGATCTATACTTTCCTCATTGTAATTTTGGTATATATTGTTTTTAAATACCAGAACAAAAGAATAAAAGTAAAACATCAAATCGCATTCGAAAAGCTTCAGCATCAGAAAGAAATAGAATTAAACCAATACAAGTTGAAGTTTTTCACAAACCTTGCCCATGAGTTTGGCACACCGCTTACTTTAATTTTTGCATCTGCCGCAAGTTTGTTAAACCCCAATAAAAAACCGAAGGAAGCCTCAGCGTTAACAAAAACCATTTACCAAAATTCCAGGCGTATGCAAAGGCTCGTTCAGGAATTACTGGAGTTCAGGAAGGTTGATACAGGGCGGGAGAAGCTTGAACCAAGACCGGTTGAAATCATAGGTGTGATGAATAATATCGTGGATGTTTTTAGTCATTTTGCGCGTGAGAATGGAATAGAGCTTAGTTTTGAGCCTGAGTTGGATGAACTTCATTGTCTCCTTGATTCGCAAAAACTGGATAAAATAATGCTAAACCTACTAAGTAACTCAATTAAAAATACACCTGAAGGTGGAAGTGTGGCGCTCAGGTTGAAACTGATCGGTGAAACTATCTTTATAGAGGTAGAGGATACCGGAGTAGGTATTGCTCCCAACATAGCGGCAAATATATTCGACAGCTATTACCAACAAGCACCTGATTTAAAAAGGTCTACAAAAACATTTAGGGGGATTGGGATTGGCCTTGCATACACAAAAAGTCTTGTGGAACTTCATGGGGGAAATATATCTGTTAAAAGTAAGTTGGAACAGGGGAGTACATTTACTGTTGCCATACCGTTTCAAGCTGTGGAGCCAGATATGAGCATAGCTGCGCAATCGTCAAGCCTAATAGGGAGGAATCAACTTTTGAGTAATATATCTGAAAAACTTACGGAATATTCAGAGGGGGATGAATCTTTGTCCTCGTTAAAGGCGGACTTGTGGACAACGCCTAAAAAATATAAGGTGCTTGTTGCCGAAGACGATCCTGAACTTTCCAACTTGCTTTATAAAATGCTCTCTGAGCAGTACGATGTTTATCTTGTGCAGAACGGGAAGCAAGCCCTTGAAGTGATAAACGAAAAAAGAGTGGATGTGATCGTTAGTGATGTTATGATGCCCGAAATGGATGGCTTAACCTTGTGCAAAACTATTAAAGCAGACGTTCTGACCAGCCATATCCCTGTTATTCTGCTTACTGTCCGTTCCCAAATAGAGGATGAAATCGAGGGATTGGAAATGGGGGCTGACGCTTATATCCCCAAACCATTTCATCCAAAGCACCTTTTTGTAAGAGTTGAACGACTTCTGAAATCAAGAGAGCAGGTTTTAGAATATTTCAGAACAAATTTTGGTACACCTACTTATGATCTCAAACAGGATTATTCTTCCAGGGATAAAGAGCTGCTAAAAAAATGTGTTGCTTTTGTTGAGGCCAACTATGCCGATGAAAATATTGATGCAGATAAAATGGCTTCGGATTTAGCTATGAGCAAAGCTCAACTATACAGAAAAGTAAAAGCTTTGACTGGATTTACACCCCATGGCTTGATTAAAGACTACAGATTAAAACAAGCGAGACAATTGATTTCTGAAGGTAAACATTCCATATCGGACATAATTTTTATGACAGGATTTAATAATCGCACCTATTTTTACCGTTCGTACAAGGAGCTTTTTGGAGAGACCCCAAGTAAGTTCAATAAGATGGTCTGATATAATTTTGGAGGGTCCCACCGTTAGGTTTATTTTTATCATTTTAAAGAAAAGTAAGTAAGCCTTAAACTAAGAATATCTTTCAGGCTTTATTCCTTTATTTCAATATTGCCATAAATAATAAAATGAGCTTCCTTGATACTTTGCTTCACCCGTTTTTTGCCGAACTAATCGAAAGCTTATTAAAAGTTTTGTAGGGGTAAAATTTTTAAATGAACAAGAATCTACCTGTCCCCCCTTTAGATGTTATCTTCCAACCCTTTGTTCACTTTCTTTAGCGTCACAACTCTTCAATTAAAATTCCAAGCTAAGATAGGGTTGCGGCAATGGTCTCCGGGATACTCCGCACATCCAACAATTTTCCCGGCATATCCTCGCTTTGCTCCGGTATTCCAGTTGCTTGTTGCGATGCCATATCCGCTTTCCCTTACATCTTGCATGTAATTATTAATTAAAAAAATAAGTTATGGCTAAGAAAAACGAAAAAAACGGGTTTACCAGAAACTACATTGGTAAGGGGACACAGGTGCAAGATCTTGACATTGTAAAAGTAACCGTAGAATTGGACAGCGCACTAGAGTATTCACATGCGTACAAAGGCAAAAAGTACCTTAGCTTCGAGGTTGCCAGAATGAAGCAGCCCGACGAGTTCGGCAAGACACACACTTGCTACGTGAACATAAAAAACAAGGCTGATTAGCCTTGTTTTTCTTCAAACCGTATTTATTAACGGTGGTTTTAAGCTGAAGATGATAATACAATTATAAATTGTTTAAATATTTTCAGCTTAAATTTTAACCCTTCCCCATCATCTATTCTTTCCCCCTCCGGCACCCCTCGCGTTACAGTACTTGGCATTACTTAGCGGAAGGTGACCTGAAAAACGGTCACTCCATTCCGCTATTCCATGCCAAGAGCTTTTAACGCCCCGACAACACCCTTGCAAATAACGCTTCCTTGCTACGTAAACTCCGCCAAGGAAACCTTTTATTTACAAGCGTGTTTTTTTGCTTACGCACCCAAATGGTACAACACGCCGTTGAGTGACGCACCGTGCCATCTTTGGTCTGTTGCAAGTTGTCCGATGCACGGGGAACATTGATACCCTAATCACTAGAAATATTATGTGTCTCAAGGGAATAAACAAAAAACTCATCGGATGAATTTTACAACCGTAAAAATGCATCCGATGAGTTAATTAATAATAAATAAAGGGACTTTATTTATCCACACTAAACCTATAAATGGTGGCGGTTTCATATACCTCTCCCGGATTTAGGATTATGGATGGAAAATTGGGTTGGTTTGGCGAGTCGGGGAAATGCTGCGTTTCAAGAGCAAATGATTGACGGTACCCATAGGGGACTCCGCTTTTACCTATGTCGGATCCGTCCATGAAGTTGCCGCCGTAAAACTGTAGCCCGGGTTCTTCGGTATAAACGGTCATTTTTCGTCCGCTTGTAGGTTCTACCACGGTAGCTGCCCATGTCATGCCACCAGCTTCGTTTTTATTGATTGCGAAGTTGTGATCGTAGCCCAAACCATTATTCAGTTGTTCATCGTTGTCTTGCTGCGGCAAATCGGTCCCGATAGCTTTGGCTTGTCTAAAGTCGAAAGGCGTTCTTTCAACGGGCACATTTTCGCCCAGGGGAATTAATGTGCTATCAACCGCCGTAAAAAGATCGGCGTTGATGGTCAGCAAGTGCTCGTTAATGCTGGCGCCGCTGCCTTCGCCTGCCAAGTTAAAAAAAGCATGGTTGGTCAGGTTTACGGGGGTGGCCTTGTCAGTGGTGGCTTTGTAATCGATGGTCAATTCATTTTTAACTGTGAGCGTGTAGGTTACCGCTACATATAGGTTGCCGGGATAGCCCATTTCGCCGTCCTTAGACAAATGTGTCAATATCAAAGAGGTGTCGTTGGCTGATTTTACGCTCCACACCACGTTATGAAAACCACCAGGGCCACCGTGCAAATGATTGGGGTCATTGTTAATAGGCAAGGTATATTCCATCCCGTCCAGTGTAAATTTTCCTTTGGCAATGCGGTTGCCCACTCGGCCAATCAAGGCGCCGTGGTACACTTCCTTTGCACCCACATATTCGTCGATGCTGTTGAATCCCAATACCACGTCGGCCAACTTACCGTCACGCCCTGGTGCACACAGGCTAACGATACGTCCACCATAATTGGTGATGGCGGCCGAAATATCACCGTTGCGAAGAAAATAAAGGTTGGTTTCGACCCCGTTTAACTCTGTTTTAAAATCATCCCTTTTTAAATCGGAACATGTTTTTTTGTCGCTATCTGTCTTTGCTGTTGGATTACATCCTGCCAGTAGTAGGGTGGTGGCGGTTAGCATAAGAAATAAAATATTTTTCATCTGGTTTGTTCTTAAGTGTTAGAGACACAGACGCACATTTTGTCCGTCTGTACATGTATTTGTAGTGTTTCTTTACATGGTTTGGGTGAAAATTGTACCCGAGCAATCACATTATAAAGTTGGAAAAAATATTGATGATTTGATGATGTTATTAAAATTTTATTTCTAGTCGCGCGTGGTTGGGCCATGTACCACCAAGATACCATCTTCCCGTATTTCCATAAGGTCGATAAACACCACCCGCTGGTCGCCCGTTTTTGAGGTACGCCCGTGATAAACGCACAGCATCTGTTTCCCGTCGGGTGCAACGGTAACCGAATTGTGACCGGTACCGGTGACGATCCCACCTTTCTCCACGTTCTTTTCCAGCACAGGGTTATTGTCCGCTTTAGTAAACAGGCCTAAAGGCGATTTGGAGGTGGCGTATCCCACGGCATAGTTTTTTCCGCCATAAAAATTGGCCGAATACATCATGTAAAAGATGTCGTTATGCTTAAATATGTAGGAACCTTCGGTCCAACGCCTGTTCACCTCCCCCGAGGTTACAGACCGGCTTTCCCATTCAGCCTGTTGGTCGTCCATGGTGAGCGGCGGACGGAGCAACACTTGGGGCTCCCCGATAACACCCGAAAAGTCGGGCTTCATCTCCACGCCGTAAATCCAGCTTTCTTCTATCTCATCATACATGCCCTTTTCGCGTGCCCATACCGCCACTTCACTCTCCACAGGGTGTTTATAACATGCGCGGGAATAATAAAGATATACCTTACCGTCTTCGAAAAGGAGATTGGCATCGATAATGGGATAACCTGGGTCAAATACCGGGCGGTTGAACATATCAGCGTAAGGACCGGTGGGCGAATCGGATACCGCTACACCAATACGGAACGTTTCCAGATCATTGTTTGGGTTTTCGCGCCAATCGGCACTATAAAACAGATAAAATTTTCCGTTGCGTTCGTACAGTTCGGGGGCCCAAAAACTGGCCACGTTCCAGGAGCTGCCGGTATTGCCTTGATAAATGCGACCTTCGTCTTTCCATTCATTTAAATCGGTGGACGAATACATTTTGAAGCCATCCTTGACCTCGCCCGTTCCCACCATATAATATAGGCCATCCGAAGCTTTAAGAATGTATGGATCGGCCAGCTTTACCGGCAAGGGGTTTTGCGGTTCAAAAGATACCGGTGCTTTTTGTTGGCACGAAACCAATAACAAAATTCCGATAGCAATAAATACATGTTTTAAATACATAGCTGATTTTATTGAATTCTTTATTTTAGTTGAAACGTCTTATTCAGCACCGGTCAGGCTCATGATTAACTCTACTTCCTCCTGTCTGTAAGGCGTTCCGTCCAACCTAAATATCTCATGAAACCAAAGCTGTGGTTCCGAGCCATCGGCAATGGGCTCGTCCCAAGCATATTTGGTGTTAGATTTACCATCCACCAGACCCCAATTGATTGCACCAATGTTTTCGCGCTTTAAGATGGGCATGATATTTTGAAAATAGCTGTTGTTACGTCGTGCCATATATTCGGTACATATCATCGGACGACCATATCGCTTCAAACTGTCGATGGCTGCCTGATGTTTTTCGGGACCTTCGTAGTTGTGGTAGGTGATAATGTCAGAGTTTTCAACCTGAAACTTGTTAAGGTCGGATAGGCTTAGGCTCCAAACGCCCACGGATAATGGCTGCGAAGGGCGCACTTCCCGTCCCCACCCAAAAACGTCCTTAAGCAGTGGCATCGATTTGTTGCCATAGCCCGAATTGCCCGGCTCGTTATACAAATCCCACATCACGATACGTCCGTCACCATCAAAAGTATTTAGGATGTCTTTTACATAGACTTCGAGATCGTTGATAAGCGTAGGCTGTTCATGCAACAGGTCGCCCGGATCGCGCACCCAGCCCGAATTATGCACACCGGGCTTAGGTTCGGGTTGAGGGCCGGCCTGATACGTGGCATTCCAGCAATCGTCAAAAAAAACGAAGATGGTTTTGATACCATGACTATCCGCAATATCCAGATATTCACGCATGCGATCTTTAAAACCCTCTTTATCCACCTGCCATGCCACATGATGTAGGTAAACCCTCATGCAGTTCAACCCAATGTCTTCGGCCCATCCAAGTTCCCTGTCGATGGTTTCGGGGTCGAACGTTTCGGCTTGCCAGGTTTCCAATTGGTTTATGGCAGTGCTGGGGTTAAAATTGGCACCCCGCAGCCAGCCTTTTTCTTCACCCCAGACTTTGGCCTGTTCTACTGTCCAACGCCCCTTAGTGCCGGCTTCAAGTGCCTTTTCGTTGTTTTTGCTCGATTTGGGGCTGCTGTTGCAACCTACAAGTAGGAACAAGCCGAGTATGATGCTTAAAAAAATATGTTTTTTCATTTTTTTTATTTTAGTGTTTCAATCACCTCTTGATTTACTTTCCGCAGCCGTTCTTCGTCCAGCTTCATCACTTCTCTGTCGTAGGTCATCAGGCCGTTCACTTCCACCTCCACGTCGGTGGTTTGGGTGTAAACGGCAGCAGCATAGCCAAAGGGAATCATCTTTTTTAGCTGTTCGGCCATCTCTATGTAGGCATCGGTGGCTTCTTTGGCTGTTTTGTATTGCACATAACCCCAGTTACGCCCTTGCTCCCATACGTGTTCGGGATATACCAATCCTATGCCGCCATATTCGCCCAGCACGTTCACCCGTTGCGGGTCGAAGAGTCCCATCACCGGCCCGGGATAATTGTGCATATCAATCATGTCGCCCACGGGATAATGGTTGCCGCCACTTGCCGGGTTCACCAGGCGCGATGGATCGTAGCCTTTGGTCCACTCCACTATCTCGGGTGTTTTAAACTGACCCCAAGCCTCGTTAAATGGAACCCACACCACCACGCTGGGGTTCGAATAGGCAAGATCCATGATGTCTTTCCATTCTTGGCGGAAATTGGCTTCGGATTCTGCGCTGCGTTGCGCCTCCTTGCCGTTAAAGTAGTTGCGCATTTGCCACTGCGGCGAATGGTCGCCGTTGGGCATGTCCTGCCACACCAGGATACCTTCGCGATCGCAATGATAGTACCAGCGGGCGGGCTCAACTTTAACGTGTTTGCGTATCATATTAAAACCGTAATCCTTGGTTTTTTTGATGTCGAACAGCAAAGCCTCGTCGGTAGGTGCCGTATAAAGTCCGTCGGGCCACCAGCCTTGGTCAAGGGTTCCGTAATGAAACAAGTTTTTGTTGTTGAGTTGCATGCGCATCACACCGTTCCCGTCGCGCGCAGTGGATATTTTGCGCATACCAAAATAGCTCTTTACTTTATCAAGTACCTTACCATCTCGCACCAAGGATACTTCCATATCATAAAGGAAAGGGGAGCCCGGGCTCCAAAGCTTGGCGTTGGGCACGCTCATCAAGACTTCCTGACCTACAACGCCTTTGCCGGTGCTTATCATTTGTCCATTGTCCATCACTTTAATCTCCACTAAATCGTAAGCAGCTGTACCTTGTGCCGAAGCCAATACGGAAACATTGCCCCCATCGATGTTTGGAACGGTTTTAAGTTGTGATAGATGAGCAGGGGCAACAGGCTCGAGCCATACGGTTTGCCATATTCCCGTAACCGGGGTGTACCAAATGCCCTTTGGGTCTTCCACTTGCTTGCCTCGCGGCTGAAAACCTTTGTCCGACGGGTCCCATACCCTGACTTCGAGCTTTTGATTGCCGCCCCTTGTGAGGAAAGGGGTAAGGTCGAAGCTGAAAGGCGTATATCCGCCACGATGGCTGCCCACTTTGACATCGTTGATCCATACGTCCGTTTCCCAGTCCACGGCCCCAAAGTGCAACAGCACCCTTTGGTTTTTCCAGTTGGGCGGCACGATAAAGCTTTGGTGATACCATAATTCCTGATCTTTCCCAACGCGTTTCTGTACGCCCGAGAGGCTCGATTCTACCGCGAACGGAACCAATATTTTACCATCAAATTTTTGGGGTATGCTGCTGCCTTTTGGCACGATGGCATAATCCCATAGTCCGTTCAGGTTTTTCCAATTATCGCGTACCATCTGTGGGCGAGGGTATTCGGCCAATGGTTTGTCAGGGTTTATTTTTTCGGTCCATGGGGTTTTGATCTTATCGCCTGCCGGCTTCCAGCTTTGTGCACCAACCGACAAGAACAATCCCGCCAAAAAGATCAGTAAAAAAAACTTTTTCATTTTGATAAATATT
The DNA here is from genome assembly GCF_900182605.1 of Saccharicrinis carchari. Lineage (NCBI taxonomy): Bacteria > Pseudomonadati > Bacteroidota > Bacteroidia > Marinilabiliales > Marinilabiliaceae > Saccharicrinis > Saccharicrinis carchari. Next base: position 30,240 of record NZ_FXTB01000012.1, read on the forward strand.
TAAATAGTTTATTAATTGTCATTTTCTTTTTTTTCTATGCCAAAATGTTCTACCAAATCGTTGTATTCATTTTTTGAGATGGTGATCATGCATCCATGGCGCACGGAATCGGGCAGGCTGTATTTATCCCAGTCGCTAAAAAATGTATAGCCCGAGGCCTGGTACCAGGGGCCGTTCATGTTGTCGGCAATGGACAGGCCATAGGAAACGCCTGGATACTGTTCGTAATAAAGATACCAAATCTCATCGTCGGGCGAAGGTATCAGCATGGGCGCTTCCCTAAAATTAGGGCTTATGGGATCGGAAGGCAGCGAGTAGGGCCCCAGTAACGAAGGTGCCTTTGCTGTGCGAATGGTTTTGCCGGTTACCCAATATAGGGTAGGATAGGTCTCGTCCTTTAAAATAGCGAAGTATTGATTGCCTACCTTGCGGATGATTACATCTATGGTGCCTATATCCCAGTCGAACAAACGCGTAGGGTATTCCGAAAAGGTTTTTAAATCATCGGACAGAACATATAAAGTCCGCTGACTAGCCCAGTATGTTTCTCCGCCTTCTTTATGTGGTGTGTGCCAGGTTAACAGGTACTTTCCTGAATCTTTGTCGTAGAATATTTTAGGCGCCCCAATGCGCTGCAAACAGTACGAGTAATCCGGCGTGCTTTTAAGATCCGGTGTAAAAGTGCTGTGTTTTTGCCACGAAATCAAATCTTTTGAAACCCAGATGTTAATATCAGGCGATGCATCACTTTGGTTGCCTGCGATATAATATCGGCCATCGTGCCCTTTACAGATATCCGGGTGTCCTTTGTACTCTTCAAAAACCCTTTTACGCTTGTTCAGCGCGTGCCAATGTAAACCGTCAAGGCTCACCGAATAGTACAATCGCCCATAATCCTGATGGGTCATGTGCGCAAACAAATATGCTTGGTTAACCGCTTCGCCGGAGGTTATGGCCTGGCCGGGGGGATCGGGCTGTTGCGCCGTAGCGTTGCCGGACGAAAGGACCAGGCCTAAAACGAACGTGATTATAAATAGGTATTTATTTTTCTGGCATATCATATCATTTAATTTTAATGAAGGACAAATAACAAATATCACTAATAAATCAATGGCTTATTACCGGCGTCAAATATGCTGGATCGATTACCATAACTTCTTTCCCATCGCGTACTTCAAAAGTCACCTTGCTGATGTACATGTGGCGGGGATGAATTTTTGTGGCACTGTTGTGCGCATGGAAAACAATTTGCAAGTTGCCGTCTTTATCCCTAAACATGGCACTGTGCCCCACACCTACTAGGTTACCGGGTTTCTGTAATATCGGGTTTTTCTCATATTTTGTCCAAGTTCCGTCAACACGGTCAGAAGTAGCGAACCCTACACCATAAAACTGACTTTCGTAGCTGTTGGCCGAATAAGTCATGTAATAGGTGCCGTTGTGCTTTATCACAAATGCGCCTTCGTTTACACGTGGCCACACGGTTTCCCATTCCTGCGAAACATGGATACACTTTTTCATCGTTTCGGGCAATATCTCCAATAAATCGTCGGTCAGTTCGGCCACCCAAATGTTCAGACCGTCGTTAAAGCGGTCGAAGTAAAGATAGGGCTTACTGTCGTCGTCGATATAAAGACTATTGTCGATGCATTTTTCATCGGCTATCATCGGCTTTTTAACTTCTTGTACGAATGGCCCTAGTGGGTTGTCGGCTGTGGCCACGCAAATGTGCTCATCGGCCGAAAAATACATATAGAATTTGCCGTTGACGTGATATACCTCGGGAGCCCAGAACCAACGGTCGCCCCATACGTCGCGTTTATGAAGGGCCAAACCGTCGGACAGTGATTTTGGAGTTTTCCATGTGAGCATGTCGTCGGACACCATAACGGCTATTCCATCTTCTGAAAGTGTTCCATAGGCGTAATATGTATCATCGTAAAGCATGATAAAGGGATCGCCAAGAGGAACCTTGGCCATTGCCTCGATCGGCTCTTCTTGGTCTTCATTGGAAGTATTGCAGGCGCTAATATTGATTATCAAGCAAAACGATGTCAAAATAAAGGAGTATCCTATCTTCATCATATAAAAATATTAAATTGGGATATGGAGCAGCAGTTTATCCATATCCCAATTGTTAATTATACTGGTTAATTATTCCATTGTGCCATACCCAATCCATTAAAAATCGGGATTTTGGTCCAATCCTTCGTTATTATTTACCTCACTCGACGGAATTGGCAGACGGCTGTGTTTTCCGATTTTGAAATTGTTAAAATCCGGATCGCGCTGTTTCAGTTCATCCAAACCTGCCTGGTTATCCACCAAACCCCAGCGTTTAATGTCGGCCCATCGATGACCTTCGAGGCAAAGCTCCAGTGACCTCTCCATTTGTAAGCGTTTCAAAAACGCCTCCTTGCTCTGGGTGGCAGCGGCATGGTTAACCGATAAAGCGGGCATGTCAACCCTGTCTCTTACCCGATTTACAATAGCCACAGCTTCAGTCAGATCCCCTGAGGGCATATTGGCCAAACACTCGGCATACATCAATAACACATCAGCATACCTTATTAAGCGCACATTTACGGGGCTATGGTAATCATCGAAGTTCCTGTAATAATCTGTTCCGTATTTTCTGAAGAATATCCTGTTACGGTAGTTGTCCTGGTTCCAAACTTCCATTCCAAACCGGTATATCTTATCGTTTCCCGGAAAATCATTGGCCATGTCGGCATAAAAAACGCTTTCTCTCAAACGGATATCATAGGCCCCGTTCGTGTCCATTTCCTTTTTAAATTCATCTACAAGCCAGGGACGTACCTCACCGTCCGTCCAACCAATTCCGGGAGGGGCAAAAAACTGTCCACGGTTAAGTCCCAGATTGGGGTCGATGGAGAAATCACTGTCGCCGGCCGGTGCTTTGTGTACATCAGAATATTGAAGTTCAAAAACAGACTCCATGTTGTTCTCGTTAAAATGGGTGAAATTGTCTTTGAAGTTGGGCACGAGATCGTAATATTGGGCTCCTTCTCCTTTTACCATCCATTCCAAATCCTGTTGTGCGCCTTGCCAGTTAAGCTGTTGCATGCGGCATTTGGCACGTAGCGCATAGGCGGCACCTTTGGTTGCACGGCCTTTATTGTTAGCATCCCAAGTGGCAGGCAACTTATTAATGGCCTCCTGTAGATCGCTTTCGGCCTGGGCCCAAATGTCCGAAACGGGATGGCCTACCGGCGTGTCGCCAGGTTTAGAAGGCTCCAAAACAATGGGCAAACTGTTATTTTCGCTTCCCCAAAGTATGGCTAAATTGTAATAGTACAAGGCCCGCAAAAAGTAGGCCTGTCCCAGCAAACGATCCTTGGCCGCCTGATCGGCAAACTCGATATCGGGAATATGGAACAAAGCCTGGTTGGCTCTGAATATAGCTTCGTAGCAATCGCGATAGGTCCAGGCATTGCCTTCCCAAAAGTTATAGTTGTTATAGATAAAGCGGGTCCAGTCGGCAAGTTCGATCCAGGGGCTCGAGCTGAAGCCCTCGTCAGATGTCAGATCCAAACGGAACCATATCCACCGGCTATAAGTACCGGGTTTATAAAACATATTATATATGGCATTTACGCCACTTTGGGCGTCTGCCTCACTTTTCCAAAACACCCTTACTTCCAAATCATTTGGATTGGTGACATCAACTTCGCACGACGTGAAAAATAAGCTGATGGAAAATATAAGAAACAATATTTTTTTCATGATAGAATATTTTTTTGTTGATTAAAAAGTGATTTGAGCACCCACCGTAACCGTTTTTGGGTTCGGAAAGGCTCCATAATCGTAACCTCTTTCCCATATATTCGAGTTCCTGAATTCAGGATCCAAACCGGTGTAACCTGTAAAAGTGATCAGATTTTGGGCATTTACAAATATCCTGAACTGATCCACGTTTTCACCAAAAATTGTTTTTGGAAGGGAATATCCAATGGCAAGTTGCTTTACCCGCACATAGGATCCATCTTCAATCCACCTGTCCTGATCGCCTCTTGTATTTCGTCCATCCTGATAAATTGGGCGGGGATCCTTGGCGTTTTTATTGTCTGGCGACCAAGCATCGTAATCGGCGCGGTAATTTGAATTGTCGTCGAACCTATCAAAACCACTGCGGGGGCCATTGAACACTTTGTGACCAAAAGCGCCTGTCATTTGCAGTTGCAAATCTATACCTCTCCATTCTAACGACGAATTAAGCCCTAATTGAACCGTAGGCCAAGGGCTTCCTATATACTGCCGGTCAGAGTCGGTAATTTGTCCGTCTTCGTTAAAGTCAACAAAACGTATATCCCCGGGTTTGGCATTGGGCTGTATCAGGGCATCATCTTCGGTGACATGAGCCATTACTTCGTCCATGGAACGGAACAGTCCGTCGGTTTTGATAAGGTACCATTCCCCGATTGGCTTGCCTACATACGAGCGCGTGTTCCATTGCGTAAAATACTCTCGGCCGTAGCCCAGTTTTAATATTTTATTTTTAACGGTCGACACGTTGGCATTGACACTATAGCTCAATTCACCTTTTTTCTCACGCCAGGTCATCGAGAGCTCGACACCTGTGTTCTGAAGGGATGCAGCATTTACATTGGGATTTCCCCCGTTGTTACCGGTTGACATGAGTATCTGCATTCCGGTCAGCACATCGCGGGTTTCCGATTTGTAATATTCAGCCGAAACATCCAACCGGTTTTGAAGTAAAGTGACGTCAGCACCTATGTTGAACTCGTGCATTTCTTCCCATTTTAAATCCGTATTGACCAATTTGACCTGGGTTTGTCCGTTTTCAATATGCTGATTGTCCCCGAATATAACCTGGGGAAATGAATTGATAAAGGGAATCCAATCCCACACCCCAATGTTGGAACTACCCAGCACACCGTAGTTTGCGCGCAGTTTTAAGCCATCAACCCACGAAACATCAAAGAAATCCTCATTGCTGATGCGCCAGGCTCCGGCAATTGATGGGAAAACCCCGTCGCGATAGCTGGGACCGAACTTTGAGGAGGCATCGCGCCTAACGGTGGCACTTATCAGATACTTGTCGTCGAAATTATAATTGACACGTCCAAATACGGAGAAAAGTTTCTGAAGATCGCTATAGCCACCGGTTTTAGGATCCTTTTGTGCAGCGTTCAATTGCTCAAAATAGGTGCCGTCGCTGAGGCGTAAAAGGTCGTTTTTCGTACCCCAAAGCTGCTCGTACTGAATATCCATAAAGCTTGTGCCAACTACCGCATTTATACCATGTTGGCCAAAGTTATTGTTAAACTCTATGGTGTTATCGTAAACCAAAGAAGTAAAACGTGCTTTATTTTTGTTTAACGAGGAAGGATCGTAGGGTTGATTGAATGTCCAGTTACCTTCCTTTCGCAGGTACATATGCTCGTCCATGCTGGTTTCGAAACCTAGGTTGAACTTATACTTTAATTTACCCCAAAAACCCAGCTCGGTAAAAGCATTGCCCCTTAACCTAAAGTTGGAGTTGTTGGTAACGGTAAGGTCTTCTTTCGCGATGGAGTTGGTGGCAAAAACCACATCTCTTGATCCGTCACCATATCCATATCCTCCCGGGTTGTCAGGGTTAAACACGGGGATGGTGGGTAACAGCCTCCATGCGTCGATGATGGGATTGGTATTCAGTTCGTCAATATCGTAATTGCTGACAACAATATTTTCTCCTATCTTAAAAGTTACAGCACTGCCAAAATCACGGGTGGCCGAAGTATTTGCCCGAAACGTTATTCGTTCACTTTTTGTGCCTATAGTTGCACCCGAATTGGTTTGGTAATTGGAAGAGATAAAATAATTACTGCTACTGCCACCTCCTGAAAAGGACACGTTATAATCCTGTATGGTACCTGTTTTAAATATCTCATCTTGCCAGTCCGTGTCGGCATCGGAATGGTTGGCCGACGGGATGCCCTTATTGGCGAAGGCCATGTCGTTCAATTCGATCCAATTCTCGCGATTGGTCAAATTGTAGCGCGGTAGCCATTGAAAACTGGTTTTTGCCGAGGCGTCGATCCTCATTGGGCCTTCAGTTCCTTTTTTGGTTGTAATAATAATAACGCCATTGGCAGCCCTCGAACCGTAGATGGCGGCTGCCGAAGCATCCTTTAAAACCTGGATGGATTCAATATCGTTGAAGTTAAAGTCGCGGTTGGCGCCACCTTCAACAGCTATTCCGTCGATTACATACAGGGGTTGGCTGGAGCCGAACGATTTTGTGCCCCTTATCTCTATCCAACCTTCGGCACCCGGCTTTCCTTCTGTACGTGTGTAAACGCCGGGAACGGTACCCAAAACCTCACCTACGTTTCCGGTAACCACGGCACTTTTAAGCTCCTCGGGCTTAAATACTGAAACCGCCCCGGTAAGGTCTGCCTTTTTAACCGTCTGGTAGCCAATGACCACTACTTCATCCAATGATGACAGGGTTTCTTGCATTACTACATTGAGTGCAGGCTGTCCTTCAAAAAGAATCTCACGGGTATCCATACCGATAAAGGAAAAAACGAGTGTTTGTCCTACGTTTGCCCCCAACGAAAACTGACCGTCAATGTCGGATATTGTCCCACCTTGTGTTCCTTTGATTAAAATGTTGACGCCGGGTATGGGTTTTCCCGATGTATCTACGACTTTTCCTGTTACGTTTACCGTTTGCGCCAATAGTCCTATCGGAATCAGGAAAAACATTAAAAACAAGATTTTCTTCATAACCAAGATTTTTTGTTCGTTAATAATTTAAAAATAAGGCCAACGGTAAACCAGTAAAAAAATACCATTCAGGATGTATCAGGATATTTTCATTAATCTATTTACCGTGACGGTCTTACAAAGAGACAACATTTATTAACAAACGGATACAAATTTTTAGTCAAAAAACAACACAGGTTAGTCATTCTAAGAAATATTTAAATAGAAATGGGGTTTAAAGTCAGTTTAAATGGGGAGGGCAATACAATATTACAGATAATACCGTATATAATATGCTTTCAGGAATATGTACGGGGGTATTATTTACGGAAGGACGGTTAAAGGTAAGGTCGGGGTATTTTACTTATTGATTAAAAAATGCAAAGTTCAATACTCATCCGATGTGTAACAATTTTTGGATAAGTATTGAACATGGAATTTGCTTTAAAACTTAGGTCTGGGCACACTGCCCAATGCAGGTGAATTGGTTGCAACGCTTGGCCAGCCATTGTCCCATTGCAGTTTATCTAGCATCAGCACGCGGCCCTCGGGCTTGGATTTGTCCACGGCATGGTACAATATCCAATCGTCGTTGTTGTCGTCGGTCACAATTTCGGCATTGTGCCCGGTGCCCACGAAGCGAGAATTTCCCTTGATAAGCAGCTCGTGATGGTTGTCTATCATGCCCTGCCCCGATTTGTCACGATAAGGCCCCATGAGGTTTTCCGAACGGCCTACTACGGTGGTGTAGGTACTGTTGATCCCATTGCAGCAGGATCCTATGGACGCAAAAAGATAATAAAAACCGTCCTTTTTATAAATGTAGGTGGCCTCATAGGCCGTGCCGGCAACCTGCTGTTTTTCGGCACCGGGTTTTATTGTTAGTCCGTCGTCGCTAAGCGCAATGGCATATATACCCCTAAAACTACCCCAGAAAAGGTATTTGGTTCCCTCCTCCTCCATATAAAAAGGGTCGATGGAGTTTTTGACATCTATTTCGTTGCTGCGAAATAGCTTGCCATGATCGGTGAAGGGGCCCTGGGGCTTGGAAGCGGTGGCCACCCCAATGCCACAAGTCCACTCGCCACCCCATACCGACATGGAATAGTATAATACGTATTGGCCGTTAAAATAATTGATATCGGGTGCCCACAAACCTCCATTGGGTTCAAAAGTAGGCCGTGTATTATCGGTAAATGCAGTGGCCATAAATTCCCAATCCACCAAGTCGGTCGACCTATGGATGGGTGTATTGCGGATATCTTCGGTGGCATATAGATAAAAATAGCCATCCTGTGCTTTGATGACAGTGGGATCGGGCAAGCTGTAGTCGACAACAGGGTTGGTGTATTCATCCTTTTTAGGTTCGTCGGGTTCCGGTTTGGTTTCTTCATTGTTGCTACAGGCACATGCAGAGAATACGGCCGCAATTAGAAAGAAGGAAAAAAATAATAGTTTCATAGCTTGTAAATTTATGCAGTTTAGTATTTTGAGAAGGATATGAAGTGCAAATTATAAAAATTGACGGTTATTAATGTATTGCACTGCCGACTAAAAGTCCTATTGCCCAAATTGTGCTATGTATTGCCTAAATTGTAATATTGTATACAAAATAAGAAATCGTTTCTTGTAATTAGAAACAAGGAGAAAGGAACTTTATGACACCCCGTTTTAAAACAGGAATATTAGCCATTGTATTTATTGGTCTGGCCACAATCGCTTCGGCCTACAATTTTTCGTTCAGAAAGCACCAGGTAAACCAGGGACTCTCGGGAAATACGGTACATTGTATCTTACAGGATGACCGAGGCTTTATGTGGTTTGGCACGCAGGATGGATTAAACCGTTTTGATGGCAGCAATTATAAGATATTCAAAAATGACCCAAATAATCTACATTCTTTGGGTAACAATTTTATTCGGTCGTTGTATCAGCACACAGATAATAAAATTTGGGTAGGAACCGACCAACGGATATTTATTTTCGACCCGGAAACAGAATATTTTCAGCAGTTTATCGAGAAAACCGACAAGGGGATTGCTATAACATCGGCTGTAACATCCATTGAAGCTGATAGTCAACATTCCATCTGGATAGGCACTATGACCCAAGGCGCTTTTAGCTACAATACCATTACGGGGAAACTTACCCAATACAAATCAGAAGACGGCTCTAAGTCCATCCCTGATAATTTGGTGTGGCGCATATATAAAGATTATTCCGGAACAGTTTGGATTGGAACAAGGGGCGGACTGAGCCGATTTAACAAGGAGAGCAAATCGTTTATCACTTATGGTTCGCGCGAAGAAAAGAGTGTTCTCGACGATCCCGAAATTCTTTCTGTTTTTGAGGATTCGGATGGCGACATTTGGCTAGGGACCTGGTCGGGCGGACTGAGCCGTTACAACAAAACCACAGATACTTTTACTTCCTATTTTAACGAACAAGATGACGTTTATATTAGTCATATAAGGGCTTTTTTCGAGTACGAAAAAGGCAAGCTGCTTATCGGTTCCGACGATGGCTTGTACCTTTTTAATAAAAAAACTTTACAGATCCAACGTATCGATGATTCGCGCGACCAAAATAGCCTGAGCGATCAAAATATATACGCTATCTATGGCGATAAAGAAGGAGGCATATGGATAGGTACTTATTTTGGCGGTGTAAATTATCTATCGCCCAATAGCAGTGTCATCGAACATTATTATCCAAATTACAAAGAAAGTTCCATGTCGGGAAAAGCGGTGAGTCAGTTTTTGGAAGATCCCAAGGGTAACTTATGGATTGCCACCGAAGATGGCGGACTAAACTATTTTAACACGAAAACAAAAGAATTTACCTCCCATCTTCCTCACGAAGATAAGCCCAGTATTAGTTATACCAATCTCCACTCTCTTTTGCTGGATCAAAATAAATTATGGATAGGGACCTTCTCCAGGGGACTGGACGTTATGGATTTAAGAACTGGCCAATTTACCAATTATCAATATAACCTTAACGATACCAATACCATTGACGACAATTGTGTTTTTGCTTTGTACAAGACAAAAGATAACGATATTTTTATAGGTACGCCCTTTGGGTTGAGCCGCTACAATCGCCACCAAAATAATTTTGAAAGGATACCCGAGGTAAGGGGTTTTGTTTACGATATGGCCGAAGATCATTTGGGGCAGCTTTGGGTGGCTTGTTATGGGCAAGGGGTATTTCGGTACGATCTTCTAGGCAAAGAGTGGAGCAGTTACCGACACAAAAATTACAAGGACAATTCGCTTTGTTTTGATAAGATTGTAGATGTTTTTCAGGACGAAAAACAACGGCTCTGGTTTTCGAGCGAGGGCGGTGGTATTTGCAAATACAACTACGATACCAACGATTTTACTAGCATAGATGTGTCCGATGGACTTCCAAACAACGTGGTATACGGGGCGTTGGACGACAAGTATGGCCATATTTGGGTGAGCACCAATAAAGGCATAGCCAACATTGACCCTTCATCACTTAAAATAAAAACTTTTACAAGCGAGGATGGCCTGCAGAGCAACCAGTTTAACTATCGATCGAGCTTAAAGACCAGCAACGGAAAATTTTATTTTGGGGGTATAAACGGGTTCAATGCTTTTTATCCGGATCGCCTCTCTGAAAATAAATGCGTACCTCCGGTATTGATTACCCATTTAAAGCTGCTCGATACGGACAGGCGCGTTAAAAGCGACTCTTTGCACAGCAAGGTTTTGAATACCGACAGGAGTATTACGCTGAGACACGATCAGGCTTCGTTCCGAATCGATTTTGTAAGCCTTAGCTTTATGGCACAGGGAAAAAATAAGTTTTCGTACATGATGGAAAATTTAAATGAAAAATGGATCGAAGCCGGCAATCAAACCAACGTATCCTACATTAACCTTAAACCCGGTGATTATATTTTCAGGGTAAAGGGTTCTAACAACGACGGGTTATGGAATGAGGACGGAGATTTTTTAAGAATTAAAATCCTACCCCCCATATGGCTTACGGATTATGCCTATCTATTTTATTTACTGCTCTCCATTACCTTGATATATTACCTTTATAAATTTTATCAACGTAATTTACGAAGGAGACAAAAACAAAAACTAGAAGATTTTAAGGTTGAAAAGGAAAAGGAGATGTACGCCTCCAAAATCAACTTTTTCACTAATATCGCCCATGAAATCAGAACCCCCGTGAGCCTCATAAAAGCCCCGCTCGACAGTATTCTAAGGGCTAAGGAAGGCTCGCCTGAATCAAAAGAAAATCTGGTTGTAATTGATAAAAATACCGATCGGCTGCTGAACCTTATTAACCAGCTGCTCGATTTCAGAAAGATTGAAGCAGAATCCTACGTGCCAAATTATGAACCCACAAACATTGGCAGCTTAATTTCGGATATTATTTACCGTTTTAAATCAACAGCATCAAAAAAATTTATTATCATAAACATTGTCATTCCGCAAGAAGGAATGGTGTATGATGTGGACAGGGAAGCCTTGACCAAAATCATCAGTAACCTGATGACAAATGCCTTAAAGCATGCTAAAAAGATTATCACAATAAAAATAGCGGAACCCTCGGGCGCGGATTATTTTGAGATTACCGTTGAAGACGATGGGTCAGGCGTTCCGGCAAAATACAGGGAAAGGGTGTTTGAACCTTTTTTCCAAGTGGAAGAAGAAGACCGTACGGCTCAAAATAAAGGTGCCGGAATAGGTTTAGCCTATTCAAGGCAATTGGCCGAAAGGCACGCAGGCTCCCTATTTGTGCGCGATAATGGGCAAGAAGGCAGCGAATTTGTGTTGCAGATAAGTACACAACTTCAGGATATGGAGACACATCCCGTCGAAATGGAGGAGCAGGTTCGGAACCAGCCTGTTGCATACAAGGAAGTAGATGCTTCCCTGCACACAGGAAAACCAGTACTTTTAATAGTAGAGGACAACGAAGATTTGTGCACCTTTTTAAATCGTAGCTTAAAATTGGAATATGAGGTTCTAACTGCCTCCAACGGGCAGTTAGCATTGGACTTGCTCGAGAATCACGTGGTGGACATCATTATTAGCGACGTAATGATGCCTGGCATAGATGGTCTGGAATTGGTAAAAAAGGCAAGGGAAAATGAACAATATAGCCATATCCCCATAGTGCTGCTCTCGGCACGTACTAATCTAGAAACAAAAATAACAGGCTTGGATTATGGAGCCGACAGCTACATTGAAAAACCTTTTTCGTTAGAATATCTACGGGCGCAGGTGAAAAGTTTGATTAAAAACCGTAACCTTTTATTGGAGAAGTTTGCCAACTCGCCTTTTATACCTTACGGAAGTATCGCCAACAATAAAAAGGACGAAGAATTTTTAAATAAGCTTAACGGCGAAATAGAGAGCAACATTTCCGACAGCGCATATTCTATCGAAAAATTGGCCAGTTCCCTTTCCATGAGCCGCTCAAACCTGCAACGAAAGATCAAAGGCATATCCGGTATGTCGCCCAATGATTATATCAGGGTGTTCAAACTAAAAAAAGCAGCCAGGCTCATTATGGAAGGGGAATACCGTATCAATGAAATTTGTTATATCGTAGGCTTCAACAGCCCTTCCTATTTCTCAAAATGTTTCCAAAAACAGTTTGGAACATTGCCCAGCGAGTTTGCAAATGACGCCACTGAGCATCCTAAAATGAAGGACGAGATGTAATGGGAATATAAGCTAACAAGTATTTATGATTGAACACGATCTCTTTAGCCCCGGGCAATGTCTGTAATGCCACTGGCATTTGATGTGCTTGCATCTGTTTCCTGTCCACCGCCCCCAGCGGTATCCCCTGCGTTACAGCACTTGGCATTACTTAGCGGAAGGTGACCTGAAAAACGTCCGTGCCCCTTCCGCCACTCCATGCCAAGAGCTTTGAACACCCCGCCAACACGCTTGCAAATAAGGCTCCCTTGCTCCGTAAACTACGACAAGGAAACCTTTTATTTGGAAGCGTGTTTTTTTGCCCGAGCGCCTGAATGAGGCAACTCGCCGTTGGGTGATGCACCGTACCGTCCTTGGTTTGCTGCAAGTTATTGATCGCCAAAGGGAACAGTAAAGGGGCGGTTTTGAAAAAAACCGTCCTTCGGATTTGTTCATTCCGCAAAAAAACGGAATGACATAAACCCCTTGACTCGTTCCCTTTGGCTCAAAGTGCCTGCAATAAACCAATGGCGGGCCAGATGCCAAAATAAATCCCCAGGGCAGGGGTGATTCGAATGAAAACTTCAAAAACTGTTTATGACATTATCAACGAGAAGATTTTCTCTCAACTCGAAAAGGGAACGATTCCCTGGCACAAACCATGGAAGAGCTTCGATAATGATGGAAACTTTGTCCCACCACAAAATTTTGTTTCGAGGATCCCTTATAAGGGTATTAACTTTGTTCTTCTGTTAAACCTGTATGAACAACCCTATTATCTTACTTGGAAACAAATACAATCGCTCGGGGGTCAAATTATAAAGGGTGAGAAAAGCCTACCAGTTGTCTTTTGGAAACCCATTAGCAAGGAAAGTATCGACAAAAATGGGAATCCAAAGACCGAAAAAAAATTCATGTTCAGGTACTACAATGTCTTCAATATCACCCAAACAACCGGGATTGATTATGAACCCGTGAAATTTTATGAAGACACCGAACCTCTTTGCTTTGACCGGATTCAGAAAGCCGAAGAAGTAATAACAGGTTACAAGGACTGCCCCAAAATTATCTATGGGGGAAACGCTGCTTTTTATATACCCTCCCTCGATAAAATTCATATCCCGGAACCTGCTCATTTCGATAAGCCTGAATATTTTTATTCCACACTGTTCCATGAAGCAAGCCATTCTGTAGGGCACCCATCACGCTTAAACAGGAAAGACATTGCTGATGTAAACGGCCAGAGCCAACATGACTATTCTTACGAAGAGTTAATTGCCGAGTTTTCAGCGTCTTATCTATCGGGTCACTGTGGTATCCTTCAAACAACTATTCAGGAAAGTGCAGCTTACATCCATCATTGGTTAACCGCACTTAAGGAAAACACCAGATGGTTGGTTAGCGCTGCCGGGTCAGGTCAAAAGTCTGCCGAGTATATCTTGGGCGTGTGATATATTAGGGGTGTAACAGCCCTTTTTTTGTGCAAACCTCTTTAATGTTTTTTTGCCTGTTTCTGGTGATACCTGCAATATCCGATGTTGTTCCTTGTTTTTTGCTTACATCTTTTCCCCGTTGATTTGGCTATGCCTTTGCATTGGGTTGAAGCCGTTGTGCTTTTGGTGGCTGCGGGTTTCCGTTGTGAGCTGCTAAATTCCCATGCCGAGATATCTGAGGTAGCTTCCAATTTATCCTCTAAAGAATCCTCCATGCCCTGAAAGAAATCTATTCCCGTCAACGCTTCTACTTGGTCAACTGTTTTTACGTAAGCGGCAATAGGCTGAAACAGCTTTTTGTTGGGCATCACGAAAGCAATCATTTTCTGCTTGCTCGGACAATATACGACCTTGTAGTAGTACCCCGGCACGGTTACTTGGTTGGTACCTATATGTCCTATGTTATCTTTAAAAACGGGGCCGGTGGCCACCACCAAATTTTGATATTGATTTGTCCATTTACGTACCTGGCTTTCCAACATCTTCCAACGGCCGGTATTGAAAGAAGGCGCCTGGGGCGACATGTTAGAAAGAAAAAAGGATTCCGACATGGAGGTGCGGTTCATATCCATAGAGCCTGCCGGACACAAATGCCCCCTATGGTAGCCGCTGCCCTTATAATCAGTCAGTGTAGCCGAACCCGTGGACACTTTTGGATCTGGACGAAAGTCGTCGGTCCGTTTCTCAGAGCCGTTTACCAGCTCCGGGGTGAGCTTATAATATACCCAAATGGCCTGTTCGTGCTGTTCGCTATAGCAAAGTGTGTAGTATGTGTGTTCTGCAATTTGTCCCGATGATTTGGGAACTAGGTTTTTGCCCCCTAGCGATAGGGACAAGAAAACAAATGATAAAAGAAAAATAAATTTTTTCAAAATAAGCAGCTTCATGTTTTATTCAATAAGCGTTTACGTAATAACTCCCTACCCCATCGATAACTTCATTATTTTGTTGATGATACGGTCTATGATAAACGGGTATTACGCAATTTTCAGTTTAGGCCGTAAGGTGTGTACGTTTTCTTTTCTGATAAGTTCGTAACCAGTAAAAATATTTTTTTGAAAGAAACAAATCACCTCATTTATAACGCCTAATTTTCTATTTTGCCGCCCGTCCTTAAACCATGCCTATTATCAACCTCCCGCCCTTCAGCGGTATTCCCCCATGCGGTATAGCCCATGGCACTGCATAGTGAAAGGGGAACGGGAAAACGACCAAGCCCCTTCCGCTACTCCATGCCAAGCGCACCACCGCCCCGCCAACACACATGCAAACAAGGCTTCCTTGCTCCATAAACTCCACAAGGAAACTCTCTTTTTGCAAGCGTGTTCCTTTGCCCCCACACCGGAATGGAATGATTGACCTGTTCCAAATGCTACACCGTGTTCAGTAATGAAGTTGGGTTTTTGCCAAACGATTTCGCACCGATACCTAATACACTGCCCTACTATGTTACCGATGCAAAACATGCTTTCGGCCAAACAGCAACACGTACTTTTATTGCACCCGCAGTAGATGGTATAAAAGGAATCGGTTTTTGTAAGTGCCAAATTTGTACTTATGGATTTTTGGGGCATTGGGAAACATTCAGTCCGTTGTCGCCAACAATTGGCAACTGTACTATTTCAACTTTTCAATTATTTGTTCTTCATTTGGTAGGTATTTCCGTAAATCTGATGGAAGGTCTTTTGTCAACTGGTATTCTGCTACACCAATTGGTCTATTTGCAATTCGCAGTGCATATTCTACCTCCAAATTATCTTTTATTTTCGATAAAATTAACAAGTTATGCCCCCAGGGAACTTCTGCGACAAGCTGTCGCAGTTTTTCATTTTTAGAATATCTTGAATAAAACCGCCTCATATCCCAAAGGTTTCTAGCGGAATAACCTTCGGAATTAGGGAACTCAGCTTGTAAATCGGTCGACAACTTTTCAACAACAGATTTCCCCCATTCTTGCGATTCTTGTATTTCCAGAATTATTCTACCAATATTTAGATAATGTTCTATTTGCTCTTTAACAACTTTACGAATAACTTTTATATGTGCTGTCCGTATCTCATTTCTAATTTGTTCGAGAGTATCCGAATATATTTTCCCTAACATGATTTTTATGTTTTACGACAAATATAATCACATTTAATCCAACTATCGTATTCAGAGGGTAATCGGTTGCTAACGTTTAAGTGTTGGTATTTCGGAGCAAACTGCCCCCTTAGCTCAACGTTGTTGGGAGTTATAATTCTCACCAAATATTCCTACCACGTGATTCTCGCTATTCGGACCAGGGCAGTAGCCTCCAATACTCCTTTTTAAGCATACCCCTGGAATGGGCATACTTCGCACCGATACTGCAAGGTAACCGAAAAAATTTGACCCACGCGAAACCGCCTTTGATACCATCTGTCGAGGATAATGCAAGAACGGAAAGGGAGCTTGCATTGTCCTCTGCGAAAGGTAAAGGCGGTTTCTTTGCTTGCCTCAAATTGTGGGGCGTTAACTTTTTTTCTTTGGGACAATATGGTGTACCGCGGAAAAAACTGAGCCGCCCTTTCCTCGCCGACAGATTCCCCTTGCCTTGCTCCGCAGGGTCGGGCAGTGCCCCCGACAGGACAGAGGAACTGCAAGAACGGGGCAATAAAATAAAAGTGTCCCTTTGCCAGACAAATTGTTTGAAAATTATTTTCGGCATCTGGGTTGAAATTTATTCGGCTTGTCATCACTTATTTCCATTTAATTTTTCCCCTATCTTACCCCCTATCTTCTTTTTAACTGTATCCTCCTAAATGACTACACCCAACGCTCCCAATATCTTACATCGTACCTTTTCCAAAATTCCTCGCTCAACCCATCGGTTTATCGTATCAAATATCTATTTTAGTCGAAGTTTGTTAAAACACCCCATATCTTGCCTTAAAGCAAGGATTAATAAATGGGGAACCATTCACAATGAATACAATGAGCATAGATAAATTAAATTTAAAAAGCCCCGACCTGGTGAGTGAGAACATAGAAAAACTGGCCGCACTTTTCCCCAATTGTGTTACCGAAAGTAAAATAGAAACAGCCACCGGTACCGAGCTTAGCCGGAGTATTGATTTTGATTTGCTCAAACAGGAGCTGAGCCATGCCGTGGTGGAAGGCAACAAGGAGCGTTACCGCCTGGAGTGGCCCGGAAAACGCGAAGCCATTGTTACGGCCAACTTGCCAACAACAAAAACCTTGCGCCCCGTGCGCAACGATTCCGTTGATTTTGACAATACCGAAAACCTATATATTGAGGGCGACAACCTGGAGGTGCTCAAGCTATTGCAAGAAAGCTATCTGGGCAAGGTGAAGATGATTTACATTGACCCCCCATACAACACGGGAAAGGACTTTGTGTATAAAGACAATTTTAGCAAAGATATACAACAGGAACTTTTTGAGAGCGGACAAAAAGACGAATACAACCAACGCTTAACTGTTAACCCCGAAACCGCAGGGCGTTATCATTCGGATTGGTTGAGTATGATGTATCCGAGGTTGAAATTAGCCCGTAATTTATTGACCGATGATGGGGTTATCTTCATCTCAATAGATGATAATGAGGTGCATAACCTACGAAAGTTATGTGATGATATTTATGGAGAAAATAATTTCCTTGCAAATATCGTGTGGCAAAAAAAATATGCAGCAACCAATGATGCAAAGGGTTTTTCAAACTTACATGATCATATAATAGTCTATCAAAAGTCAAATGCGTTTGAGCGCTATCTTCTTCCTCGAACTGTTGAGCAAAATAAACCATATAAGAATGATGATAATGATGGTAAAGGGCTATGGCGTTCTGATAATCTTTTAGTTAAATCCTTTTCTAACTCAGGTGTTTATCCAATCGTCAATCCAAATACTGGTAAAAAGTATTTGCCACCAGAAGGGAATTGTTGGCGTGCCAGCCCTGATACGATGCGGGTTTGGTTAAGCGAAAATAGAATCTTTTTCGGAAAAGATGGGAAGGGTGCACCTCAATTAAAAAGATATTTAAACGAAGTACAACAAGGTAGGGTTCCAAATACATGGTGGACATTCCAAGAAGTAGGACATAATGATGCAGCAAATAAAGAACTGAAAGCACTATTTAGCTCTAAGGCTCCATTTGATACACCAAAACCATCTACTTTGATTAAACAAATGTTAATGGTTTCTACACGAAATGATGATATAGTTTTAGATTTTTTTTCTGGTTCGGCAACAACAGCTCATGCTGCAATAAAATTAAACGCTGAAGGTGAAAGAAGTTGTAAATACATTATGGTTCAAATTCCTGAAACTACCGACTCAAAAAGTGAAGCTTACAAAGCAGGTTACAAAAACATCTGCGAAATAGGCAAAGAACGCATCCGCCGTGCAGGAACTCAAATTGTAAATAATCAATTGTCGGTTGTTAATGATAAAAAAACCGTATTGGAGAAGTTGATAAACGGAAAGTTGATAAAAGAAAATGGTGAATGGCGTTTCCCCGATAATGCACTAATCGAAGATAAAGCGCAAAACCTGCTGCAAGAGCTCAACCAACTACAGCTCAACATTGATAACCTGGACACCGGTTTCCGCGTCTATCGTCTCGACGAAAGCAATATGCAGGATGTGTATTACAAACCGCAGGATTACAAACAGGACATGATGGATATGTTTGCCGATAACGTAAAGCCCGGCCGATCGGCCGACGATCTGTTGGCGCAGGTGATGTTGGATTGGGGCCTGCCGCTCTCCTTAAAAATTGAGCAAGCAAACGTGGTGGGCAAGCAAGTGTTTAAGGTGGCCGGCAACTCGCTTTATGCCTGTTTCGATAAAGGGATAGACGAGGACTTTGCCAAGGAGATAGCAAAGGAAACGCCCTTGCGCATCGTATTCCGCGATAATGGTTTTAAAAACGATACCGCCAAGGTAAACGTGCAGCAACTGTTAAAACAACTGAGCCCCGAAACCGAAATGAAAGTAATTTAAGCAAATGGCACTACCGGTAAACATAGAAGAATTAATCCATGGAGAAACAGTTGAATGGGCTCGTATTGAACTGAAAAAAGGTTGGAATGCAAAAAAAGTAATGCATACCATGTGTGCTTTTGCAAATGACATTCATAATTGGGGTGGTGGCTATTTGATTGTTGGAGTTGAAGAAGTTGATGGCCAAGCTAAACTTCCACCTGAAGGAATAGAACAAAGTACAATAGATGGTATTCAAAAGGAGCTATTACAGTTAAGTCATCGTATTACACCTAACTACTTCCCCATAGTTGAACCTTATATATTAGATCAGAAACATATATTGGTCATTTGGTGTCCTGCAGGGGATTTTCGCCCTTTTTCTGCTCCGGCTTCATTGGAGAAAGGAGCGCATAGAAACTATTATATCAGGCTCAATTCTAATACTGTTATTGCTCCGCAGCACTCTGCAGAATATAATCGGCTCATGGAACTTGCAGCCCGCATCCCCTTTGACGATAGAGTCAATAACCAAGCTTCGATTGATGATTTGGATTTAGGCTTAATCAGAGAATATCTACAAGAAATTAAAAGCGGTCTGTTTGAAGATAGCGCCCATTTGCCTTTAGCCGATTTATGCAGGACAATGCATATTGCAAAAGGACCGAATGAAGATATCAGACCCGTAAATGTGGGCTTATTATTCTTTTCGAAAGAGCCACATCAATTTTTTGACAGAGCTTGGATAGAGCTGGTAATACACAAGGGCAATTCAGGAAAAGACTTTGAAGAAAAATACTACAAAGGGCCACTCCATAAGCAACTAAGAGAAGCGCTTTATTTTATTAAGAATAATATTGTTTCGGAACAAGTCATTAAACATGCCGACAAAGCAGAATCCGATCGTTTTTTTAATTATCCTTTTGGTGCCATAGAAGAAGTTTTAGCCAATGCAGTGTATCATAAAAGCTATGAGCATGGAGCACCTATAGAAATTCAGATTTTTCCGGACCGAATAACCATTCTTAGTCATCCAGGCCCGGTTCCTCCTGTTAATGCTCATGTAATGGCGAATCAAAAACAAATTATTGCAAGAGAATACCGCAATCGTAGAATAGGGGATTTTTTAAAGGAACTACATCTTACCGAAGGACGGGGCACCGGTTTCCCTACAATATATAAGGCATTGGCCGATAATGGCTCACCTACACCAACTTTTGAAACGGATGAAGCTTCTTATGTTATGGTTGTTATTCCTATTCATGATCGTTTTAAAGGTACTGAAAGTGACGGAGCAGGTGACGGAGTAAGTGACGATGTAAAGGCGCCTAAATTCAATACTTTAAACGATGTTATAGTTTTTTGTGACCAAGTAAGTGACCAAGCAGGTAACCAAGTAAGTAACCAAGTAAGTAACCAAGTAAGTAAGCAAGTAAAAACACTTGTTGAGCAAAATGTTAATGATAAAGTCCTATCCATATTAGCTTTTTTAGAAAAAGGACCTAAATCAATGAGCGAACTATTATCCCATATAGGAGTAAGCAAGCAGACAAAAAACAAGAGAAAATATATAGACCCTTTATTCGATATTGATTGGTTGGCTTACACTATTCCCGAAAATCCGAGAGACAGAAATCAGAAATACAAAATAACAGAGTCGGGCAAGAAATTATTAAAAATACTCAACAAATAATGAAGCTTCAGTTTAAAGAGCAAGGTTTTCAGATAGATGCAGTAAAAGCGGCGGTGGATTGTTTTAAGGGGCAAGCCTTAAAAACCAACCGCTTTACCTTGGAACGCAGCCGCAGGCTAATAGAAAAGGCCAGGTTGGCCGCCCGGGGTGCTTCTACCATCGAATTTGAGCAAGACGTGCTGGAAGATATAGGGTACCGGAACAGCGGCATCCAGATTACCGAAGCGCAGATACTTAAAAATATACGCGAAGTACAGCAATTCAACGACCTGTTCGAGAGCCAACAGATTGAACGGCCCAAAGGCACAAAATTGGGCTACAACCTAACCATCGAAATGGAAACGGGCACAGGCAAAACCTATACCTATATCCGCACCATGTACGAGCTGCACAAACATTACGGGTGGAGCAAGTTTATCGTCATCGTGCCCAGCATCGCCATCCGCGAAGGGGTTTTTAAATCCTTTCAGGTAACGCAGGATCATTTTCAGGAGCTGTATGGCCATAAAATAAATCCATTTATATACAATTCGGGCCGGCCACAGGATATTGAAAACTATGCTTCGGACAGTCGTATTAGCGTGATGATTATCAACACGCAGGCTTTTAATGCCCGGGGAACCGATGCCCGAAGAATCTATCAGGAGCTGGACCAGTTTGGCACCCGCAGGCCCATTGAAATTATCGCACAAACCAACCCTATCTTGATCATCGATGAACCGCAATCGGTTGAGGGGGCAAAAACCCTGGAGAGCATGCAGGATTTCAACCCCCTGCTCACGCTCCGGTATTCGGCTACCCATAAAGTCGATTACAACAAAATATATCGTTTAGATGCCCTGGACGCCTACAACAAGCGCCTGGTAAAAAAGATACAGGTAAAGGGGATCAACCTAAAGGGTTCTACCGGCACCACAGGTTATTTATATTTGGAGCACATAGAAAGGAGCGCAAGCAAGCCACCCCTGGCGGTGCTTGAGTTTGAGCAGCGGACCAAGGCCGGCGCCATTAAAAAAGTGAGGAAAAAACTGGCACAGGGAGCCAACCTGTACGAGCTATCGGGCAACATGCCCGCATATAAAAACCAGGTAATAACAGATATAAACGCATACCTCAATAAAGTGGCCATCGGAGGGCAAGAGCTCTACCCCGGCGATATACTAAACGACAAGGACGAAAATGACTTCCGCAGGGTGCAGATACGCGAAACCATTATGTCGCACCTAAAAAAGGAAAAGCAATATTTTGGCATGGGCATAAAGGTGCTGTCCCTTTTCTTTATAGATGCCGTGGAAAAATACCGGGTGTACGATGAATCGGGGGACGAACTGCTGGGCGAATATGCCCGGATATTTGAGGAGGAATACGATAAGGTAAGAAGCGATTTCCTGGATTTGTTTCAGCAGGAATACAACGAATTTTTGTATGCCACCGACCCGGGCCAGGTTCACAAAGCATACCTGCCCGATGGGCAGACGGGCCTGCCCGGCAGATACGACGAGTATTTAAAGCGCGACCCGGCCGAAACGGTACACCAGGGCTATTTTTCCATTGATAAAAAGAACAAGCTCACAGATCCCAAGGTAAAGCGGGGAAAGGAAGACTCGGACGATATTTCGGCCTACGAACTTATTATGAAGGACAAGGAGCGCCTGTTGAGCTTTGATGAGCCTACGCGTTTTATCTTTTCGCACTCTGCACTAAAAGAAGGTTGGGACAACCCCAACGTGTTTCAGATATGTGCCTTAAAAAACACCGACAGCGGCAGCCAAACCAGGCGCCGGCAGGAGGTGGGCCGGGGCATGCGCCTTTGTGTGAACAAAAACGGCAACCGTCTGGATTTTGATTCGGTGGGCGACCGCGTACACGAAATAAACAACCTGACGGTTATCGCCTCCGAAAGCTACGAAGCTTTTGCCAAAGGCCTGCAGCACGAAATTGCGGCAAGCTTAAAGGACAGGCCGCAGAAAGCAGAGGTGGAATATTTTGTGGGCAAGTTAATTCGTAACGAAAAACAGGACGAGTGCCGCATTACGGAGGAAGATGCCAAAAGACTAAACAAGCTCCTGTATAAGAATGACGTGATAGACGTGGACGATAAAATTACCTCAATAGGCAGGGAGATAATTGAAGCTAAAAAGATACCCCTGCCCGAAAACCTGGAACCCTACCGGAATGCGATATGCAGTTTATTGCAGGCCGTTTACACAGGCAGCGAGTTTAAACCCGAAAACGAGCGCGATAAAATACTTGTAAGCACCAATAAAAACTTTTTCAGGAAAGAGTTCCGGGAGCTTTGGGAAAAAATTAATTTGAAAACCATTTACGAAGTCCGGTTCGATACGGCAAAGCTGATAGAGGACAGCAAAAACCTGATTAATGCACAACTGCATATCGCCGATAGGATATACGAAATAAAAACAGGCGAACTGCGCGACGGCTCAAAAGAGCAAATGAAGGATGGGGTTTTGATAAAAGAGACCAAACGGGAGAACCTGAAATTAAAGAACGACCTGTATGCCAACACGGTTTACGATATTGTTGGGGAGATTGAAGTGCATACCAACCTTACGAGGCAAACCATTGTAGGGGTGTTGAAGAAACTGAACCCGGAAAAATTCGCTTTGCTCAGAAAAAATCCCGAAGAGTTTATTTCAAAGTGCAGCAAGCTGATAAACGAAGTGAAAGCAAGCTTGATCATCAACAATATCGTTTATCACAAAACGGAGGAAAGGCACGATGCAAAAACGGTGTTTACTAACGACAAATCGGCTTTGCACAATGCCGAGATGCTTAAAAAGCATATCTACGATTTCCTGATTTCCGATTCGCAAATAGAATCGGATTTTGCCACAGCCTTGGAAAACAGCACCGAAGTGGTAGTTTATGCCAAACTGCCCAAAAGCTTTTATGTTACTACCCCGGTTGCAAGATACAGCCCCGATTGGGCCATCGTATTCGATAAGGACAAAGTACGCCACATCTATTTTGTGGCCGAGACCAAGGGCTCCGATTCGGACATGGATTTGCGCGAAATAGAAAAGCTGAAGATCCATTGTGCCGGCGAGCATTTTAAGGAAATAAGCGGAAACGAAGTGAAGTTTGAAAAAGTAAGCAGCTACGAAAGGCTGCTGGAAATTATCAACTAACCATTAACCATACCTATTCATGAAGCTCATTGACAACGTAAGCAACCGCTTAAAAGATGATTTAAAGGTAGAGATAAAGAAAAACGGGAAGCTGGCCATTGCTGCTTCATCTTTTTCTATCTATGCTTTTGAAGCCTTAAAAAAAGAGCTTTCAAAAATTGATGAGCTGCGTTTTATCTTTACCTCCCCCACTTTTTTGGAGGAGAAATTTAAAAAGCAATCGCGCGAGTTTTATATCCCCCATATTTATAAAGAGGCAGACCTGTGCGGCGGCGAATTTGAATTGCGCCTTAAAAATGAATTAAACCAACGGGCCATCGCCAAAGAGTGTTCGGCATGGGTGCAGGAAAAGGCAGTTTTTAAATCGAACAAACATAGCAACCAGCCGCTCAACAGCATTATACACGTCGAAAATGCCGAGGGCTCCGGTGTGGCCTACACCAATGTAAACGGTTTTACAACTTCCGACTTGGGTATTACCCACAAAAAAGGATTCCCCACGCTCATTCAAAAAAATGCGCACCCCCAAAGCAAAGCTTATTTAGAGTGGTTCGACCAGGTTTGGGACAACAAAGAAAGTTTAGAGGATATTACAAAGTTTGTTCAGGGCTATTTCGAAAACGCTTTTAAGGAGAATAGCCCGGAGTTTATTTATTTTGTCACCCTTTACAATATCTTCAATAACTTCCTCGATGATATTTCGGGAGATAATTTGCCCGACGACGAAACGGGATTCAAGCACACGCTTATATGGAACAAGCTTTACAATTTTCAGCAGGATGCCGTAATCGGCGCCATCAACAAACTGGAAAAATACAATGGGTGCATCATTGCGGACAGTGTTGGGTTGGGTAAAACCTTTTCGGCCTTGGGGGTCATAAAATACTACGAAAAAAGGAATAAAGACGTATTGGTCCTCTGCCCAAAGAAATTGGAGGATAACTGGAACACCTATCGCCACAACGATAAAAACAACATACTGGCCAAGGACCGTTTTGGCTACGATGTGCTTTTCCATACCGACTTGTCAAGGGAAAAGGGGCAGAGCAACGGCAGAAAGCTCGAGAACGTAAACTGGGGCAATTACGGACTGGTCGTTATCGACGAATCGCACAATTTCAGAAATAACAATACGTCGGTAGGTAAAGAAAACCGCTACCAGAAACTATTGAGAAAAGTAATACAGGAAGGAATTGAAACCAAGGTTTTGATGCTCTCGGCAACGCCCGTAAACAACCGCTTTAACGACCTTAAAAATCAATTGGCATTGGCTTACGAAGGTGTTGCCGGCAAGATGGACGAGAGGCTAGATACCAGCAAAGGGATTGACATTGTTTTTAAGAAAGCGCAGCAAGCCTTTAATATCTGGTCCAAGTTCGATGCGGAACAAAGGACAACAGATAAGCTGTTGGACATGCTGGACTTCGATTTCTTTGAGATATTGGATAGCCTTACCATTGCCAGGTCGCGAAAACATATTACCACCTATTACGATACCTCGACAGACTTGGCCGGTCCCTCAAACATCTCATCGATCTGGTTACCGGTTTCCGGGAAAAGGGGATAGAATTCATCAGTCTTAACGATAGCATCGATACCACCACCGTACCAGGTCGGTTAACTTTCAATATCTTCGCCAGCTTTGCCGAATTTGAGCGCGAACTGATCCGGGAGCGTACCATGGCGGGTCTGCAAGCAGCTCGAGAACGAGGCCACATTGGTGGCCGCAAAAAAGGATTGTCGCCCGAAGCCAAAAGAGCAGCTTATGCATGTTACCAGTTATGGGAGGATCAAAGCAGAACAATCCCTGAAGTTTTGAAAATTGTTAAGGTAAGCAGGGCTACTTTTTATAGGTATATTGCATGGGTGAAGGAGCAGAAAGGCAAGAAAAAGGATATATAATTATTAGATGACCTAATATTACTATTCATTAGTGTCCGGTTAAATATTTTTACCGGACACTAATGAATTTCTATGTATTAAATTCATTTCCTTTTTTTTTGGGAACATTCGACATGATGGACTAAGATACAGTCCTTTTTTTCGGTATCAAGCCCATCAAACCAAATCAATTTCTCTTTAAACGAAAGGTGGCTCACCTCACTTAAGGGGCAGTTCTCTATACGGTTATTAGTAGGACAAGCATACAAAATTCCATATAGTTTGTTGTAATCATATTCTTTTTTACCTGGGTATAAACGCTCTACCATGATAGCTAATGTTTTATATATGGTTCAACTTCATCTTGTCTAAATGCGTTCAAATAAATGGAGATTTTCCGACTTATTAAAGTCTCCATTTGCGACAATGGTAACACAATCTAAGGGAGTACCTATTGAGAAGTCTAGTAAAATGCTTGGCCACACCAATTTCAAAACAACGCAAACAAACCTTTCCTTGCATTACGAATAAGAAAATAAACACAGATATGCAATTCCCAGTGGAAAAACTAAAGGATTCATAAATTGACCTATACAGATGATGATATCAGTATACTTTCCAGTTGATCTGGATGCATAGAAAACTCCCGCTTGACTATTATTGAGCCGAGAATTTCTTTATTTGGAAATTAATTGATATTTCAAACTAATTTCCAAATAAATCTTAATATGCTTTACGACAACAACACATGCGCCATAATTCTAGCAATCTTTGCATTGATTCACATCAGTTAAAGTTTACTGTATAAAGCATTTGCCCAATTTCCCCTATCTGATTACCTTCAGTTGGTAAATAACTTGTTACACCAAAGTTTCCGTTTCCAAAATCAGCAATACCTGGGTTTGCAAAAGATGTAGAACCTTTAGGCGTTTGCAGATTTAATTGAGTATAAAATCCTCCATCTCCTAATAATAAACGCCATCCTTCCCAAGTATATTTTTGTGTTTGAGCTTCTAGAATTACATATTGATTTTCTCCTGAGTAAAAACTAGATCTAGCACCAATATTACCTGCAAATCCCATAGCAGTTACATTGTAGTTTGCTATTTCATCTTTCCATCCTCTAAAGTCATCGAAATTATCTAAAACACCAAATGCTTGTAAGTCTACATTGTTATTATCATAAAAATGAAATCCTAGATAAATTCGAGAATTGTCAGGAGTTGACCCTGTAATTTGACGTATATCTGGTGTTCCCTCAGCACTTGGTGCAAACAAATGTGGCAAAGTTACATTTGATAATGGAATATTGTTTTTCAAATTTTGATAACTTGTATAATACCTGACTTGAATATAATTGGCTCCCTCAATCACATCTTGTTCATTAACTAAAAGGTATCCATTACCCCACTTTTCAATATCCCCTTGGTGAGCCCGGTCTCCTAATGTTTTTATATATGTCCAATTCTGAAGATCATTACTTCCAGCCAAATAAAGGTTAAAGTGATTGGAACCTATCATGCCATGATAAACACCTAGATAGGTATAATCCGGTTCATCAGCTTTTACAACTCGTAATACTTCAATAGACCTATTTTGATCATCTTTCAAATCGAAGAATGCGTTATTTAAATTTGCATTATTAAGTCCTGCAATCTCATTATAACAACTGATTGATAACCACCAATTATAAGCTATCTGAAGGTTTTTTGCATTATCAAATCCTTGTAATACAGAAATTGTATAGCTAGTATTGTTATTATTAGCTGCAATTATGGTATTTCGAAAATTGTCTACGCTCATTGCTGCTAGCTCAGTTTCTGTTTTTATTTCTGACCCAAGCAAGAAACGGTACATTAAACTGACATACGATAAATCATAATCACTTAATTGTTGAATAAACGATACCGGATCGGATGTCCGATTTGACATTTCTACAATTAAAGTATTGCGCATATCATTATAGCTCATGGGATATAACTCTACTGCAGTACGCCAATTATTGAGTATTAAACTTTTTGCTAAAATGTTTTCATTTGGACCTGTAGTCTGGAATACACTCTTTAGCATCGCACTTTCTACTGCACCTTCTTGAATAGAATCCTCTTTAAATATGTTCTCCGAACATGAAGACATAAAAAAGATTATAACAACAAGCAATAATTGTATATTTTTCATATTTAATGTGTTCAATTATTTAGTGAATGAATATGGATAATCTTTGCTGTCGATTCCCCTATTTTTATTGGGTTGGCTGCTCATATCAAACTTAAGCCGGGCTCCCTTCATTAACTCAGGATAGCTCAACCAGTTCTTAGAATAAGGTTTGTCATTAAAATACATCTTATCAACATATTTATTTTCCGTACTATTTTCGGGAGCTTCGATAGTAATAGTGTTTCCATTTTCGAGTTGTACATATACTTTTGGAAACAGAGGAGCACCAAGAACATATTGATCGGCTCCGGGTGTAACAGGATAAAACCCCATGGCACTAAAAACGTACCAAGCCGATGTTTGACCATTGTCTTCATCTCCACAGTAACCGTCCGGGTTTGGATTGTATAATTTGTCCATCACTTCGCGCACCCAATGTTGTGTTTTCCATGGTTGACCGGCATAATTGTACAGATAAATCATATGCTGTATGGGCTGATTCCCGTGTGCATATTGTCCCATGTTCATAATTTGCATTTCACGAATTTCATGGATGGTTGCACCATAATAGGAGTTGTCGAACAATGGAGGCATATTAAAAACAGAGTCGAGCATATTAACAAAAGTTTTCTCACCTCCCATCAAATTTATTAAGCCTTGAGTATCATGAAATACGGACCAGCTGTAGTGCCAGCTGTTGCCTTCGGTAAAAGCATCGCCCCATTTAAATGGATTGAAAGGTTTTTGAAAGGTTCCATCTTCATTCTTCCCTCTCATCAGATTGGTTTCAGAATCGAAGAGATTGCGGTAATTTTGGCTCCGTTTCTTAAAACGTTCAATCTCCTTCTTAGGTCGATCCATAGCTTTAGCCAGTTTCCATATACACCAGTCGGCATATGCATACTCCAGTGTTCGGGCAGCATTTTCATTGATGCCCACATTGTAAGGCACATACCCCAGTTTATTGTAGTACTCATGTCCCAGACGGCCGGTAGCACTCACCGTGGGATGGACATTTTCGGTGCCATGCAATACGCCTTGATAGAGCGTTTCCATATCGTATCCGCGTAAACCTTTCAGATAAGCATCGGCAACTATGGTGGCTGAGTTGTTACCTATCATTACCGGACGATGCCCCGGGCTGGCCCATTCGGGTAAGAATCCGCTCTCGAGGTAGGTATTTACCAAGCCAGCCTGGATATTCTCATTCAGTGAGGGATACATTAAGTTAAAGAATGGGAATACAGCGCGGAAGGTATCCCAAAAACCATTATCGGTAAACATATAACCGGGTAATACTTTCCCATTGTAAGGACTATAATGTACCATTTTATTGTTGGCATCAAACTCATAAAACTTACGAGGAAAAAGCAAAGTACGATAGAGTGTTGAATAAAAGGTGCGTGTTTGTTCTTCGGAGCCACCTTCAACCCGGATACGACTGAGCTCAGTATTCCAAATGTCTCTGCCCTCGGCATTTAAGGTGTTAAAATCCTTATTGCCAAGCTCTTTAAGGTTAAGCAAGGCCTGCTCATGGCTGATAAAAGAAGAGGCCACTCGTGCATGAATCTTTTCGCCCTTACGGGTTTTAAACCCAATCATAACACCCACGTGATTGTCCTCTGCTTCAAGCTGTCCATTTATTAATTTATCTCCGCTCCACACAGCTTTATACTGTATTGGCTTGTCAAAAATAACCACAAAATAATTGCGGAAATTGTCGGGCACTCCACCACTATTGCGGGTAGTATATCCTATTACTTTGTTTTCTCCGGGTATTATTTTCACGTACGAACCCTTATCGAAAGCATCGATAACAATAAAGGAGCTGTCGGATTCAGGGAAGGTAAACCGAAACATGGCAGCCCGCTCTGTTGGTGTAATTTCAGTAGTTACGTCATGGTCGGCCAGATAAACGCTGTAATAGTGAGGTTTAGCAATCTCAGCCTTGTGGGAAAACCAGCTAGCTCTTTCTTCTTCCATGAAAAGAGGCTTACCTGTGACCGGCATAATGGAAAACTGACCATAATCATTCATCCAAGGGCTGGGCTGGTGTGTTTGCTTAAAGCCTCTGATTTTATCGGCATCGTAGCTATACTGCCATCCATTGCCCATCTCAGCGGTTTGAGGTGTCCAGAAGTTCATGCCCCATGGTAAGGCAATGGCAGGATAAGTATTGCCGTTGGAGAGACTGTGCTTGGACTGTGTGCCCATTAAAGTGTTCACATACTCCACCGGATCATGTGATGAACCTGCAGTGGATTGTGCCTGGAGCGATAAAACAGATGATATAAATAAAAATGCTAAAATAAATCGGTTCATGGAATTATGTTTTTAATAATAAGATGAATTTAATAAAGGTTTATCAAAGAGTTAATTGATATAAACGCCACGACAAGTCCTCCGTATGCATGAGTCATCAAACCTAGAGTCTAAACCCTCGATTTGAATTAATCGACTTTATATTATTTACTTTTTTTAATCAGAGATTAATAATCTTATTAACGGTTATTCCTTTCTCAGAAACAACTCTGACTATTAAAATTCCCTTCACATTATATACAGGTTCTGAACTTGTGATGTATTCACTTACTTTAAGTTTACCTGTGATGTCATAAATCTCCACAAGCGAGTTAGCATCTGCACCGACCAAATGAACCTGACCTTGTGCGCCGAAAATTCTAACATTTAAGGTTTCAACGTTTACTATATCAGTTGCATTAAGGAGTAATTGGGTCTGATCAGGACGATAGTGCATTCTTATACGCCATATCATTTCTTCTATATTTACCACCTTAAAGTTCTCATTTAGCTTATTGACACATAGTTTAGCAGCCCCAGCGCCTTTAATGTCACCACTTGATGTTCCTGCTTCATTAAAACCACTCCATGCATGAACAATAACTAAATTATAAGGATCAGAATCTGCAGAGCTTGTCAACTTATTTGCAATGTAATCTGGAGTTCCTTCACGTTGATTGTTACGCCCTCCAAAATCCCATAATGAATACTTAACGGTAACAACAGGAATATCATAACCGCTGCTATTCGTAAACCACATGATTTCCCCTTTACCTCCAGCATATGGGGTATATTGAACCGAGTTGCCTATTTCAATAGTCTAAAGAAGATAAGGTCGTATTATAAGCCCAGTCATAAGAAATTATATTACCTTTTTTTGATACATGATTAAAAAATAACTTCTCATTATTAAATATTTTGACTGGAACGGTTTAAGTTAAGGTATAAAGTCGGTTTGCAACTATTCGCCGACTTTAAACCTTAGTTTTTATATTACTTATAAATTGACAAGCTTACCAACTATAGTTCCTTTTGCAGAAGTAACTCGTACAATTAAAATTCCCTTCACATTATATACAGGCTCTGAATTTGTGATGTATTCACTTACTTTAAGTTTCCCTGCAATATCATAAATCTCCACAAGTGAATTAGCTTCTGCACCAACCACATGAATCTGACCCTGAGAGCTAAAAATTTTAATATTTGATTTTTCTAGGTTCAATACACTTGTTGGATAATCACCTTGCCATCTTAATACCGGGCCATCAGTATCCATATACCAAACATTTTTAAAATCCCATGATAAATTAGTAGCATAAAATGAAGCATCTTTAAATTGACTTGCAGTAAGATCAGCGCCATCCTTGCCATCAGCCTCACTCTCCCAGAAAAATTTATGCGGATCAGTTAAACCCATTTGGTCAAACCCATAGTTGTTGGTATATGTTGCCCCACCATGATCTCCTACAATTCTATAGGTTTTTTCAATGTCAGGATTTACTGTTGTCATTGATGTTTGCATCCCAATGCATTCCGTTATACTTACACTTTGTCCGCCAGGAGCAACACCAAGCATACCTCCTGAAAATCCGCTTTGACTGCCGGTTGTTCCTTTCGCATAACACTTTGAAATAACAGCGCTACCTTCTGCCCAGCCAGCAATACCACCAACTTGCCAACCCGTTGAATAAACAGCTCCGTTATAATAACAATTTTCAATTGTTCCTCCATTCCCATTTATATGCGCAACAATTCCGCCTACATGATCCCTACCTGTTACTGTGGCGGTAGAGTAACATTCAGAAACTGTTGAATTATCGACATGTCCGATAAAACTACCTGCAAATCCATTTGATGTTATTGATCCAGAAACAAAACACTTGCTAACTGTTGAGTTACTGGCATTACCAGCGAGTGCCGCAGCCCATGCATTAGGTGTATTAACAGTGATGTTTTCTAAACCAAGGTTTGAAATCGTAGCACCAGTAATATTATTAAAAACACCTCCTCTGTCTCCATCATGTTGAATAGTTAAATTCATAATAGAAAATCCATTCCCATCTAAGGTGCCTGTAAAATCAAAGGAACTCCAGTTCTGATTCTGCATATCAATATCATTGTTTAAAATAAACTCACCCGAAGGGTTCGAGGACATAGCTTGCAAATCGGCCACCGTTGAAATTTGAGTTTGTGAATGACTTGCATTCAGCATTGTAAAAGTAAACACGAACAATGCAATTAAAATTTTGAAGTTAAAATGTTTCATAAAATAGTATTTAATTGATTAAACATATAGGCATAGCTATCGCAACACCTTGTAAACAAACGCTTTTTTTGAATTACAACATTTAAAATTAATCCCCATCATTAGCTAAAATGTATTTGAAGCATATTTAGCTAATGACGGAAACTGATATGTAAAAAATCCCTTTAGAATACTTCGTCCAGATATTTTTGAGTTTGCTCTGGACGATGATGCATTCGAATACGCCAAATCATTTCTTCAATATTTACGACCGCATAGTTCTGATTCAACTTGTCGGCACATAATTTGGCAGCTCCAGCACCTTTTATGCCCCCACTCGCAGTTCCTGTTTCATTAAATCCGCTCCATGCATGAACAATAACCAGATTAAAAGGATCGGAATCTGAAGAACCGATCAATTTATTGGCAATGTGATCAGGGGTACCTTCGCGTTCATTGTTATATCCCCCAAAATCCCAAATTGAATACTTCACGGTAACAACAGGAATATCATAACCGTTCCCATTGGTAAACCACATAATTTCGCCTTTACCTCCGGCATATGGGGTATATTGAACCGAAATAATTCCTTCTAATTGATCGTTGGCGTCGATATAAGCTTGATAAGCCTCTGCTGATGCAGCAGAACTTACATCTTTTGCCATCACAGCCAAAACTTTAACCCTATGCTGACGCATATGTGCAGCGGTTCCCTCTGCAAGAGACTTAAGGATTGTATGTCGTGACTTCTTTTCTCCATAATTGTCGATATAGTTATAGCCACCACCAAATGTTTGAACAATAGATGTTTTGGAACCTTGGCTATTGAATAAATCCTGACATACCGAAGGTGCAATCATGGATAAGTTATCGACGGGAAGACCAAAAGCCATTTTTACATTATTGGCTTCGGGATGTGTGTAGTAATCTGCTCCTATAAAATTATTCATCATCCATTGTACATTGTCACCATCCGACAGATAAAAAGAAACATATTTCTTACCTTCTTCTTCCCAATTTATAAATTGAGGATTCTTTACCTTTACCAAGTCAGGTTGTCTCTGTTTATAATCTAATGAAGTTAAGGTTGTATTATAAGCCCAGTCATACGGGATCATAATATTTCCTGATTTTGAAACACGCTCAACAAATTGATCCTCTCCAACGCCCTGTTCCCATCCATAAACTGGTGAGTTTGGTTCCAGCCATTGAAGAATTTCCTCGAATAGGGCAATATTTTGCCCACCTTGCGAGGTAGAATATCTCTTATTAAGGTTGATTACAAACAAGTTATTTTTAATTGCGAATTCCCTTAGCTCACCAGTTTGTACAGGCATGACTACCAATGCCTTATTGTTACATTTATCTTTAAATTCATTCCAGGCATCCACAGTCGTTTTTTGAGAAGCATCATACGTCATGGTATATCCATTGCTTTCATAAAAATTCTTGTCCCTAATGTCTACAATAATAGAATTATAAACATGAGAAGCTACGGAAGCCACAATATTACTTTCGGGATTATTTTCTACATCGGTCAAAACATAACCATCAAATAAATCCTTTATTTTAAGATTAATACCATCTTTCTCCCCATAATTACGGGTAGCTAATTCAATTGCACTTTGCATACCAATCTCAGCAACCCCCATATCGCTTAAGGCTTGTTTTGAAGATTTGTAGGATGCCTTACCGCTATGATCGTTTAGCCAAACCCCTACTTGACTTTTCCCTTGCTCTACAGCTCTATTTGAAAGACCTGCTAACGATTGAGCAAGCAAGTGGTACTGAAGACCCCTAATTCTTTCAGTCTGTCCTAAAGCATTAATATTCCCAATGGGAAAAACTTCCACACAATTCCAATATAATGCCGGTTTTGTAAGCGATTGAGGATGCCAATACTGACCTTCGTCTCGAATTGGATCAAACTGCTCCACAAAGAGCTTTGTACTCTTCTCTTCTTGAACCATTCTTTCAGGTGATTCGTACTCATCACAACTCAAGGTTGTAAATGATGCACTCACCATTAAAAGAGAGATCTTTAATATCGATATCATATTTTTCATTTTTTTTACCTTAATATTTAATAATCTTTGTTTTGAGTCAATCCATTTACTTTATTTATTTCATCCTGTGGTATCGGGCGCACTAAATGGTTTGGGTTTATGTTATTATATTTTTGAACAAGAATATTATACTCACTCGCTCTTTCGATGAGTTTCCCAGTTCGTTTTAGCACAAACCAACGGTCGTGCTCCCCGAGCAACTCTCTGGCTCGTTCATCAAGAATGAAATCCAGATCAACAACACTCACTTCCATTAAAGATTCAGATGCCTGATCGATTGCGGATCTTCGACGAATGGTATTTATCCGTGCAACAGCAGCATCGTTGTCTCCTGCACCCAAATGTGCCTCTGCACTCATCAGATAAACATCTGACAAACGAAACACCACATCTTCGCGACTACCGGGGCCTCCCCAGATTATCTTTGTGTCTTTAAACTTTTTGATGATAGGCATACGATCCAAACCAGTTGTCAAAACCGGAAGAGCTGTTGATTGAGGATACCAATTGAACTCGCCGTCGCTTAGGTAAGGATAAAAGCGCAAGGCGTTTTTGGTGTTGCCAGAATCATCATTCCATCGGGGAAAATACAACCCCAGCTTGCCAAAATCGTCACTTTCTGGATTATTGACATAAAATTCTCGCTGAAACGTTGCATCATAGCGTGTATCCAGATATGGATTTTGAAACAGCTGGTGAACACGAGGGTTGATCCAGTAGTTTCGATTGGCTGCTGAGTAATCCTCTTGTACTCGGTCGAATAAACCCGGCTCCAAGGCTACAATGTTAAAACTAAATATTGCCTGTTGCGGGTTACCGCTACCCACATAATTTTTATCTAAACCATATTGGATAGCCCAAATCACCTCCGAGTTGTTTTGGTTATCCTCATGATAAACATCGGCGTAAGTATCTAATAATTGATAAGTATCTTCCGACTCATTGATGATTTGATCAAAATAAGCTGCGGCAACCTCAAAATCTGAAGATGAAGCGTATGTTTTATAAGCTCTGGTTAAATGTAATTTACCAAGCAATTGCAATATGGCTGCATTGTTTACACGGCCAGGTTCAACAGATGGCCAAGCCAGTAAATCAACGACAGTTTCCAAATCAGTAATTATAAAGTCATATACTTCGGATTCAACTGTGCGCGTGGTCTCGGTGATTATGGTTTTCTGCTCCGTTGTATACAAAGGAACGTCACCAAATGTTTCTGCCAGATAGTAGTAAGCCAATGCCCTTAGAAAGGTTCCCTGAGCTTTGAGTGAATTATACTCATAAATAGTCATCCCTTCTGTGTCCATTGAGCAACGGGTCAACAATGTGTTTGCCTCTTGTACAATCTTATACAGATTGTTCCAGTATGGGCCAACTACACCGGCTGTAGAGTTAAAAGAAGCATCATATCCATTGAACATCCGTTCATTAGGGCCTTCCGTAATAGCCATGTAGAGATCGGTACCATAGTACTGTAAGTCCCCAGTATTAAATACGTTTCTGTATTTTGAATAGATATCGACAAGCAAAGCCTGTTGTCCTTCTTTTGTATTATAGAAATCATCCGATATAGATGAAGGATTGTAAACTTCTAGGTGGTCAGAACAAGCAGACCCCATAAGAGAAATAAAAATCCCTATTGTAATATATTTGACTGTTTTCAACATATCTTACAAAAATTAAAAATTAGCATTAATTCCAAACGTGAATGTCATTGGGTAAAGTGAAAGTTGTGTATTCACATTTTCTCCAATTGTTTCGGGATCAGAGCCGATAAAATCAGTAAACGTGAATGGATTTTGCACCTGACTATACAGTCTTAACTTCTTCAATCCAATTTTTGAAAGTACCGAATTACTTAAGGCGTATCCTAGAGTAATATTCCGAACCTTTACAAATGTACCTGATACTTGACCAAGAACCTGAGTGTGATAGGACTGAGCTCCAACTTGCTGATATTCATCACTGCTATTCTCCGCTGTCCAGTAATTAACATCCGCCTTATTCCAATGTTCATTATCCCATGCAGTAAACATATAGGTAAACGAGTCATTATAGATCCCCCCAACACGAGCATAGATATCGAATGAGAAATCAAGATTTTTATAAACGAACGAATTAATCATACCTGCCATCCAATCTGGGCTGGGCGTTCCGATAATTTGAAAATCTTGCTGATCCAGATTATAATCTCCATTTACATCCTCCACTTTAATATGTCCAACACTTTGACCATATTTGGTAGCTTCTGCTTCTTCGTCAGCTTGCCATATTCCCAGGTGTTTTAAGTCGTAAATGACACTTACCGGCTCACCAATAAACCATCGATTTCCTAAATCATCTTGATTATCACCATATAGTTCCTCAATTTTATTTCGATTCAATGAGAATGTAAGATTCGTCTTCCAGTAAAAATCGTTTTTAGAAATATTCACAGTATTCAGAGTCAATTCGATCCCTTTGTTGCTGGTTTTACCGATATTTTGATAAACCGAACTATACCCGTTCAAACTACCTACTGCCCTGTTGAAAATCAGGCCATCTGTTTCTCTTGTATATGCATCCATTGTACCGGAAACCCGATTGTTTAATAATCCAAAATCAAGGCCTACATTGTACTCCGAGGTCATCTCCCATTTTAAATTTTCATTTCCCCGCACATTGCTTATTCCAAATCCGTTAACACCATTGCTCCCGAAAGTATAACGCGACAGCCCGAGTTCAGTTAAGGTAATATTATGGCTTAGATTATTATTGCCGGTTTTACCATAACTTAATCGGAGTTTAAGCTGATTGATGGCTTCGACATCCTGCATAAATCCCTCGTTTTTTATTTGCCATCCCAAGGCTGCGGCAGGTAGAAACCCCCATTGGTTATCTCCCTTTAATCTTGATGTGCCATCATAACGGCCGGTTAAGGTCACCATATATTTATCTAACAGGGTATAATTTAAGCGTCCCATAAAGGAAGTCATCGAAGATTCCCAGTAATAGCTGCTAACATCCGTAATTTCATCAGCTGTTTGGATAGCATGCCAATCTGATTTATAAGGGAGTCCGATGCCCCGCATGCCCGAGCCTTGGTGCGTATCTTTTTGCATGTTGAAAAGACCGATTGCATCTATTCGGTGACTCTCATTAAATTTATTCTGATAACTCAAAATGTTATCCCAAACAATATTGGTATTTCTACCTTCACTTCTATACGCCTCACTTGGGTTGACACCGCCCTTTTGCTGGGTATATTTTCCAATCCATTCTCCGTATAAATCAGTGTCAAACTGATACGCTATCTGCGATTTTAAAGAAAGACCTTTAATAGGTTTTATTTCGAGAAAACCAGAGAAATTAGAATAAAACGCTTTGGTCTCCCTGATGTTATTTTGATTCTGAATGAATGGGTTAATTTTACTGGAGGTAGGTTGAATAATAAATGCATAGTTGCCATTATCGTCGTAGGGACTTACGATTGGGGGTAAAAAGTAAGCGTTCAGTAAAGCATCCTGAGAACCGTGATTGGTTTTATTATCCGAAATGTAGGAAGACATACCTGTTGTGATTATATCATTAAAACGATGTTCTATCCCAACATTAGCAGTATAACGGGTAAATTGCTCCTTACCAATCATGCCTTCGTCGCTAAGGTATCCCATGCCAAGAGAATAGGATGTCGTTTCATTACCCCCAGAAGTAGAAATACTATGATTGGTAACATAGCTCTGATCCGATATTTCGCGTAACCAGTCGTAGTATTCTCCATTTCGGATACGTTTTTTCTCTGAATCAGTCAGAAAATCAGTTCTTGACAAGGAAGCATCACCATATTTTTTCTTCCATAAGGCTACACGGTAATCGACATATTCTAAACCATTACCTTTGTTTCCAATCATGTCAGGAATACGAGTCGGTGTTTTTACCCCAAACGATCCGGAATAATCAATCGAGAATCCTTTTTTCTTATTCGCACCTTTTGTTGTTATAATAACTACACCGTTAGCTCCTCGCGATCCATATATAGCCGCCGAAGAAGCATCTTTCAACACGTCGATAGACTCAATATCTGAAGCGTTTAAATGTTTCATACCGGAGTACGAAGGTACGCCGTTAATCACATATAAAGGCTCATTGGATGAATTAATGGAGTTAGCCCCCCTAATTTGCATAGACATGTCGGCTCCCGGGCGATTAGATGATTTAGACACCAATACCCCACTTACGTTACCATTTAAGGTTTCGGTAATATTTGTATTATTGGACTTAACCAATAAATCACCCGAAACCGATTCAATACTGCCGGTTAGATCCTTCTTTTTCACAGTTCCGTAACCTATTACAACAACATCATCCAGTTCGGCCATGTCAGACTCTAAAATAATGTCAAGATTAACTGGCTCCGTAATTGTTAATCTCTGTGTTACGTATCCGATAAAGGAAATACTTAACTCACTATTTTTAGGAACCTCAATTTTAAAATTCCCATAAACATCAGTAATAACACCTATGTATGTTGATTCAATAACAACATTAGCTCCTACAATTGGCTCTTTATTAACATCCGTCACCTTACCAGTGACGGCTATTTTCTCGGTTACCTCTTGAGCCATTACCTGTATGCTGCAAATACAGCATGTTAATATGACTATTAGGGATGCAACCCTCTTAAATATATTAATACGATTTATCATCTTTACTATTGATTAGTCAAAACCCGATTAGTTCTTTA
Organism: Saccharicrinis carchari; assembly: GCF_900182605.1. NCBI lineage: Bacteria > Pseudomonadati > Bacteroidota > Bacteroidia > Marinilabiliales > Marinilabiliaceae > Saccharicrinis > Saccharicrinis carchari. The sequence continues at coordinate 69,344 of NZ_FXTB01000012.1, forward strand.
TCCATTTATAATTACCCACAATCTTTGCCGTGTGTTTTCCAGTTTTGTCCGGAATAGCCTCATTGTTTTCAGGTACTTCCACAAAATCCCAGGCACATTCTAAGCCCGATTCGCTGCCGGTTACATCAGAGTTCATTAAGGTATTAATATCGCTCTCTGTTTTAGCCACATTCCAGAATCGAAATTTACGGATATAGCCAGTCATGCAACGAGATTTGTCGGTTGGTTCCTGAAAAGCCCACATGTTGTAGTTTTTGGTGTTGGGCTGATAGCTCTGCAGCACTCCTGAATTATCAACAACATCGTTGGTCTTGCTAAAGAAGACCTCACCATTCAGATACATTTTTAATTGCCCTTCACTTAAGCTAGCATCATATACCATAGCAATGTGATTCCACTCTCCGTAATTGGTTGGAAATTTTTTACCCCACTCCAAAACCCTACTATGCTGAGGCCCCATCCCAATGGTTGAGCGCATATTATCACCCAGAAAATTAATCATCCATCCTTCATTTGGTTGAGTGCTATTATCAAATGTGGCAATAAAGTCACCAATACCACTTTCAAAAAAGTTTTCATCATATTTTATCCAGCTCTCTACACAAAAAGCATCCGAACCTCCAAATGCAGGATCTGACCCAAATTCAATACGACCTTTACCATCTATACCATAAATAATTAATTCACCAGGTGTTCCCGGAGCTAATGTTTCCTGATAAGAATTTTGAAATTCGGCTATCGCCTTTTCTGCCGAAATACAGTAGTTATCTACTTCATACTGTAAAGTGAACTGATTGGCAATGCCTTTAGATATTCCTAATTCAATATCCTCAATTGCAATTTGTAACAAATCAGCATTTTCGCTTGGGAAGGTTCCATCTGCTTCACCAATTCTTGCAGTGTCCTGTAATGTTAGCATTGACTCGTAGTTATCGTACAAACAATCTAACGATACATCTCTTGATTGTAAATAATTACTATCTTCACAAGAACTTAAAGATCCTATAAAGAATAATAAGAATACGAGCGTCTTCATACCATCTTTTTTCATAAGTTTATTTTCTAAATCTAAATATTCGAGTTTTGTCGTGCTTTGCATGCAAAATGAAACTTCCGTCAAAATCTGTTAACAAATGTACATATCTGCGGTTAAGATCATAATTAAAAAGCGATTAAGAAGGGATTAAAAATGGATTAAATTACTTAACCCATCAAGGTATTTAGTCTAAAGTTTATCGCATCAAGACTTTTTCACCTTCCTCATTAAAGAAAGAAAGGAATGAATAATAGATAATCAAAAGAAGTCTTTAAGAAGGATAACTATAAGAACGGTAGGGTTTTTACAAAGATTTACCCGGCTCTTGACTTAATATTTCACTGAAAGTTTTACTAAAGTTTTCCTTATAAGCTTTAGCATATTCGACAAGAAAAGAGTTATAAGCCTTTTTTGCTTCATCTAGCATTTTTAACTTTTTATAAGTGCAAGCTTTAAAAACAATGGCTGTTTCATTAACAGGATCAACAGATAAAAGAATATTGGTTGCTAATATTACATTAGAATGAGAATTTGATTTGTAATATTCATCTAACACATTTTCTAAAGTACTAATTAACCTGTCCTCTAGTAATTGTTTCTCTTTATCAAAATGCTCTAAATCAATCTCTTTTAAAAACGACCCTTTACAAATAATAGTATGTAAAAAATTTAATGATTCCTCTGGATTGTCATTGAAATTGTTCAAATAATATCTAAAATCCCAAAAATCAATGGATACAGAGTTTGTTGTAATGAGCCTGAAAGATGCCCGATCAAAAATAATTTCAATCCCATCTAGGTCAGATAATATCTTTCGAAGTTGATTAAGAGTGACATTCTTAATGTTTTTTGCATTTGCCCTCTCTTTATCAGGCCATAAAACATTATATATATATTCTGAAGTAATGCCTGTTTCTTCTTCAGTTTTTAGTAGCAGAATTAATAATAATTGCTTTATTTTTGGACTAAATAGATAAGAAATATCCTTACCGCGTAAATCGATAACTTTAAAATTTCCGAATAAAGAAATTGAATTATTTTTGTATATCTCCTTAACATTATTCACACTATACGTATTCAGATCTGATATTTCTTTTTGGTAAACTTTACGCTTTCTTAAGTTCCGAGTATAAAATATATATATAGCAAAGACTAATAATAATACCACAATAAGCACATAGAAATAAGCACTTCTGCTTTTACTATTTATTACCGTTAACTGGTTAGCTGTTACAGGAGGGAAATTAATAGAATATATTTTTATTACATTTGCACCGCTAAGCTCAAATTCTTGTAAAACACAAAACAACTCATTTGTGCTCTTATTTAAGTATAGGTTGGCATTTGTTCTGATTCGTTCAGATATTATAGAAATCGAATCTCCATAAGCCTTTGCGATGCCATCTTCTATTGAATAGTTGTATAATTGCAGGTAGCTATTGGGAATATACTCTTTATAATTAAAGGTGTAAAAAGAAGAACTATCTTCTGAAATAATCATGTTTCGACTACTCACAAAGTCAGGATGAGTATCGAACTTCCATAATTCGGTTATAACGTTTGTTGATAGATTAATCTTATAACAATCTTTATAATACTCCTTTCCAAGACTCTGGTCGCCGGATTCATTTCCTACTCCACCGAAAATAATTATTTCATTTTCATTATATTGAAGCATACCGGAGAAAAAACGAGGAGTTATAATGACTCCATTAAAGGATTGATGTTGCCATTCGTTTGACTCAACGTCAAAATAATCGATACTATTTGTGAACTTATAATTCCCGAATCCTCCAAATATATATAGTCTGTTTTTTGTCGAATCAAACCAAGAATTATGGTGATGACGTTGCTGGTCAAATTGTTTTGTTGTATGGCTAGTCCACTTTAAAGAATCTAAATGTAATGATGCTATTGTAGGGTTATTATTCGCTATGTCATTTAATTCATAAACAAATAACCGTCTCTGTTTTTTATCAACAATACTCATACCTAACCTCATAGGCACAGGTAATTTGTTAACAGATGGCACTTGTTTAAAAACCTCAGTGAACAAGTTGAAAAATCCGATGGAATCTTTTGTTGTAAAAATTAACTGTTGTTCGTCCTTGTTAAAACTAATGGCTGCTACGTCGTCATAATGGAGCACTTGTTTTAACTTCCAGTGAAATGAATCATTTATGAGCCAAATAGGATTATCAACATGTCCAAATATTTCTCCTTTTGCATCATAAACAATGTTTCCTTCACTTTCGTTAAAGAAAAAATAAATATTATTTTTCTTGCTTTTTATTTTTAAATCATAAAGGCTAAACGCAGGTACATCAACCGAATGATTTGTTTTGCCAAAAGTTAATTTAGGTTTCTGAATTGGATTTAAAACATTATATGCAGTTTCAAATTGCTGATTATTAACTTTTAATACTATTTTCTTGTCCTTAATATCGAATAGTATCGAGCATTTTATTCTGCTTTTTAATTCTACCTCTGTATTGCTAAGTTTAATTGTAAATAAATTCTTTTTCCCATCAAGATTAAATCTTAATTCAGGAATTGAATCATTATATACATAAATTAATGATAAAACATCTTGCTCATCTATATCATTGATGGTAAAAATATATCCGAAAGTTTCTTTTTGCCTAATAAGAAAATCAAATTCTACCGAAAAAGTTCCTGCTAAATTAGGCTGCTTGTGCGCAAATACGTTATACGAAGTTCTATTACTGATTAATTTATCATTCGAATTAAATGAAATACCTTGGCCATAAGCACTAGTTACAAAAAGTAAAACAAATAATAATACAGCGAAAAATTTATTCATTAATATAGATAAAGTTAATAGTGACAAAATTAACAAGTAATTCCAAGGGATAAAGACGACAAGTTAATAAGAATTTACCAGTGTACCATGCAATATGAAGAACGTACAAAGTAAAACATTTTTACCCTAACTTGGCCTAGTGATCACATATATGCTAAAACGACCAATAATTTTGTATTTATCAGTATATCAGTAGAGTGTACCTTGTGTGCTTCGTAAATTGAATACATAAAATTACTTTTTGTATGTAATTCATATTGCACATAAGATATTTATTATAGGCGACCGAATGTATGAAGCAACTAAAGGTTGCCCTAAATTACAGCTATGTGGTCATTGAGCCAATTTTATGCTACTTATGAAAAATAAAAAGAGGAAGCTCGCAGTGAGCTTCCAATTCTCTAAAGTTGGTGTTAAAGCACCCATTCCCAAATTGTTAATTAATAATATATTTTAGCCCCGCTCCTACCCTCCATTGCCAATCACCTATCTCTGATAATGGCTTGTACAATTGTTGGGCATTCACCGTAAACCCGACTTTTCCCATGTAATATTCAAGTTCCACGCGGGCCATGATGCCCGGACTAAATTGCGTTTTGCATTCGTTTAGGATGTCATTTTTAATCCTTTCGCAACTCACATAGGCATTGGCCCCCAAGTTAACGAAGAAGCTCTTACTGTCGCTGTTATACAGTATTTTTATCTTGCCGAAATAGGCAGCATAGATACTGTATTTTGTTTTGGTATCTGTAAACTCACCCTTATCGTACGATAGGCTATATTGATTGATTAAGCCCCGTTTATCGACATTGCAGAAGCTGGCCTCGATGCCCATACCCGATTTGGTAAAGAGATAAACAAGCTCCGTGGTTTTTGCGTCGTAGCTGTGCGGCTCGGCGCTATCCTTAATATAGCTTTGAGCCCTTAGCTGGGCACATGCCATTAGTATGATCAGAACAGATAGATGCTTCATGCCAATTGTTTTAGGGCTGTTAAATAGTAAGCGTTTTTTGCACGATGGCAGACCATTCGTCGTTATTGTCTTTTACCTGGACCCCGATTTTGTATTCTCCGCTTTTGGGGAAGGTGTAGTTCATGTAAGTGTGGTAGCTCTTTTCAATTTCTTTGTCGTTGACAAAAAAACGATAGAGCACAATCTTACCTCCATATTTGGCATCCGTGTCATAACTTCCCTTTGCATCGAATTTGTATTCCCTAACGTTTTGCAGCGCATCAATTTGCAAGGAAGCCACCGGGGGCAGATTCTCAAAGCAGGTAAGGTTAAACAGCAGTTTGTCCTCTCTTTTCCAAGCATCCGTAACAGTAATGTAAACATTACTGGCACCGATTTTTTCGGCGCCGAACACTATTTTATCTTCCTCTATCTCGTAGCGGAATATAGAATCTACGGCCACATCGATATCCAGTTTTTCTTCGTCCAGGACCAGGTAATCGAGCTGATAATAGACTTCCTCAAACTTTACGGAATCGCTTTGGTGCTTACCGAAATCCGTATGGCTATGCCCTTTGATGCTTATTGTGGGGGCTTGGTTACTGTGGTAAAAGCTATCCTCCCCCGTGTCGCACGAAGCGAGCAGGGTGAGGCTTAAAAATAGATATAGCGTATTCTTCATATGTTTAAATATTTAGCAAAAAATATTATTGCACCGGTATTAAGTGATTTATTCGCTCCCTGCCTGCGGCAGGCAGGTGGCCAGTTAGTGCCGGATTACTTTATTTGTATAGAGCGCAGCACCATCTTGGTTTATGATCCGTACCAGATAGATGCCCTCGGCCAGCTTGGCGGTTGAGATGGAACGCGTTCCTTTTTCGATTGGTCTGTCAATCAATTTTTTGCCACTCATATCAAATAGCACAAACTTGAGTTTTGCCTCCGTATTTTTTATTTCCACGTTTAAAGCAGCATTAAAAATAGAAGGATAAACCTTTATTGATAAGTCCTTATCCAGTCCAAACCCGGGATCGAGGAGATTGGATGCTTTCGTCCCCCTATAAATAGATTTAATCCTTTCGTCTTTCGCTTCCTCGTTCACATAAAAAGCAGAAGGAACATGGGACGTATATGTACAACCGGAAGGTGTTTCCGTAGCGAGTGTAATATCATACCATCCTTTCCAATGGAAATATTGCGAGGGCGAGGCATCAAACATGGTTTCGTACCATCCTTTCTCCTGGTGATCGAAAGTCCAGGTGTAGGTCAATTCACCCGATGCAAAATTACTGGTTACGCCAGGATCGATGGTAAGCCGCTCCCCATTTTCAACGGAGCCGGGATCAATCGCGTTGGTCGTGATATCCGTATCCACATAATCCACGTTTATGGCCGCTTGTTTTAGGTCACCGGGACAGCCGATGTTGTCAATAGTCTGATAATAAATTGTTATTGGATCTTTTGCTTCAAATAGCAATTGTTTGTTTCTTTCTATTTGCTGCATTTCGGCATTGTACCAGATATAGTCTCGTTCAGTATTCAATATTAGTTTAACCACATCATCAATACAATACTGGGTATTAAGGTTCATTGCCGTCGGCGTCAAAACAGGTTCGAGCGTTGTGATTGTTACTACGTTGGAATATTTGATGTCGGAGCCACTTTGGGTCCTTAATCTGAAATAGGTTTTACTGGTTAATTTTTTAGGTTGATAGATTAATTGATTGTTGCCGTATAGCTCTTCCCAATCTTCACCATCTGTCGATTTCTCCCAATAGTAATTGAATATACCGATGCCGCCTGCCGCTTCCGTTCCTCGTAATACATTAGGTTTTGAATTATGGCAAATCGTTTGATTCCCGTTAATCTTACTTTGAATAAGCTCACTGTGGACAAATATTTTTATGGAATTACTATAAGCAAGGTCACAATCCCCACTTGATGCTATCCGCCTAAAATATGTAGTTTGCGTTAGTTTTCCGGGTTGGTAATTTATTTCTGAGGCATCTGGAATTTGAGTCCAATTTTCATCATCTATTGATTTTTCCCACATAAAGCCATATATGCCATTACCTCCAATTGGTATTGAACCTTTTAGCAACAAGGGTATCCCGTTATAATCTATAACTTGAGCCTCCTCTATGTTTCCGCCGACCAACGGGGGATTGACAGTTATCAATACCGGGGGTGTCTCAAGTTCTCCACATTCAGAGCTTACCACCTTTCTAAAATATGTAGATTCTTCAATGATCGGAAGTTCCAGATAGTCCTTTGTTTCATTGGCAATAACATTCCACGACGTACTATTGTCAGAGCTCTCCCATTTATTAAATACCTCCTGGTTTGGAGGTGTTAATGTGACTATGGGCTTTGGTTTGTTATCTGAACAAATCGCTTGGTCGTTCCCAATGGAGCCTGGGTTAAATTTATCTTTTACCGTAATGGTAACAATATTGGTTTCCAATTCGCCATTGCTGGCTGTGGTAACCCGTTTCTTATAATATGTGGTCGTATTCAATACCGAAGGATTATACCTTGGGCCTGTTGCACCCGGGATATCATTCCAATTTGATCCATCAATTGACCTTTGCCATTGCTGATAAATGACTTCATCCTCATTCATCCCTGAACTACTCAGTCCATTGGGACTTGTGTTGAAGCATATTATTTGACTATCGCCTATAGTCCCTATAAGTTGATGTTCTGTATTAACAGTAATAATTACCACGTTGGTATTGGCTTCTCCACATTCGCTGTCGCGGGTAAGACGGTAATAATAGGTAGTCTGCGTTAAGTTATCTGGCTGATAACTTACTGATTTAGCCCCCGGAATATCTATATAGTTAGTCCCGTCTGTAGAAGATCTCCATTGATAAGAATAATTGCCGCTACCTCCTGTTGTAGGTGTATCGGAACTTAACACATGAGGTTTACTTCCATAAATGATTGTTTGGTTAACCCCTATCGAACCGGAACTAAATTTGGGTCGGACAACAACCATTATTTTGTTTGATTCCGTATTTGCACATTGATTATTTGCTATCCTTTTAAAATAGGTTGTTTGGGTAAGGTTACCAGGTTGATAGCTAAATTTATTTGCACCGGATATATCAATAAAATTAACGGCATCTTGTGATTTAAGCCATTGATAACGGAATACATTGTCGCTTCCGCTCATATTGTTGCCAATTATGATTTGGGGAGCGGAATTATAGCAAATAGTTTGGCTGCTATTGATCGCATTTTCGGAAATATCGGCTCTGACAATAATTGTAACGGTATTGGATACTGCCGAATTACATCCATCATCTGCTATCCTTTTAAAGTAAGTTGTTTGAGTGAGCTGAGCGGGTTGGTAAACTGATGATGTTGCACCGCTGATATTGTTGAAGCTATTGCCATTTAGTGATTTCTGCCACTGGTATGTATATGTCCCGTCGCCTCCCGTGGGAACTGTTCCTTTTAGCCTGATAGGTGCAGAACCGTAACAGATGGTCTGGTCCGTGCCGATAACCCCCGGAGCCAACTGCTTATAAACCGTTACCTTAACCATGTTCGATTCTACCGAACCGCAGGTATTGTTGGTTATCCTTTTAAAATAAGTTGTCTGAGTCAGCTCCTCTGCTTGATAAGTCAATGTTGTTGCACCACTAATATTAGTGAAACTGATGCCGTCCAGCGATCTTTGCCATTGATGTGAATATGTACCATCAGCGCCGCTTGGTGCAGTCCCATTTAACTTAGTAGGTGTAGAGCCGTAGCAAATGCTTTGGTTCGGGCTAATGGTCCCTGGCGCCAACTGATTATGAACCGTTACCTTCACGATGTTCGATTCTGCCGAGCCACAGGTATTGTTTATTATCCTTTTAAAATAAGTTGTTTGGTTTAGTTCCAACGGTTGGTATGCCGATGTTGTTGCGCCGCTAATATTAGTAAAACTGGTGTTGTCCAGCGATTTTTGCCATTGGTAGGTATATGTTCCGTTGCCACCGGCAGGCGCAGTACCATTTAAGATAGTGGGCACCGTACCGTAACAAATGGTCTGGTTGTCGCTAATGGAACCGGGATTCAAATCATCCATAACAGTAATTGTAATGGAGCTTGAATTTTCTGAACTACAAATATTATTCACTGTTCTCCTATAGTACGTAGTATTGACTATTGATTGGGGTTGATAACTTGCAGCCGTCGCTCCCCCTATATTAACCCAATTTGAGTTATTGATAGATTTTTGCCATTGGTATGTGTAGTCCCTGTTTCCTCCTGTAGGTGTAGTGCCTGTTAGTTTAATGGGGGCTGTATCGTAACAAATAGTCTGATCTGAACTGAAAGAACCGGGGTTCAGGCCATCCCTAACTGTAATTGTAACTGTATTTGAATTATCAGAACCACAAGTATTGTTTACAGTCCTTCTGTAGTGTGTGGCATTTTTTAAATTTGATGCTTGGTAATTTAAATTGGTTGCACCAGAAATGTTGCTCCAGGTTGAGTTGTCAATAGAGCTTTGCCATTGGTAAGTATAACTTTCGTCTCCACCCATGGGCGTGGTTCCTGTTAATGCGGTAGGAACTGCATCGTAACAAATGGTTTGATCTGAGCTGATTGCCCCACCATCAAAAGGCTTATATACAGATATAGTTTTTCTTCCAATATAGTTCCAATGTGGATTATTCCCAGATATAAAATGATCAAACTTGGCAAAACAATAAAACACAGTTTCTTTTGTAAGATTATGCGTGGTTTTAGGATTGCTATTGGAATAGCTATATGCTGTAAAGGATTTTTCTCCATTATCCGAATAAAACCACATGTAATCTCCAGACCAAAAAAGTCCTATTATATTATCCGAGCTCTCTGCTGATAATTCTATATCAACATTCTCACCGTAGCAAATATTTTCTGAACTTGCAGTTGCCAAGTTATTTTTAATGCCCATGCCAGGTTCATACTTGGGTATGAATGGCGCGCTCATTTTATTTCCAATATGTACCCTAGTATCTTTAAAATCCGAACCTTGTTCGGGCCACGGGTTTAACTTCCGTTTAGATTCTATTACCGATTTCCCTCTATATTCTGGCAATTCTACCCACTTGTCACCGTTTATAAAGTCTATCTGAAATTTGTAATACCATCTTATATCTTCAGCGTTGTAGCTATCTTCATTCTTATTGAATTTGAGGAATAGCAATTGTTCTTCATCGCCAAAGCTTGGAGTTGCTATTATCTCAAAATCTGTTGTTTCTGTTTGAGAGTAAACAGATGTGCTTGCTGTCACTAATAGTATTAAAAATAAAAGGTTTAGATATTTCATGATATGACGGATTATGATTGGAGTGACAATTAGTCAAAAGAAGCTGAATAATGCTTCTGTTTAATTTTTTGTTCGTTATATCCGTATTCAATTAAAGATGATCCACTTTCAACAGAAAAATTCACTTGTTCCATTATGAGGATAACTTGTTTTGATGCCCTGTCTTCAAAATATATTTTGTTTTCCTTTTCGTATGCATGATACGACTCATACTTGATCTCATCAATGAAAAGTATGGGAGCTGTCTCTGAATCGTATTTTTTGAAGTAGCTTACAGTGATACCATATTCACTATACCTACCATGTATATCACCTATGTATATGGTCGTAAACACATCTCCTACTGACACCTCATTTGGGCTAACACCCCAGTACCTACCGACTATGCTTGTTGGTAAATCCTTATCAATAATATTGACAGAATTATTTTCATCTTTTTCGCAGCTGGCAAATGCAAAAATTAATAGAATCAATGCAATTGTTGTTCTCTGTACGTTTTTCATTTTATTGAGTTTTAATTGGTTAACACTAAAAATACTTTGTAAGCACAAACCTTGCACTTATAAATTCACCTTGTCTTCTAACAACTTTATCTTCTTAAAGTCCTTTTGGGTGTAACTGAATATGCCGTCCCGGCTCCCATCCAGCTCATGGATTCCGATTTCTATCTTTGTCTTTTCTTGTAGCGTGAGTTTTTCTATTTCGATGACAAAAGATTTCTTTTCTTTTACCTTTACCTTTTGGAATAAGGCGTGAGATGTATAAGGGATGTCGTACTGTTCCTTGGCCATCCTTTTGGTGTTTTTTCTGGTCGATTTATTTTTTACGGATATATAATCGATATCGTAGTCGATGGCCGAACGGTTGTCTATGGACAAATGGAAATATATCTTTTCATCTTTTACATAGGCCGCGTTCAACACAAAATACACGAGTTGTTGCTGTCGGTACTCCAGGTAGGCGTCCTGGTCGATGGACAAAATGGTGTTGATGATGTCCGGTTTGTCTTTTATTTCCTCTTTTCTTTCTTTGGACTCCGTTAGTGGCTCGCTGAAAGTGATGGCCTTGTTGTCCGGGGCGATTGTGTAATACTTTTTCTCTGGATCTTCTTTGTACGTGATGTCGAATCCATAGATGCCCGAAGAAGTGGTGACGCTTAGGTTCGTGATATAATTAAAAGTACCCAGGGCTGTTATTTTTACCAGTTTTCCCATATAAGTCTTGTCAAAATCATCAGGGAAACCCACATCTACATCTTTTACATCTTCCGGAAAGTACATGATAGTGGTCTTTACGTCCGAAATAGGTATGGTTCTCAATGCTTGGCCATACAGTCCAAGGGCAGCGAACCAAAAGATGAATAGGCTTATATTCTTCATTCTATTATTATTTGTACCGGCCCCCGCAAAGACGGGGCAGTTATGCCAGTTATTTTTTTAGATATATGGTGTAATCGTTGGGTATGCTCACGTAAACTTTGTTGTTCTGTTTTTTTGTGGCTGATTTGATGATACCACCTACCACCGGAATATGATCGACCGTACTGGTACTGGTGGCATCGATGATTTCATCGTAAGCATCCTTCTTTACATCGTCCTGGATGCCCCCCTCTATGTAAATCCCTTCCAGCCCGTCCCTACTATAGGCCCGCATATTTGCGGGTATCGTCTTGTTTTGATATTGAATGGTCTCGAAACGTATATTCACTTTTGTGCTGGTCAGTTGGGCTATACCGGTCACGATGGTGTTCCGCTTTATTTTTATATTGTCGATGACCACATCTTCGGTAATCCTCGCTTTTATCTTCGAGTTGTTGGTCACCTTGTGCGCTCCATATATCTTGCACGGTATCGACAAAGAAATAATCTTTGTTGCTGTCCCTTTATTTCCGGAAGAATCCAGGTACCGTTCTTTTCTTCTTTTGACAGGTCTCTGCTCGATCGGTTCCTGAGCGGATAGGTTTTTCTCTTTCCCCACTTGTTTGCTCGTGTGGCCTGCCTTATTTGTTATCGATGTTTTGCTGTATGTCCCAATGTTGTCTGCAGGATTGCTTTCCGCGTTTGGTTTTTTCGCAGCTTTATTCGTTTGGGCCAAAAACGGGTTGACTTCCATTTCCTGTATTTCGATAGCTGATTCTTTTTCGCTTGCACCTTCCGCCCCTATCCCGGACTGGTCAGCTTTTGCATTGACCAGGTCTATGCGCCGGTTATATTCATACTCCTTTTTTTCCAGTTCCGGGGCAGCAAATGAAACCTGCTCGCTGTCCTTGCCTGTATTTCCATTTCCTCCATATACCGACACGATATACACCGACATCAGCATCACCACAAATAGGATAACCGAAGCCACGATCAGCTTTACTTTATTGTCTTTAGTCATCTTTCACCTCCAATTTTTCGATTTCCTTAAATTCGGTGATCAATAAACCGTGCGGGTTTAGCGGATAGTTCCGGTGTACCTTGGTTACCACGCCGCTGGTTTCTAACTGATAGCGGTTGACTTTTCCAAATTGACCGATCCGTACAATACTGCTGGCCCTGAACGTGAATGGTATTTTTTCGCCTTCTATCAATATGTTGCCCGGCTTTATTTCTATGTCCTGTATAATATTGAACTGTACCACCCGCTCGAACCATTTCTCGTTTTGTAACAGTAGATATATGTTCTCGGCCGTTTCGTCGGCCAACCAAAGCGCCTTGTCTATCTGTGTGTTAAATGAGGATTTATCGTAACGGTAAAAATACCGGTGGAACATCTCTACGTGGTGTGCTGCTTCTATTTTATAACTTTCGTTGATGTCGATGTATTTTAGGGGCAATAAGTCACCACTTTGATCTATAGTAAGGGCATGGTTCATCTGATAGGTATAAACACTGAACGCAAATACAAAGGCAGAAACGATAGTAACACAGGCTGTCGTAACGGCACCTATGGTTATGGCTCTGTTTCTTCGCAATGCTTTGTATATGTTGTTTTCGGGCTTCATTATTTTATAATTTCTTGTAACAATATCCTGGATCTTTTGTATAGTTTGAATTTTAAGATGATCAAGAACAGATAAAACATTGCCCGTGCAGAATTGAACAGCAACTCCCCTCCCGTCTCGCCAGCCATACTTGTCATTGCATCGGGCATGTTTCTGACTATCATGCCGCAAAAGATATTTACCGCAAAGAAGGGGATAATGACCAGGTACCATCTCAGAAACACCTTGATCAACTCATAGAATTTATCCCTGAACTTCTCAAAAATGGAAAAAGCGATGATTAACGGAGACAGCAGCTTTAACATGCCGAGAACAAAAAAACGTTCGCATAAAAACAGACCGTAAATGATACCGTCCAACATATACATCAGCATGCCCATTATTCCACTAATAATCCATTTGCCGCTCAATACGGCCTGAATCTTGGTAATGATAACGGAGAGCAAGCTAGTTATGCTAAAACTTATTATCTCTTCTTGTTTCTCTGCATATGGATCTTTTATAAATTCCATCATGTCAAAGCTCTCTGTGTGCTGTTCGACAAATTCCTTTTCGATGGCCGAGAACACGCTGTCCGTCAACGTAAATATTTCTGTGGACAAACTGATAATGACGATCAATACCAAACCGCGGATTAAGATATAAGGCAAGGACGATTCGTCTTTTTCCTTTACAAGAAGCTGCTCAAAGCGGCCGAAGTTTTTAAACAGTCTGGAATAAATGGATATGATGATGAGCAAGGCGCCTATAACCTTGGCCGTGACGACAAAAGTCCCGACAAAGCTTATCTCGAACATCTCGTTATATATGTTTGTAATGTCTTGTAAATTCAGCATGTCACTTTCCTACAAATACCTTTTTCATTACATTTTCGGCGCCCGCCATGGCGGCTCTTTGGTCTTCGATTTCTTCTAAATTCCGGATGGTATAATCTATCGCACTGGATTCCGAATCCATCTTTTCGTTGATTTTAATCAAGAGGGAAATGCGTTCTGCATCGTTCATCTCTGATTTGTGTGGTGTAACTACATCGTTTGCCAGGCCGATTAACTCATTGGTGTTTTTCAGGAATCTGGTGGAGCACCGCTGCAATACGCGAAGTTCGTTTACCGTTACATATTTGCTGTCCGAAAAGCGCTCTACGGCCTTTTTTATCCTGTTATACTGGTACTTTTGGTTGTTGAGTATATTAGCTATGGAAGAGAATTTGGCGATGAATGTCGAAACTTCTTTCAATTTGTCGTTGGCTTCTTTCATCAGTCGATAGGTATCGCTTAGCCGTTTTGTCTGTTCCGAAGCTTCTATCAATTGCTTCCCAATGGTAACGTTAGCCTCCGTTCGCATTGTTGATTGTTCGATCATAAGGCCTGCCAGGGTGGCATCCGTCACCGGTAACTGTCCCGTTATTATAAACGTAAAAGTTATCAGTGTCAAGGTTAACAAAAAACGTTTCATAACTATTGCTGTTGGTTGATGTACTCGTTTATAGCTGTTGCCATGTTCCCTGTTTCTGTGTACAAGTTCATGATGCTTTCGTAATCCGCACCGTCGGTCTGATAGGCATAAAAGACCTCCTTGGGCAGCTCCAACCTATATATGTGCGAATGCGAACCTCTTTTGAGCATAAATTCCGAATAACGTATCTGTCCGTTATAATTGTTGCGTATGCTCATCAGCTGATTTTTGTCGTGCTCCGTCAGGTTAAAGCGATCAATGATAGGCTTATACCCTTTTTCGTTATTCAATACGTACAGTACTTGGGTATTCTCAATAATGGATTTTGCCCCTGGTGTGTCAGGCAACTGGTTGGGTGTCTGCAACACAAGCCCCAGGGCTCCTTCCTGTTTTCTGATGGCCTGTGAATAATATTCTACCGAGCTGAGGACGGAGGGGAACTTTAGCATCTTAGCGAACTCGTCGAAGAATACGACCCCTTTCGTCGATTTATCCTTCCATATTTTGTTCTGTACGGTGTCGGATATCAGGTGTAGCATGATGGTCAATAACTTTTCATTGTCCTTTAGTTCATCCAGTTCAAACACAATCAACCTTTTGTTCGTGAGGTCTTCTATTTCTTTGTCCGAATTGTACAAATGGGCATAAACCCCGTCGTCTATATACTCTTTGCAGTTGTGCAGAAACCGGTCTATACTAAAGAATTCGTCCTTGATCTCCAAGCTGCTCAACAGATTGTTTTTATAACGATCCACGAACTCTACAAAACCCGGAAATGAGTAGTTGCTTTCTACTGTGTTGTAATAACAGCGTATGATCTTTCGCATGGATACCGCCTCTTCGGCACTGGGGAGGCGTTCGTAAATATAATGTTTGAAAACATAGTTCGTCAGCACCTCTATCTTGCCGGTGGTCAGATCCGTTACTCCGTTCACGGCAAAGGGGTTTATGCCCAGGCTCCTCCCCTCTTCGTACCGGATGTATGCAGCGTCCGGGTAAAGTGCGGAAAGTTTCCGGTAGCTGCCGCCCAGGTCTACGATCACAAGTATTTTATTCTCCTCATAGAACAACCTGAATATATGTTGGGCCAATACCGATTTGCCCTCCCCCGTCGGTGCCAGTATAAAGAAATTGCGTGCGTTCATGTATTTTTTTTCGCTGTCCCAGATGTCTATCTTAATGGGCGTGTTAAACAGACGCTCGTTCAATATGATGCCTCTTACATCTTCTTTGTAGTTGGTAATGTTGTTGAAAAGGCACAGGGGTTGGTTTAGGTCTATGGGCCCATAGATCGAGTTGATGTCCAATGCGGAGGTGAATCCGAAAAATGAGTTGACGAACAGATTTGTTTTGTTGTCTCTGGTGGGATAAAAAGGAACGATGTCCATTCGTTTAAATATTCCCGATATCTGCTCTTCTGTCTGTTCGTATTCTTGCTTGTCCCTGGCCAGAAAAATTACATTGTTGTGCGCATATACCAAACGTGCGGAATCATCGTCATAAAGCGTATCGAGATATTTTCCCAGCTTGATCGAATTGACTTCGTTTTCTTTGCTGAACTTCCTGGCCCCGTAAAGGTCTTTTTGCGTATTGGCCAGAATATTCCTTTCCTTGATATGGTCTTTAATAAAAATTACCTGGTTGTATATATGGTCGCATGGTATCCCGAACGAGAGGTCTTCGGAGAAACCCTTGAAGTAGGTGTAGCTGTCAGATGACATCTTATCGTCTTTTACGCAGTTTTTGAGGTTCTCGCACTGGAACTGCTTGAGGTTGTTGACGGAGAAAATACCTATGAGCTTGTCCCCTACCCGCGACTCCTTGCTGTTGAAGGAACATTCGGTGATACGATCATGGTAGAAACCGTTAAAGTAGGCAAAACTCAGGTATTCTATTTCTTCCTTTCCAAGTTCGCTAAGGGATAGAAGGCGCGAACTGTTGATGAACTCTGTACATTTCCTTACTTCACTATAAAATATTTCTTTCTTTTCATTTTCCTTCTTTAGCTCTTTTAGCGACAGCATTTTTTTGAACGGATTTTTGATATGTTCCGCATTCAACAGCTCGGAGTCGGGGTACATGAAAAAGAGATAGGAGAAATGCTCTGTTTTTTCACGACAATTAAAATGCCTGGCCGTAGCCTTTTGTAAATAATTATCGGTGGGAAGAACAGAAGAATCGTATTTGCCCCGTAAAAAAATGTCTTGTTTGTGGATTATGGTGCCAGGTACGAGCAATTTTAATGCAGTATGCCAGATGGTGTGGATTTCATCATAGTGTGCCTCAGAACAGGAGTAGGCCTCTTTTAATTCCAGTTTGTAGCAATAAATCACATTACCATTACAGGAATAAGCTGTATTGTTCTCAACAGCCAGTAAGGGGGGCGTCTGCTCAATGTAAACGGTCATAAGGCATTTCTAATCTTCTTAGGCAACTTATCCTTTAGCATGGAAAGAACGATGTTCTTATCCGACAATATCTTTAAAACGATATAGGTGGCTATAACAACAAGCGACAATAGGAGCAGCTTGGTAAGTGTTACCTTGGATATTAAAACAAAAACACAAATTACTATAGCCGTTATAAAGATGTAAAAGAGAGAAAGATCAAGGCCAAAGACTATCGGCTTGGCGTTTATCTTGTAGATCTTAAAAGATTTCATCAAAGCGTGGTGTTCCTGATAACCGTGTATATACCACCAACAGCCAATACTACGATAAGAAAAATTACGATGTTAATGATACCCTTTTTAATATCTCTGGTGTCTTCGTTCGTAAATTTTCCAAGATTAACAATAACCCCCACTATAAATACGATTCCGACGATTACGGGGTAAGCGGGTTCAATCCAATCATCCAAAACAGGTTCCAGTGCATCCTTTAGATTAGCCTTTGTTGTTAAGGACATTGCACTTAATAATACGGTGAAAGCTAAGAATTTATTTTTCATTTATGTAGAGATTATATGAAATGGTTCAGAAGTAAAATTATATTTATATGGGGTAAAGCAAATATAATAAAAAAACAGTAATGAATGAATTTCATATTTAACTTTTTTTATTTTATTTTTCAGCAACTTTAAATCATATTTGTTTTATAGAAGTTATAAATAGATTGATCTTCCAAACTATTTGTCGGTTTAAAAGACATCGTATCTAGTTTATTGTCATAGTTTTTTTTCTGATGATAACCGTGAATCATTTGGCTTCAATTTTTTAAATTCCTAATGTTCGGATAGGATTTTATCGTTTTGCACCGTACGTCTAAACTGCAAATCCGTCATTTAATATAAAAGCATTCTTCTAAATGACATGAATGCAGTTGTACATGCGGATTCACCTGATATGAAGAGTAATAGGTATTTAACCTGTATGCAAACTGTAAATCCGTCATTTAAGGTAGTTCATAATTCTCTTAAATGACAAGAATACAGTTTGCATCGTAGTATTTATTGGGTTGGCAGAAGTTAACCAGTACATAGATATTCTTCCAACTGTAAATCCGTCATTTAAGAGAGTATACGCACCCAAAAATGACACGAATGCAGTTGTATACCTGGTTTTGAGGTGTTAAGTTGAACAAATTAGTATAGAAGTAACCAACAACTGTAAATCTGTCATTTAAGTAAAGAGATTATTATTTTTAAATAACAAGTTTACTGCCAAGTCCTTTGCTATTGCAGGATATAATAGCTTAGTAACTAACACAAACTGTAAATCCGTCATTTAAGATATAACGTAGAGCTTTAAAATGACATGAATGCAGTTGAACTAGTGGATTTATAGTGTTGTAAGGTGAACCATCAGCACAACAAACTGAGGAACTGTAAATCCGTCATTTAAAAATAGCATTTCAATTCCTAAAATGACACGGATACAGTTGAAAGCCTCGTAATTTAAGGAAATGAAGTAAAACAAGTGCTGTGAAATTGTCTCAACTGTAAATCCGTCATTTAAGATAAGGGATGTGGCGCTCCTGAGTTCGACACTGGGACACCCAAATTAGAAGTTAAACAATTTTGCTAACATTTTCTGCTCCTCAGTTATTAAAATTGTTTTAGAGACAATG